>JAQBXL010000029.1 GCA_027624135.1 Chloroflexota bacterium
GCGGCTGCGGCGGACTGATCCGCCATTAGCCTGGAAGGGAATTTCCACAGGTTTTGACAAGAGCTCGGCCTCTTCGATTCTGCCGTGATTGAGTTCACCGCAGCTATCGCCGGGAAACGGGAATATATTGAAGCTCATGCCTGGCGGGGCAGAAGTAATTTGGAATTGGCAAATTTCCAAGAAGCATTAAGCGATCTCACCCAGGCATTGATTTGGAATCCAACTGTCGTGGATTATTACCGTTGGAGGGGCGAGGCCTACAATGGGTTAAGAATCTACACACAAGCTATCTTCGATTTTGACCAGGTGATTACGAGGGATCCGATCCCGACCGCTGCGGACTATCATGGCCTCGGATTTGCTCGTTTCAAAAACGAAGATTATTTCTTGGCGATAGATGACTTCACTAAAGCTATCGTCCTTGAGCCTACTAGGGATCGATTCGAGTTGCGCGGGGCATCGTATTTCGGATCGGCGGGAGACATTCTCACAGATCAGTTGTTGTCAGCCATCAGCGATTTCGACCAAGCGATTCGTCTTGGGCCGACGGGGAGTATTTACCAGCAGAGGGGCGACACCTACGCCAAACTTGGGTTGAATTCATTGGCCGAAAAAGATTGGGCCCAAGCCTGCGTTCTTGACCTCGCGCGGTGTTAATGGACCTTTACATCTAATCTCTGGCTAACCCCTTTTTGGCTAACACCGGAACGCTGGTCTAACTGGACCTCGGCGGCATTGCCGGATTCATCCGGGATAGCGAGCCAATCAGTTTGGCGGACCCCGTCGGCCTTGGGTTCGATTATCATGCATCGCGGGTAAATTCTTCCCCGGTGTTACCGTTGTTACCGTGGTTATCGGATGCGGCCACGATAGGACGACTAACCACAGCCCATGTTTGTAATCGGGACGGAGACATTGAGAAGGATTGCCGCAGCGGTCGGCTTAGCTTTCCTAGTGATTTTGACTGCATGCGAAACTGAGTTTGGTATCGCGAAGTCGATCGCGGACGAAGACCCTGATTTTCGAGTATCGGCCGACGAGATTGCCGCGGAATATGACTCCGACGAGTCCGCTGCGAACGACAAATATAAAGGGAAAGTCATTCTCGTTACCGGAATCGTTAGCCAGATATATAGGGGCTTGCTGTATACCCCGTACATCGATCTTGAAGGCGGGGTGCGCTGTAATTTTAGCGATACCGAAGACCCGGTCATGGCTACGCTTTCAGAGGGTCAAACAATCGCATTGAAAGGGCGGGGAGACAGGGTGTTTGTGGGCGTTGAGCTCCGGGGCTGTACCGTTGCTGTACCGTTGAATGAGTGAGCCAATGCTGGCTCGCTCCCACATCGGATTCGCCAGAGAATCTAGCCGACCGACCCAGATGAGAACGCCGGTGATGCACCGGTGGCGAGTGAGGATATGTACGCAGTAACCAACCGGATCAAGATCGAAAAAGGCCACGGCGGCGAGATGGAAGAGGTCTTTGGAAAGCGCGGCGGGGTCGAGAAAGAACCCGGTTTCAAGAGCTTCGAACTATGGAAGCTGGATGAAGAAGATGACCACGAGGTTTACTTGGTAGTGACCCGGTGGGAATCGAAAAATGACTTTCAGAATTGGACCAAGAGCGACTCATTCAAACAGTCCCACGCCGGGCCCAGGCCGACCTTCATATTGGGAGGAGAGTTGGGCAATTACGAAGTCAAAATCTCCTCCGACAAAAGCTAGAAGAGCAAGCTTCAGGCAACCAAAAGGGGCGTCTCAATCATTTCGAGACGCCCCTTTTTCATTAAATCGCCAACTAGCAATCGCCAACCCAGCAATCGCCAACTAGAGCCGAGCCAACGCCCTATGCTCTATTTACCGTGGCAGCGTTTGTATTTCTTGCCGCTATTGCACGGGCACTTAGCGTTGCGCCCAATCTTCCCTGTCTCGGGCTGCATGGTCCGCTTTTCATTGCAGTAAACGCAGGTGCAGGCCGCCGGATGATCGCTGTACCAGTTGGTCCTAGTGGCCATCTCTTCCCAATCGTCCCCCCAAAAGCTCTGCGGGACTACAACTCTATTACTACCATCCTACAACCCCAGCATTTTCCATACAAGCAAGTCGAACCGTCATCCGCCAAACCCGTAGCCCCAGAAAACCCGGCGAGCCGGCCGGAAAACCCGGCGAGCCGGTTGACTAAAGGGTGGGGGGTACTACAATATCTGCGCACTAACCTCGCACAACTCAGCCGCCCTTGGAGAGACGATGCCCGGCACCCAAGAGGGAATCGATTTCCTGCTCGCACCCTACCGAGTGCTAGACCTGACCGATGAACGAGGTCTGCTCGCAGGCAAGATACTGGCCGACCTGGGGGCCGACGTGCTCCAGATCGAGCCTCCCGGCGGCAGCCCCGCCCGCAACATCGGACCCTTCTATGGCGACGACCCCCGCCCCGAAAAAAGTCTTTTCTGGTGGGCCTATGCCGCCAATAAACGGAGCGTCACTCTGGACCTAGAACGGAAGGACGGGCGGGCGCTCCTGGAAAGATTGGTCGCCGAGGCGGATTTTCTCATTGAATCATTCGAACCTGGCTACCTGGAAGGAATAGGCCTGGGTTACGACCATCTGGCCGGCATCAACCCCAGGTTGGTCATGGTCTCGATCACCGCCTTTGGGCAGGACGGCCCCTATTCCAACTATCAAGCGTCGGACATCGTCGGCATGGCCCTGGGTGGGTTCATGTATCTCACCGGCGATGACGACCGCGCGCCGGTACGGATCAGCTTTCCCCATTTCTACATCCACGGCGCCGCAGCGGGAGCCGCCGCAGCCATGTTGGCCCACACCTACCGGGTTACCTCAGGGCAGGGGCAATACGTGGACGTTTCCTGCCAACAGGCGGTCGCGAAAACCCTGGCCCATGCCCCCCAGATCTGGGACATCGAAGGGGCGATACTGAAGCGCATGGGGGTCTACCGCCAGACTTCCGGCGAGAACCGGGTGCGCATCAACTGGCCCTGTAAAGATGGTTATGTCAACTATATGGTCCAGGGAGGGACCGTCGCATACAGCACCAGGGCGCTGTTGGCCTGGGCGGAAGAGGACGGCCTGGATGTGACCGAACTAAATGCCGTTGGCTGGGAGGAACTGGGTTACGGAGCGATCACGCCGGAGCTCATGACCCAACTGAGCGGACCCCTTGGAGAATTCTTCATTGGCCACACCAGGGCAGAACTGGTTCAGGGCAGCCTAGACCGAAGGATATTGCTGTTCCCGGTGGCCACCCCCTCCGCGCTGCAGGGCCATCCGCAGCTTGAGGCCCGGGGGTACTTCAAAGAGATGGAGCACAAAGAATTGGGCGCAACCGTCCGGTATCCTGGCGCCTTCGTAAAGTCGGGCGATGGCAGAGACATTGCCGGTCTATACCGCAGGCCGCCGCTCATCGGAGAGCACAACTTGGAGATATACCAAGGGGAGTTGGGTCTTTCAGTCCAGGAGATCGAGTCCCTGAAGCGGATAGGGGTGATCTGATGACCGCTCATCCAACTTCAAACAAACCTCTGGATGGAGTGAACGTTCTAGACTTTTGCTGGGTGGCGGTGGGACCCATGACCACCAAATACCTGGGGGAGTATGGGGCCACCGTCGTTCGCGTTGAGTCGGCCAAACGCCCTGGCACGTTGCGCCGTGGCGCGCCCTTTAAGGACGGCATATCAGGCATCAACCGCAGCGCCTACTTCGCCAGCTACAACGCCAACAAGATGGGTATCACCGTCGACATGCGCCACCCCAGGGCGCGAGAGTTGATGCTGCGCATGGCCAAGTGGGCTCACCTGGTCACCGAGAATTTCACCCCTGGGACCATGGAAAGTTGGGAACTTGGCTTCGACCAGCTTAAAGAGGTCAATCCGGGCATCGTCATGTTCAGCACTTCTATGATGGGACGGGGCGGCCCCATGGAACGGCAGCCGGGCTTTGGTCCGGTGCTGTCTTCGTTGGTTGGCCTGACGAATCTGACCGGCTGGCCTGACCGGGACCCCGTTAATCCATATGGCGCCTACACCGACTTTATCGTGCCCAGGTTCGCCGTGGCCGCGATCTTGGCGGGGTTGGACCGCAGCCGCCGCACCGGCGAGGGCATCCACATCGATATGTCGCAGTTGGAGACTAACCTGCACTTCTCCGCCCCGGTGCTGCTCGACTACGCGGTCAACGGCCGAGAGCAGTCACGCATGGGCAACCGGGATCCGGGAGCGGCCCCCCACGGCGCGTTTCCCTGCTCCGGTGACGACCGCTGGATCGCCCTGAGTTGTTCCAACGATGACCAATGGGAAGGCCTGCAACGGACCATCGCGCCCGACGGTGTTGGCTGGCCCCACAACCCTGATTTCGCCACCTTTCTGGGAAGAAAAGCCAACGAGGACGAACTGGAAAAATTGCTGTCTAACTGGACCAGTTCTTGGGAGGTCGGGGCTCTGATGGAGACCCTCCAAAGCGCCGGAGTTCCCGCAGGAATGGTCAACGACTGCCGTGACCTGTTCGACGATGCCCAAATACAGCACCGTGGTCATTTCCAGTGGTTGGACCACCCCGAGATCGGCCCCTACGCCACCGACACCAGCGAGATGGTCTTTTCAGTAAGTCCGGGCAGCCTGGACACGCCGGCCCCGCTGCTGGGGCAGCACACGAGCCACGTCTTGAAAGAATTGATCGGCCTGTCTGACGACGAGTACAAATCGTTGGAAGAGGACGGGGTGTTGGAGTAGCCGCTAGCCGCTAGCCGTTGGCTGTTCGTTGGGAGCCGAACCGTAGCGTGCTTCCGGCCATGATCAGGCTGATTGATGTGAAACTGATTATGAACAGGGCCACTTTCAGACTGTCGAAGGCTTCTTGCAGGAAGCCTGTGAAGAGCGGGCCCAGCGAAGTGCCGACCGAAGTCATCATCATGGTGAAAGTGAAGGCCACCGCCAGCTCTCGGGGCTTGATCCCCGGCAGATGGAACGGCACCGTCACCAAGATTGGGAAGAACGCCCAAGCGACTCCGTTGAATAATGACAACGCAAACAGCGCGGGTACCGCTCCCGTTAATACCATCCCCAGGTTGGTCCCAATCATCAGGAGCCCCAGGACTTGAAGGAATCGCCCCTCCCGGCCAAACCTGGACGCCGCCCACGCTATGCCGAGACCACCCACTCCACCTACTACTACTCCCAACGCCAAGATGCTGCCGGAAAGGCGCAGAGAGATGTCGAATTCCTGTAGCATCAATGTGGGGTAGAAGGCTAAGAAAGCTCCAAAGGACATTGTGGCGCCCACGAAACCCAGGCCGCAGAGCCATAGATCCCGATGGCCCAAAGCCCCTTTTATTACCTCCATCCCGTGGGGCGTGACAACGTCCTGATCGGACTCGTTGGCCCTTGTTTTTCCCAGGATGACCCATAAGACTGTTATACCGGCGAAAAACATGCCGAAGATGCGCAGGGTCATCCGCCAATCGCCGTCGAGGTATCCCAGTATCACGGGAGCCAGGGCTAGCCCTCCTCCTACAACCAGGCCGAAAAGCACGTTGGACAGACCGTTCACCATGAGCACTTCTTTAGGCGGAAACCACTGCCGCGTTAGAAGCGCCCGGGCCGGCATTTGGGCGATGTTGCTTATCCCGAACAAGAGCCGCCCCGCCAGCAGCACCACGAATACCGGCGCCCAACTCTGAAGGAACAGGCAAAAGGTGGCCATCACGAGAGAGGCGGTGGTGAGCGATTTGGGTGATAGACGAGAGGTAGCCCAACTGAGTGGGATGGCCAAGGCGATGTTGCCCCAATGGGACGCCGACCCCAGCAGCCCCTGCTGACTGGGCGACAGGCTGAGTTCGGCGCTGATGGCGGGCAGCAATATGCCCAGCGTGTTCAATACCATGAAAGAAGAAACGCTGGAGAAAAGCCAGATGCCGATAACGGTCCACCGGTATCGGCTATAGGTGAGCGGCGCTTGTGGGGTCAAATCCCGTTAGGTCCGATCCTGACTGCATAACCCGGCGTTGCATTGCTGCGTTCCGTTGACGGCATGGCATATCATAGACCCTCGAACGGCAGAGAAGCCAAAGAGAAGCCAAAGAGTAGTGGCTTTGTAAACAGGTCCTGGCGCGGAGATGCAGAGAATGGAACGTATCGGAGTAGGGTTCTCAGGGGGAATGTCGCCCCAGGATATTGTCGAGTGCGTGCGATTGGCCGAAGAATTGGGCTATGAATCCGCCTGGGTGGCCGAGGGTCATGGCGGCGACCAGTTCTCCATCCTCACCGCCTGCGCCGTCGCCACCGAAAGGATCAAGTTGGGCACCAGCATCACCAGCGTCTACGTCCGCACTTCCCCGACCATCGCCATGGCGGCGGCATCGGTGGACTATTTCTCCAATGGCCGGTTCACCTTGGGCTTGGGCACCAGCCATAAAGTACAGGTGGAACCGGAGCATGGCCTGGAGTTCACCCGCCCGGTGCAGCGGCTGAGGGAGTGCGTGGACATCGTCCGGGCTATTCTGAAAGACTCTGACGTGAATTACCACGGCGAGATCTACGACATCGACCGCTTCGACCTTTGGTTCGAACCCCTGCGGAGTGAGATACCGATCTATGTCGCCGCCGTGTTCCCCAAGATGTTGGAGGTCTGCGGCGAGATTTCCCAAGGCGCGATCTTGACCTGGTGCACTCTGGACCACGCGGAATCAGCGGCCAGGCATGTGGCCATCGGCGCACGCAACGCCGGACGCGATCCGAGCGACGTGGAAGTGGCCAGCCTGCTGCCCTGCGCCGTTTCTGATAACCGGGACGCCGCCAGGGACTTGATGCGCCAACCCATCGCGTCCTACGCCGGCCGTTTCCCCCGCTACCGGAAGCTCATGGTTGAAGCTGGGTTCCCCGAGGAGATAGAAGACGTGCGTGTGGCCTGGCAGGAAGGGCGTACCCAAGAAGCGCTTAACCTGGTTCCTCCTGGTCTGATCGACAAGATCGGCCTGGTGGGCACGGCTGACGAATGCCGCCGGAAATTGGCTGATTACCGCAAGGCCGGCATAACGTTGCCCATCGTGCCCCCTCGGTTCATGGGTGAAGGCGCCAAAGAACAGGCATTGCAGATCATCCGTGCCTGCGCCCCAGCCTGACCGCCTGATATACTCAGGCCCAAATTGACCACTCCATCTCGCCCCACTTCTCACATTTACGTTCATTGATGGCCAGTCATCCGACTACTAAAACATGAAGGGGTCAAACATGCCCGACGCTATTCCCATCTCCAGCGAAACCCTAGAAGTTCTTCCCGCGATTCCCACCCAGACCTTGATCGACGGACTCTGGGTGATGGGCTGGCCCATGAGCTTTATCCACGGCGCAAAGCCCTTGCAGCCGGGACAACACATGGCTGGGCGTGCCGTTACCCTCAGGTTTGTGCCCCACCGGCCCGACCTGGTTGCCGACAAACCCAAGGGAGACCAGTCGGCCGAATACGTGGCCATCGAGCTATGCGGTCCCGAGGAAGTCCTGGTCATAGACGCCATGGGCTGGGAGTACAGCTCCATTGGGGGCGACATCAAATTTCTGCGGATGATGCAACGTAAGGCCGGAGGCCTGGTCACCGACGGGGCGGCCAGGGATAGCAACACCCTCAAGGGATACGGCTTCCCGGTGTACGCGGCCAATACCACCGCCAAACAAGGCCCAGCCGAGTTCTGGCCCTGGCAGGTCAACGACGCCATCCAATGCGGTGGAGTCTTGGTGCGGCCCGGTGACGCCGTGGTGGGCGATGACGATGGCGTGGTGGTTGTGCCGGCCTCTACGGTGGACGAGGTTATTCGCATCGCGCATGAGCGGGAGGAGGTGGAGGAAGTGATCAAAGCCCAGCTGGAGATCGAGCAGTGCTCTCCGGGCAAATACTACCCGTTCAATGACCTCACCTGGCAATTATTCGAGGAAAAAACAGGCAAGAAACGCACTGGTTAACCGCGATTGCAATCCAGGGCGTGATTCAGAGACGTATTTTACGTATATTGGAAGTTGGCAAATCAAGATCATGGATCCGGTTGAGAATGGAACGATATAAATTGCTTAACAAGAAGAATGTTAAGACCTGGCTGATTCCGGTGGCGGTGGGACTATTTCTCTTCGTGCTCACGGCCTGCAGCGGAAGCGCTGCAGCAACTGCCGAACCGACATCGTCCGCCACCGGTGAGGACGCAACCCAGACCAGCGGGACGGTCCTCCCAGGCGGAGATACCGCCGCTGATCATACTGCCGCCGATCAATTGGTGGCGGCCCAGGAATCGGTCATGGCCCGGATCTACGACAAGGCTCTGCCTTCGGTGGTCAACATCCAGGTCATCCAAGAGCGGGTTGGAAACAACGGCACCGGCGAGTTCCCAAACGGCCCCGAAGAATTCTTTGATCTCGGGGAAGGTTCTGGATTCGTCTGGGACGACAAGGGCAGGATCGTCACCAACCAACACGTGGTGGACGGCGCCGAAGTTGTCACTGTGATTTTCGCTGACCGCACGCAGGTGCTGGCCAAGGTGCTGGGAGGAGACGTCGATTCCGATCTGGCCGTCTTGGAATTGGAAGACCTTCCAGATAATCTTGTTCCCATCGAGCTTGGCGACAGCGACGACGTCTTCGTCGGCCAACTCGCCGTGGCCATCGGCGCTCCATTTGGCCAGACGTTCACCATGACCAGCGGAATCATCAGCGCCATCGGCCGCACCATCCGCAGCGGGTCCAGCCAATTCACGGTTCCAGAAGTTATTCAGACCGACGCTCCCATCAACCCAGGCAACTCCGGTGGCCCGCTGCTTGACCGCTTCGGCCGGGTGGTGGGGATCAACACCCAGATAATCAGCCGCTCGGGCAGCAGCGCCGGAATTGGTTTCTCCGTGCCGATAAACATCGCCAAGATGGTCGTGCCAGCCTTGATCGAAGATGGGAAGTATGAGTATTCCTGGCTCGGCATCTCCGGGTCTACGATGGGGCCCGTGGTCGCCCAATTGATGGATCTGCCCAAGGACACTCAGGGAACCCTGATAATCTCGGTTAACTCAGACAGTCCGGCCAATGAAGGCGGTCTAATCGGAGGCGACCGGACTGAACTATTGAATGGGACGCAATATTCTCTGGGCGGCGACACTATTACGGCCATCAACGGATCTCAAGTTAGGGATATGACCGACTTGATTACCTATTTGACCAAGAACACGAGACCTGGTGATGAGGTCATGTTTGACGTGCTACACAAGGACGGGGCCGTGGAGCAAGTGCCCATCATCTTGGGGACCCGGCCTGGGAACGGCTAAGAGACTCGTCTAAGCCCGGTAGGCCCGGTAGGCCCGGCAATTTAGCCTGACGAACCGGCGTTGTATTTGGGGGATGCGCATTGCCTCGTGTTTCGGCAATCTTCACCGCGCCTGTGAAGTCCCTTGCTCTGGAGCAGCAAGAATCTGTGACTGTCGGCTACTCGGGCATCCTTGAGGACCGCCGGTTCCATCTGATCGACGCGGATGGGCGGTTGTTGACCCAGCGCCAAGAGGGCCGCCTCGTCTTGGTCAAAGCCAAGTACTCTGCCGAGTCTGAAGTTCTTAACCTCCTATTCCCCGACGGAAACTGCGTGGCAGGCCCAACCGAGTTGGGCGGCGCGTTGGACACTGTGATCTGGGGCCGCCAGGTAGTTGGCAGAGAAGTTACTGGGCTGTGGAGTGAGGCGTTGTCCGGCTTCTGCGGTTCGCCGATCCGGCTGGTTAAGACTGACAGCCCCGGAGAAAGCTACGACGAATACCCGATCTCTCTGCTTTCCCAGGCGTCCATAGATTTCATGGGGGAAAGGCTCACCAGCGGGCGGAGATTCGAGAGCAAGAGATTCCGGCCCAATCTCCTGATTGACGGCTGCTCGGCCCACGAGGAGGACTCCTGGCTTGGAGGCGTGGTCCAAATCGGCCCAGAACTGCGAGTGAGGGTTGTGGCCCCAGACCCCCGTTGCGCCATAACCACGTTGGACCCGGAGACCGGCGAGCGAGACTTCGACGTCCCCAAGCTGCTTCTCAGCTACCGTCCCAGCGCCCGGGCCCCGTATTTTGGTGTCTACGGCGGCGTCGAGACCCCCGGCACATTGTCCATTGGCGACGCGGTGGAACTGGTCCAAGACCCGCCCAGGCGGTAGCTCTTGCATTCACCCCTGAAATGTCCCCCTGAAAGGACCCTCTGGAAGGCCTCCCAATTTGACACTGGCCGTGACCGTGGCTACACTCCAGCGGGTTTGAGAAAATCAAAAACCGATGCAGAGATGCGGGAGTTCCGCATCGGTCGACAAACAGGGAGATATTTATGAAACCGAATAGGATCAAAAGAGTGATGCGCGAAGGCAACCTGGCGATCGTGAGCCACGTTGGTTTCGCCGATCCAGCGGTGATCGAAATCATCGCATTGGCCGGCTTCGATGGCGCCTTCATCGACATGGAACATTCGATGTTTGACCTGGAGACCGTGGGAGAGATGATACGGATCGCCGACCTATGCGACATCACGCCCGTGGTCCGCGTTCCAGATGAAAACCCCAAGACGATCTTGCGCGTTCTAGACATGGGCGCCCAAGGTATCCAGGTACCCCATATCGCCGGAGCAGAGGGCGCCAAGAAGGCCGTTGAGGCCGTTCGCTATCCGCCGGTGGGGGATCGTGGCGGGGCCGGTAGCTCCCGGGCCGCTGGCTACGGCTCGACGCCCTGGCTCGATCACATGCGCACTTCCAATGAAGAGATACTGCTAATAGTGATGACCGAGGACAAGCGCGGCTTGGACGAGATAGCCGAGATTGCTGCGGTGGACGGCGTCGACATCATCGCCCTGGGACCAACCGACATCAGCACCGCGTTGGGCCTGACCGATCCTGCCGATCCCCGTCTGCGAGAGACCTTCGTTGATCTGGCCGCCAAGGTAAATGCCGTCGGCAAAGCCAGGGTGTATATCCCGGTGAACCACGCCGCCTGCCGGTTCACACCGCAAGACCTGATCAATATGGGGGTCACCTACTGCTCGGTGGCCCCGGCGCCGCCGACCATCGTCTTGAACGCACTGAAAGCCTCGGCCAAAAACATCCGAGAAGAAGCAGCTAAAGCCAGCTCAGCTTAATTCCGAGTCAAGATCTGTCGGGTTGCCGGAATTCCCCGCAACTTGTAGCAGTTGCTGTAGGCCGTCGTGGGATCAACCCGCTATACTCCGGATTGATATTCGGCGGGAGTATTCAGGCAGGATGGACTCACCTCCGGACCATGTTTAACCACGGGAGATAGATACGATTAGCACAGAAAACTTTGTGGGCGCGGCAGTAATCGACCGGCCCGGCGTTGATAACGACTCACCGGAACCCATCTCAAAACGGGAGCAGGATCGGGAGTACCTTGAACTGAAGCGTCTGGTGGCCGACGAGGGGCTGCTGGAACGGCAATATGGCTACTATGCTTGGAAAATACCCAGTGTGGCGGCAATGATCGCCGTCAGCGTCTCGGTTCTGGTGGTCTTCAGCGGCACTTTGTGGATACAGATGCTGAACGCCGTGTTTTTGGCTCTGGCGTTCACGAATCTTGGGTTCATGGGCCACGACTCGGGCCACCGTCAGATATTCAAGTCGGCCAAGCGTAACGACTGGGTACTTTTGGCTGTTGGATTCTTAACCGGAATGACGCCCAGTTGGTGGCAGGACAAACACAACACTCATCACCGGGCGCCCAATCAATTGGAGATCGACGGCGATATCGAAGTGTCCCTCTTCGCCTTCACCCAGGAACAGGCCATGGCCATGAAGGGGATCGGCCGTCTAACGGTCAGATACCAGGCCTTCCTGTTCTACCCTCTCCTCGTGCTGACCGCACTCAGCCTGCTCTTTGGCGGTATCGCCTACCAGATTCGCAAAGAGCGGATGCGCTACCCAATTGCCGAGCCAGTGTTAGTGGCCGCAGGACTGGCCGCCTACTTGGGCCTCATATTTTTCTTCTTGGGACCTTGGCACGGCGCACTATTCATCGCGGTTCACCGTGCGTTGGGCGGGGTCTACATGGGCTCGGTCTTCGCTCCCAACCATAAGGGCATGCCCATATTGGACAAAGATACTGAAATGGATTACATGCACCAGCAGATCTTGACGGCCAGGAACGTGAAAGGCAGCCCCATCGCTGACTTCTGGTACGGTGGATTGAACTATCAGATCGAACACCACCTGTTCCCCAACATGCCCCGAAACAACCTCAAGAAGGCCCAGGTTGTCGTGCGGTCGTTCTGCCACGAGAAGGGGATTCCCTACCATGAGACCGGCGCCTGGCAGTCCAACAAAGAGATACTCGGCTTCCTCCACGAGGTCAGCGCCCCGCTGAGGCAGAAGTCGGTCTAAACTCGGTAAAACACTACTGGAATGCAAAAAGGCCACCCGAAAGGGCGGCCTTTTTGTTGCTCCGCGATTAAGCAAAGTTACTTGAGGAAATTAGACGGCAATCAGACCTTGGTCGATGGCCTTGGAGATTAGGTCGCCTTCATCCTTCAAGTGAGAAATTATGGCTTCCGAAGCGGCCGCGACCATCTCTTGATCCAGAGACTGCGCCTCGTTGGGGAATCCTGCTTCCGCGAGCAACTCCTGTCCGTTGTCCCGTATCTGTGCCAGAGCCCAGGTGATTTGAGACTCGATGTCCCTAACGTCGTCAGGGAATTCTACGTGGGAGCCTCCGGCGCCTAGTTTGTCATAGCCGCCCTTGTGCCAATGGCCGCGCGGGCCATGGGGGTCGTAGCGTATGACTTCTTCGCCTCTTATGTCAACTCCGAATGTCGGTCCACCCATCTTGCTCTTCAGGCACCGGACGGGCCAAAGATAAATCTTGACATCACCTGATTCAGTCAGCGGACGTATGAGCACCTTTCCCAGATACGACTCACCATCGATCATAGTCGCCATATGAAAATCCTCCCCTAATGATTAAATACTGATTAGAGTGCCAGCTATTCACCGAGATTCTAACACAGTGGAGAATCTCATCCCGCTGGCGTAGGCCGGAGGCTGAATTTGTCATAGAGGTCGGGCAATCCCCGTTCAATCAGGGAGTTCCAGCTGCCCACTCAGGAAAACGGTAGAATAAGAGCCTAAGCAGATTCAAAGCGAGGCCAGATTTTCGTCAGCGGGCATTGGAGGCCCTAGCGGTGAGATTTTTCATTTCAATTTATTGCCGATCATGATGCTGTTGCTCGCCGCATGCAACGGCAGCCCATCGGTCCCACCGACGGCCGAACAAGTCCTCGAAAAAGCTCACGACGCCATGAGTGAAGTGCAATCGTATCGCCTCCAAGGCACTTTCTCCGGAACCAGCGAGGGGAGGATGGTACAGGAGGGTTTTCAAAATGGAGAGTGGGTTGCTCCAGATCGGGTTCATTTTTGGTTCGAGGGAGCAGGAGATGATGCCGGCAACTTCACCGAATTGATTACTGTTGGAGAGCGACTGTTCATAACGGACTCCGACTCAGAGGAGGGCACCTGGACGGAACGGCCGTTCCCGGGGGAGTCACCTTCGGCGATGGCCCCGATACAGTTACTGTCCGTTCCTGAAGGCCCAGAGTTTCAATCGCTCATACAGGTCACGGTAGATGGAGTGGAGGCCTTCCATCTAACCTACGTCCTGAAACAGGGCAACCATTCTTTGGATGAGGGGCGCACCTTCTAGTGGTATACACGTGAATCTGTTCGAATTGTTCATCGGAATGGCAGATTATCGCCTGTTGAAGTCGACCACAGAACACGAGTATGAGGTGGTATCAACGGGAACCTTGGCCGATGGTGGCGAAGCCTCCTACGAGATCGTCACTAGGACTCGGTCCAGTATCGAACTCTATGACTATAATCAGCCAATCATCATTGAGGCGCCGACGGCGGGAGGGTAGCTTAACAGGCACGGCTGAAACCAAGCGTAGACCACATTTGTCGAACGCATTCTCAGATGCGATAAGTTCATGCCGCGCCGGATGATACCGCTGGACGCCCGTTGTAGAATGGCTTATTCACCGACTTATTTTTGATTAGGGAGCCCGTTTATGGCCGATATCCCAGTGGTTTACACGCTAACCATTTGCCCTGCCTGCGACGCCCTGCGCGCCGCATGGAAGCGCCAGGGCATCGAGTATACCGAGATTCGGGTAGACCAGAACCAAGACGACCTGGATGCGGCCCTCGATTATGCCGATACAGTGCCTATCATCATCTATCCCGATGGCCGGGTTGAAGTTGGCTTCGAGGGGCAGACCGGTTGAGAGATCGGTTGACGAGCCGTCGGCTCGTATCAAACCACCGTCTCAGACAGACGACATGCAACTATCAAAATCGACTGACAGATCGGAGAAGCCATGGCTAGAGAGACCAGCGTAGTAACTCCGGAGCGGTTCTCACAGGGATTCGACTATCCCAGCTACATCGACCAGATCAAGGTCAACAAGGCCCGGTTCGAAGGATTTCATGGCGGGTTCAATCTAAGTCCGGAAGATTCGGCATTCTTCAAGGAATTGGCCCAGCGCCCCAACGGCCCAGCGAAGATGATGGTCATCGGCGAAGACTGGTGCGGCGACGTGATTCGGGGCCTGCCCATATTGGCCCACATCGCCGATGCCGCCGGTATTCCGATTAGCATATTTCCCAGGGACTCGCACCCCGACATCATGAACGAGTTCCTTAAAGACGGAAAGCACATGTCCATCCCAGTGGCGGTGTTCTACACAGCAAACCACGAATACATCTGCCATTGGATCGAGCGGCCTGCCGTTGCCGCCAGAGAGCAGAGCGAGATCGAGAAAGCTATTCGAGACGAGACTCCCGGCATCGACGACCAAGCGTTTGGCCGAGAGCGGAGAGCCCGAACCGGAGCCAAAGCCGATGATTGGATAGCGGCCACAGTGGTAGAGCTAAAAGAACTGCTGGCCGAAAGCATAGCCTAGCGAACGAATCCTTCCCAGGGGTTCTGGGAGCTAAGGCAAGTTCGGGAAAACTTAAAGGCGCGCGCCGAATCTGGCGTGCGCCTTTTTTCTATGGCGGAATCAGGCTGCTACTTCGGTCCTGACCAGGCCTGGCAACTTGGGCTTTCGTGCGATCAAGAAAAGGACCGCGCCCACAGTGTTGAACGCTGCCATCAATAAAAAGGCCATCTTATAGTCGCCCAGTTCGTCCCGCATGTATCCCGCCAACGGAGGAGCGATTAGCAAGAGGATGTTCATCGGGACGGTCGATATTCCAAGTATCTTGCCGAAGGACGCGCGGCCGAAATATTCTCCCCTGATGGCCGTGGTTAATGGAGTGCGGCCGCCGAATCCGATGCCAAACAACACTGCAAAGATATAGAAATAGATGAGGCTGTCGCCCACGGTAAGAAAGGCCACCCCCACACCTTGGATGGCCGTGAATATGAACAGGGCAATGTTCTTGGGTATCCGGTCGCCAAGCCAGCCGCCGAGGAACTGGAACGCGATGGAAACTGCGGTTTGTACAGTGAGCACCCAAGCTGTGGTTTGCAGGCCGTAGCCGTAATCATCCGTCAGCAACAAGCCCAGGTGAGTCATGATGACCAGAACAGACATTGATCCGAATCCGTGACCGAATGATATGCACCAAAAAGCTTGGGTGCGAAGGGCCTGGCCGATAGTCAATTCCTGTTCATCGTTCTGCCCGTCGGCGTCCACCGCCTGAACTGAGGTTTTCACAGTGGGAGGAACGCCATCGGGGTAATCGCCCATGTCCTCAGGCTTGTTGCGGATCAACTTCGGCAGGATGATCGCCGAGACCAGGGCAACAACCGCCAGGATCTCCGCGGTGTGCCGCCAGCCGAGACGGTCCGCTTCTGGGTTGATCAGCCAAGCGATCAATGGCACCAGCACCAGCGAGCCAATCCCCATGCCAACCATTGCCAAACCCATGGCCATGGCGCGGTGCCGCACGAACCAATGGTTCAGCAAGGTCATCACCGTGAGCCAGCCGGCTTGGCCCTGCCCGACGGACATGATGAAATAGGCCAGATAGAACATCCACAGGTTATCTATCCTGCTGAAGAGAAAAAAGCCTCCAGTGAGAATCACGAGTCCAGTGAAAACCATGAATCGAGAGCCCATACGGTCAACCAGATATCCAGCTATGGGACCGGTCAGGCTGCCCTCGACACGGGTGAAACTCAGGGCCAGGCCCAACTGAGTGTGGCTCCAACCGAACTCGGACTTCAGCGCCACGGTCCAGACCGCCATGGCGTTGAACACGGGCACAGCGGTGATGATCATGATGAAGCCGCTGACGGCCACCATCCACCAGCCGTAGAAGGTGCCCCGGGCTTTGTTAACTGGATTCCCCCAGAGGTTTCCCATGCTCAGAAGACTAAACAACTCTCACCGGTCTGGACGTGCCGACAATAAAATGGAGCAGCAGACAAGGACATCCTTTAATCATGTTTAAGAATACGACAGAGCCATTTGTATTACAACGCAGCGAAAAGCGCTATATGTGATGAACGAGGCGATTGGGTTGCGCCGGAGAGGGGCTGTGCCTATAATTTAGCTTGTCCCAACGGCAAGGGCGGTTAGCTCAGTGGTTAGAGCGCCTCGTTCACACCGAGGAGGTCGGAGGTTCGACCCCTCCATCGCCCACCACGTGGTTGGGACCACCAGAGTCTAGGCCGTCAGCCTAGCTTTCTAGTGCCGAGGTGGCGGAACGGCAGACGCGCTGCGTTCAGGGCGCAGTGTCCTTTTGGATGTGTGGGTTCAAATCCCTCCCTCGGCACCATCAAAGTAATACATAGTGGATTTGTGGCTGGATTTCGTAATCCCGTCGGCCAACAACCGTTTTTGCCGTCATTTTTTTGTCTACTCTCTTCCGTAGCTTTGGCAAAGTTGTTGGCTGCCTCTTTTTGCCACCCCGGCAGCAGGTGCCCATAGATATCGCCGGCACTGCTTACGCTGGCATGCCCGAAGCCTTCTAGACACCAGAAGCAGACTCCCACCGTTCTGGAGCATTGGGCTGGCATGGAAATGGCGGAGGTCATGCAATTTAGCACCGGCTACCCCCGCTTGATTGGCCAATGATTGGAAAGCTCTGGTCAGACTCATGGGATTCATGGGCATCCCGAGTAATTCCGGGAAAACCAACCCATTGTCCTGATACGTTCCTCCTAACTCCATCCGAGACAGCAATTACTGCCCCATGTGGGTCCTTAGGATATCCACTGTCTCATTGTCGATTTCGACGGTGCGCGCGAGTCTTTGCTTAGTGTCAACTTCTTGCCGCCCCATGGGCGTTGTCGCTATTCAAGTCGGTCACGCTGGTTAGAAAGTCCCCTATTTTCCAATCCTGATAGCGAGTCATGATGACCGGCTTTCCTGTCTCTAATGGCGGCAGTAAGTTCACTTGCTCCAGAGTCAAGTCCTCTGCTACTTGGACCCCTCTCAGCATCAGTGGCCGCGTAGCCCTGTGGCTATTCCCTGGATGGCCCCGCCAATCACTATTATTGAGCTGATATCAGTTCCTCATCTTTTTCCTGATACTCGGCCTTCCAGATGAGGGACGCCGCAATTGTGCCAACCAGAATCAGCAGCACCAGGCCCAGAGACCAGACAACGGGAATCTCGAAGTGGCTGCTGGTCATCATCCTAATCCCGACTAGCGCCAATATTGCCGCTATTCCCACGCCGAGAAAGCGCAAGCTCAGCAGCGCGCCAGCGATGACGAAGTACAGGGCGCGGAGTCCTAGGATGGCGAACACATTCGACGTGAACACGATGAACGGGTCTTGGGTGATGGCGAGTACCGCGGGCACCGAATCCAACGCAAATGCGACATCGTTTACTTCAACCACTAGGACCACGAGGAAAAGGGGGGTGATCATCCAGACGCCCGAGTCACGGACAAAGAATTTCGTTCCCTGGTAATCACTGGTGACCGGCAGCACCCGCCGGGCCAATCTTACGAACGGGTTCTCTTCCAGTTTGGACTCTTGTTGACTTTGCCGGGCCAGCCTGAATCCAGTGAATATCAAGAACGCCCCGAGAGGGTAGACGACCCAGTGGAATGTGTTGATGAGGGTGACTCCCGTGGCAATGAACCCGGCCCTTAAGATCAGGGCGCCCAAGATTCCGTATAACAGCGCACGGTGTCGAAGCTGGATAGGTAGGGCGAATTCGGAAAATATAGCCATGAACACGAAGATGTTATCCATGCTTAAGGCCCTTTCGACAACGTACCCTGTGATGAACTCCAGGCCTTCGGCGTGTCCCATCCACAGATAAACGCCGCCGCCGAAAAGTAAGGCCATGACAGTCCACACCACGCTCCAAAGGACTGCTTCCCGCATGCCGATAACGTGGGCCTTACGGTTGAACACGCCCAGGTCTAAGGCCAGCATGGCCAGCACAAAGCCGATAAATCCGCCGAATAGCAAGACCGAGTTGTCCATGAATACGTTCCTGGGATTCCGTTACCGCTCTCGGAGCAGGCGGCGGGCGCTCTAGTGCCGAGTGCCGAGTGGCGGAAATGGCTGATAGTGGCTGATATGGTTATTCGTTCTTTCTTGTCTCGGACCGTTGGTTGCCTCCGGCGCGTCTGGGAGTGAGATCGAACCGCGTTGAATGGTCTTGGCTAGGCTAATTACGGGGTTGCTAACGCAAACTATGGCGCGGGTGATGCCAAAAGTTGCTAACCTCAGTTAACGACAGGAGGCATAGGGGTTTGCCGACATACGGTCGTTGCCTAGTTTTCATACCCTGACCGCCGGTTGTTAAATCACTGCGAAAGTGGGCAGGGCCAAACGGCGTTGCCGTATTTAGCCAACTGATTCCGACTCGGCATTCAGGCCCTCTTCCAGGCCCTCTTTAGGATTGTCTACGGCGCTATGGTGGGCCACGTGCAGCACCAGCAACGGATGGGGATACTCCTGGACCAGGCTGTCGGCCACACTGCCGATCAATCCCCGGGCCAACCCGCTGCGGGCGTGAGTCGTCAACGCAATCAGTGAGCTGCCGCCATCGGCGGCGTATCCGGCTAGGGCGGCGGCGGGTTCCTGGTCATGGAGCACCCGTTTTTCAACCGAATGGACCTGTTGGCGGCGGAGACCGCGTTCTATCTCGCTCAGGTATTGCTCGGCGCTGGCATCCAGGTCTCTAGGAATCACTTCCTCTACCGAGTCTCGCTCGCCATCTTGGTAGTAGTAAAGGCCCTCTGCCGGGGTAACCCTGGCCAGAACAATCGTCAGTCCAAGAGCTTTGGCTACCGTAACGGCGTGGGGCAACACCTTCTCGGCAAAGCCCGACCCATCTAGAGCAACGATTACACGCTCTAACTTCGGTCCCGTCGTGGCGTCCCAGTCCACATCGGGACCAATAATCAACATGGGAATCTCGGTCTTGCGAAGGACTTGGTCGGTCACGCTTCCGAACCACGCCCGGGGCAGGCCGTACCGGCCGTGGGTAGACATGGCTACCATGGTGCCTGGCACGAGTTTCGCCTGTTTGATGATCTCTGGGCCGGGATTTCCGTCTAGGACCAGACATTCCACATCAAGTCCGTCGGCCTCCAATCCTATCGCCAGCGCCGATAGGTACCTCCGGGCCTTCTCAATCCTGTAGGGAAGGGTCCGGTGCACGTTTCTAACCGGGTTCAGTTCGGTGCCTACGTGCGGCGGAAGGTGTTCAACCACTTTGAGCAAGGTGATGCGGGCGCCCATCGGCTTCGCTAAAAGCCGTACATAGGCCAATACCCTCTCCGCCAATTTAGTCCCATCCAGCGTTACAAGGATTCGACGGTACATCTAAACAGCCTCCTTTAAACAGGCGCCTTCGTTACACACGGCAATGCCCCCGCCTATCCCGGAGCCCATTACCTGAACTCATCAATCATATCCAGAGTACGTCAAACCCCCGTGATTACGGAAATCCCCGGCATGTCGGACCCATGCAGGCGGTCCTGAGAGTACATTCATAGTACATTTATGCCTCCATCATGGCCGGACCGGCGCATCATCACGTACCCGTCACTATGGGGGCTTATGCTATTTGAGGCTCGCTGGGGTTATATGAGGCTCCAGCCTGCGGGTCTGCGCGCTTGGGAGGTGGTCATGTACAAGAAAATTTTGGTCCCCTTGGACGGGTCGGAACTGGCTGAACAGGTGTTGCCTTACGTAAAGATATTGGGGCAGTCGGCCGCATTGTCGGTTCAGTTGCTGCGGGTGATTCCGCATAAACCACCTGCTGCTCCAGTCATATGCCAGAGTTCTGCTGGAAAGAAACTCGGCTTTGCTCCCGTCGTCAATCGCTTAGCCCTTGTCAGATTGCCCTAGGCTAAAAGGTTCAACTTCGTCCACACCACGCACACCACGACCCCGTTCGTCCCTTTCGTCAATTCTTTGTCGGCCGGAGTGCATACCGGCCC
Source organism: Chloroflexota bacterium (assembly GCA_027624135.1). Lineage (GTDB taxonomy): Bacteria > Chloroflexota > Dehalococcoidia > Lucifugimonadales > UBA3495 > UBA9611. The sequence goes on from JAQBXL010000029.1 coordinate 20,428, forward strand.
AACGGCGTCTGAGCCACCCTTGACCCGCAACTAATTTGCTAATAATTAATGCGGGATAATCGCATGGATGTACTCGTATGACACTATCGGCAAACAGTGTGCGTCCACCAGACCATCATCGGTATCCTCTTCCATTAGTCCACATAGGAAACATGGCCCCGAAAGTACAATTTCGGCAAGATCAGATCCCTATGGCAGTTTCACTTCCGCCACCTTTACGACAATGTCATTTTTGTGTCCCTGAGATGAAGATGGCCGACCCTTTGGCAACTGGGAAATCATGGGATTCTTCTAAATGTAATTAGCGATAAACGATAATGGAGTGGACCCCGGCAGTTATTCGGCCCTTATTGGTAACGGGTTGCAGTATTTCCAAAAACGGGCACAGTGATTCGGACCCAAGAGTGTTTACCAAAACTGGGTTTTTTGGTAGAGGGTGATCATACGGACAGCTCACACCGGTAACGATTGCCGTTTGCAACGAGACTGTGGACGGTGCTGCCGGTTTTTCAGCAGGGATGATTGTCTTACCACGTGCCTCAGCTAGCTTCGGTGGATAGTCGGTAATCTGCCGACATTTTGCCGACATTTGTTTGGGGCCAAAAGGGACGGGATGGCAACCTACGCACGGATATTCTGAGGTCGTGTATAGTGGATGGGATCGTCTCAGTCACGAAGTGACTGTTTGGCACGCCGAGCCAAGAATCCCTCCCTCGGCACCAACAAAGTACCTGGCATCGAAGTCGCAGCTGAAATCCCTAGCTTCGCGACCTCCATTCCCATTCTCCCCGGAATTTGCCGACTCTTCTCGCACTCCCCGGCTTCCATAGCTTTGGCAGGACTCGGCTGTGCACTGATTGATACTGCCAGGCGCCAGCCAACTCCTTTAGCGGCATATGGAGCCACTCAGACCCTGGCGCTCCCCACAAAAGATTACCCCCATTGAATATGCCTTGAGTGAAGTTGGAATCCGCCGTCCGGCCGCTGACTCTGGAATGGATTGGACTATTGCGGAGATTTAACCATCAAGCTATATCGCGTGTCCTTCAAGACGCCAGCTGCCGTGAAGCAGCGGACCGCAGCGGTAAAGTCCGCGCCGCCCGAGGCCCAATTCTGGACGTTGCAGTTCTCGCTACCCGTCCCATAGGCAGTCACCTGAACGTTGCCGCCCGACTGCCCATCGCCGCCCAGCCCGGTGAACTTAACCGAATAAACGCCAACTCCGCTCCTGGTGATTAAGACACCGCCGCTGCTGTTATAAGAATAGGAAGCGCTCGGTGTATAGCTCGCCGAAGAGGCCTGGTCCGCCCAAACGTATCCCAGTCGGTTCGCGACGGCTTCAGGCCAGGTAACCATCAAGGAATAGCGGGTGTCGGTCAAGGCGCCAGCTGCGGTGAAGCAGCGGACCGTAGCAGTAAAGTCCGTGCCGCCCGAGGACCAATTCTGGACGTTGCAGTTCTCGCTGCCCGCCCCATATGCAGTCACCTGAACATTGCCGCCGGCCTGAACGCCGCCGCCAAGCCCGGTAAACTTAACCGAATAAATGCCAACCCCGCTCCTGGCGATTAAGACGGCGGCGCCGGTGCTGTTATAAGAATAAGGGGCGCTAGGTGTGTAGCTCGCCGAAGAGGGCTGGTCAGCCCAAACGTATCCCATCCGGTTCGCCGCAGCGTTAGGCCAGGTAACCATCAAGGAATAACGGGCGTCTGTTGGTGCACCAGCCGCCGTGAAGCAGCGGACCGTAGCAGTAAAGTCCGTGCCGCCCGAGGACCAACTCAGGACGTTGCAGTGCTCGCTACCCGGTCCATAGGCCGTTACCTGAACGTTGCCGCCCGGCTGTGCGCTGCCATCCAGCCCACTGAAATTAACCGAATAAACACCAACCGCGCTCCTGGTGATTAGGACACCGCCGCCGCTTCTGTTATAAGAATAAGTGGCGCTCGGCGTGTAGCTCGCTGAAGTCGGCTGGTCAGCCCAAACGTATCCGACGCCAGCTTGGTCGAGAGTAACGGGCGTAGGCGTAGGTGCGGCTGTAGGAGGAGGCGTGGCTGTAGGCGTAGGTGCGGCTGTAGGTGGAAGGGTGGCCGTCGGCGTGGGTGCGGCTGTAGGCGGAAGGGTGGCCGTCGGAAGAGGCGTCGCTGTAGGAAGAGGCGTGGGTTCTGCTGTTGGAGGCGGTGTGGCCGTCGGAGTTGGAAGTAGAGTGGACGTAGGCAAAGGTGTCGACGTAGGAAGTGGCGTATCTGTGGGCGTAGCTGTCGGAGGTAATGTGGCGGCGGCCGTGGGCAGGGCAGTAGCAGTAGGGGGTAGCGTAGCCGTGGGGGTGGGAAGTGGCGTAGCCGTGAACGCGGTTAAGGCCTGAGTGTCTCCGCCACAGGCGACTGAAAGTGCGGCCAAGGCCGTCAGAATTAGTGCCAGTGCAATCAGCTTGGCCGGTATAGGGGTCCCCATTACAATACCTCTTCCCATTAATCCATAGTAGTCGACTCGAGAATATCTAGAAGGCGTCTCAGTCGCCGTGTCGTTATAGCAAATGATAGCGGGCGTGTTCCCGAAGTTTGCGAGAGATTCCAATCAGGATTAGACGCAACGTTACAGCCATGATTAGGGATCTTTCGCTATAGTCCCTACGATTTGGGATGACCAAATCATCAAGCCACTAAGGGAATTGCCAGGTTACGCCTTGAGACAAATAACTGCACAATGAACCGATGAATGGCTATCGGTTACCACCCTTCAAATAATCACTCGCACCGGTTATTTCGAGAAGCTAACCCACAGAGTGCCGTCTGCCTGTTCTGTAGTGCTTGTGTTCGTGACACCGATCGCCCATCCCGACAGATCCTGTTCCGATGTTCCGGGGCTCACCAAGAACGAGACACTGCCGCCAGAACTAGAGATCGGTAATGAATCTAACAAACTGCCATCTGGCTTCTGTATCATTATCACCAAGGCGTCTTCTGATTTGGTCCACTCGGCATCTACATCGATACGGGCTGTTTCATTATTTGGTAGATCGAATCCATACGTTTCGGTCTTTTCGGGATTGATGAGGAAACCTCCTTCGAAGTCGTCACCGCCGCCTCCAGACAGAACGACCACCAAACTGATTATGACAATCACGACTGCGACGGCGGCCCCGGCAGCTATGCCCCACCATCTAGGGAGGCGGCTCGCTGGCCGCGACACATTTGGTGCGCTGGGGCGCCGCAACCGGGGAGAAAATATTCGGCCAACGAATCCAGGCAGCCGGGCTGTGGCGTCCAATTCCGCTACGACCGACACGGGATCACCGGTTCCCGGGTCCGGTGTGCCGGTCAATGTGAGTCTATAAGCTCTGGCCCGGCCTTTGAACGGCCGTTTCCCCGGAACAACCAGCACCGCCACCTCAATTTCCTGCCCTGGGGTGACCCTAGGACGTTGCGGGTCGAAGGTGAAGCTACACAGGTCTTCCGGATCCTGACCTTCAAGAGATATGTTCAGATCGGCGTTACCTGTGTTCTTGATGTTGAGTTTATAAGCGCCGGTGGCGCCCGTTGCCTTCTGGGGATGTAGACTCATCTCGAAGGAATGAAATGGTTGAATCTGCAGATTCACCGTTAGGACGGTTGACTGGGTAGGATCCTTTTGAGACGTAGTTTTTACCGTGAACGGGTAGGTTCTGGCCACCGAGTCACTCGTCTTCGGAGGCGTTAATGTGAGCGTGCCTGAGGTTTGGTCTCCCGGAAAAAGGGATGACTGTGCCACCGACAGTCTGAACCACGACGGGTCCAATCCCTCTATTTCGATGGAAAGCACGTCCACAACATTGCTGTCATTCCGAACGGTGATTCCAATCTCAGTAGACTCTCCTGGAGCTACCTGAACGCTCTCCTGAGTTAATCCCACATTTCCCATATGGCTAAAAAGCTCTCTCAGTAATGCGTCGCTGTTATTTCAATTGTTGTC
>JAQBXL010000186.1 GCA_027624135.1 Chloroflexota bacterium
TAGTTGGCGCCATCCCAGAGGGGGCTATATCTAGGAAAGTCGGTTTGATCTGGGGAATCCCGGTTTATATATATTAACTGTTGGGAATTTCCTGACTCCATGTATATACATCCTGCTGGGGATTTCCCGAGTCCATATACGAGTCCATATATATATTAACTGTTGGGAATTTCCTGACGCCATGTATATACACTGTTGGCAACCAGCAAAAGTGCCCCACTTTTGTAACGAAGAGATCCGAGGGATGTGGCAGTGTTGTTGGACTTCCGGCGCTGGCGGTTGTAGCGTTTGCGGTGGGCTAAGGTCTCAGAAATTAAAAGGACGGTAATCCTTTATCACCGCCTTTTCGTGCCCAGAAAGCCGCGGCTCGCGTGGCGATAGAAGGTTGCCCTTTTAGCCAAGGCGAAGCACTGGTCGTTGACCAGCCTTCAAACCAAGTTGATCAAGACCGGCGGACGGTTGGTGCGCCATCCCAGAAGGTTGGTATTCCAGGTAGCTGAAGTGCTGGTGAGCAGGGAAATGCTGGGTGGGATACTGGAGCGAATTGGCCGGCTTCGGATGGCTCCTAGCTAGCCCTCTTTAGTAGCGTCGGGATTGGTGACGGTTACGGGGTCGTACAGGGCAAAAGGGCTTCCCAAGGGAGAGACTTGGGCGTAGACAAGCGGTTTGGGGATTTTACGCTTGGCAGTACAGTGGTTGCCCTATGAAAGCGGGGAATTTGAGCGCATCAGGCCGCATTTGACGTCATTCGAACGCGGAATTATAGTTGGCGGTATCCCAGAGCGAACTATATCCAGGAAAGTCGGTTTGATCTGGGGAATGTCGGCTAAAGCTTTTTCTGCAATCACCCCGAACCGATCCAAGGGTGGACGCTCACGTCAAGGAAAGAAAACATCTCGTGCGGAATTAGAGATCCAAGCAAAGTCGCTACGCCACCAAGGATTCAGCTACGCTAAAATTGGCAGAATCTTGGGCGTATCGAAGACTACAGCCTACGAACTCGTGAATGGCAGAAAACAGGCTTAGCATTTCCGGGCCCAACACCGCAGGGCGTTAGGTACCAAAAGCTCTTTTTCGATTCGGCCATCAGCAGGTCACTGCACGGAGGTTGTCATCCGTGAACTGGCCCATCGAGATTACCCCGATCCAAAAACCGAAAAACCGCCTTCAGCAGAACCGCCCGAATTTAGGTGGTGGTCGCTCAGCCTGGGTTGAGCAAACGCCACACAAGTTGGCTTCTGAAATTTCCGTTTTAGCGATCGATGAATGGGTCCATTGATTTTCCAATTCAGCTCGATCCGATTTATGGTGGAGATGGAGTAGCAGCTAGACCCTATTCCAACCGGCGAATCCTGGGCAACTTCAAAGCTGCGGTAACGCTGACAACGGTGAGCACAGCGCCGTTGACTAACAAGGCTCCCGGTGCGCCTAAAGCCGACGCCAACGCGCCCACTCCCAGATGCCCCACCGGGGCAACACCAATGCTGAAGACCCAAGACCCCATTGCCCGCCCTCGCTGCTCGTTAGGAACGTTGGACTGCATCAAGGTCTTGTACAAAGTGTCCACCGACATCGCGCAAGCGTTGACCGCTGCGAGCACCACTATGAAAACGACCAACGCTGATGAGAGCGAGAACCCCATCAAGCCTATCCCAAACCCAGCAGCGATGATGAACATCAGCAGGCCCTTGCGGCGGAAGTCCCGCAGGTTGGCCAACAAGGCCAACCCCATCAGCCCTCCAGCCTGCCTCACGGCGGTCAGGTATCCCAGCCCCACCGGGCCCACATGCAGCACTTCCTTGGCGAAAACCGGGAGTAGTGTCATGTGGGTGAAGCCCAGCACTTCAGTGATGGACGTGAGGCACATCAAGATAAAAATCACTCGGTTTTCCCTGAGGAACCGGACGTACCCTGCCAGATTGTGCAGCACCGATTCACGTTCAGGCTGTTTGATCCTGGCGGCCGTGCCAATAATTAAAAGCACCGAGGCAGAACCAAGGTAACTGGCTGCAATGGCCAGGTACTGCCACCCCGGCCCGACCAACTCGATCAATGCCCCGGAGATCAATGCTCCGACGATGCCACCAGCCTGCATTGCCATCTGGTTTAGAGACAGCCCGTTTAAAGCGTGCTGAGGCCCCACTATGTCGTAGGTGTAGGCGTTCCTGGTGGTGAGGGTAAAGGCGAAAACACAGCCACCGGCTGCCACCAGCACCACCACAACCCAGATGGACAGGTCCCCTGTTATCAGAATCAGAGCCATGACCGACGCAACCGCCACGCCGCCGAGGGCGCTGAAGAATAGGAATAATCTCCGCTCTAGCCAATCGGCCATCGCTCCGGAGAGAATTCCCAAGAAGAACAATGGCGCCATGCGGGCTGCCGCCGCCATGCCAACCATGAATGCCGAGCCGGTGATGTCAAAAACCAGCCAGCCCACGGCCACGTGTTCCATGCCGGTGCCCACTGAGTAAAACAAGGTGGAGACCCAGAATAACCGGAAATCTCTAAAGCGCAGGGACGTTGCCCAGGCGCCGGTATATATAGATCGGGGGATCAATGCGCCATTTCCTGCCGCTCCAACCTGCTATATACTCGCCGTTGCCAGCCAACGGCTACTACGCCCAGACCGGGCAGTGCCGCCAGCCACAAGGAGCTTAAAACCGTCATGAAGTTCGCTCTATTTCTCCCAGCCTCTTGGGCAGATAAGGACACGTCTCACCAGAGCCGTATCTACGGAGAGGTTCTTGAGCAATCCCAATACGCCGAGGAGTTGGGTTTTGAATCTCTCTGGATCGCTGAACACCACTCCAGCCGCTATGGGATATTCCCTTCATTGATGCCGATTCTTTCCCATATTGCTGCCCAAACCAAGACCATCCGGCTGGGAGCCGGGGTCAGCGTTTTACCGTTTCATCACCCGATCCGGTTGGCCGAAGAAGCAGCGATGGTGGACTTGCTGAGCAAAGGCAGGCTGAATCTGGGAGTAGGACGCGGCTCGGCTGATTATGAATATGGCAACTTTAAAGTCGATTTCGAATCTCGGAATGATTGCTTTCGCGAAGTTCTGGACATCATCCTGGGATTATGGACCACTGAAGACTTTACCTATCACGGCAAATACTATCAGGTGGACGGAATTACCATCGCCCCACGTCCGTTGCAGCAACCCCATCCTCCGGTTCACGTGGCCGTTTCCCGCACCGCCGCCAGCATCGACATTGCAGTTGAACGAGACATGCCAGTACTAACCACCTATGCCACGCCCTTGGACGACACGTTGGCCTTGATGAGCCTTTACTCCGAGCGGTGCGCGGCTGCCGGCAAAGAGTCAAAGATGGCTGAGATGCCGTTCTTCCGATTCATATACCTGTCTGAAGATGAGAAGGAAGCAAACGCATACCCGGAAAAAGCCATAACCTGGGTGCGTGACCTCAGCGCTTACCGACGCACGATAACACAGGGCGACGAGATCAACATGGACCTGGACCATTGGAAGAAGACCCGGCCTGACGAACCGAAGAGTTACCAATCAGAAATTGACAACAACTATTTCTGCACTCCCGACCAATGCGTAGAACGTATCGCCGGACTGCAGAGAGACCACGGCATCAACTACTTTGGGGCCAACTTCGCCTTTGGCAGTATGGAACACAGCAAAGTGATGGCGTCCATGAAGTTATTCGCCCAAGAGGTCATGCCCAAGTTCAAGTAAGCATGTAACTCAGCCTCCCTGTCTGTCACCCTGAGCCCGTCGAACCATGGCACTCTCGGAGAACGCCCCTTGTGAGCTCTTGTCAAAACCTGTGGAAATTCCCTTCCAGGCTATTGGCAGATCAGTCCGCGGCAGCCGCGATCTCGTAG
>JAQBXL010000030.1 GCA_027624135.1 Chloroflexota bacterium
ATTAGGCGGTAGATCAAATCAGTTAGACGAATTACAGAACAGAGTTTTTAGCCATATGGGAAATGTGGGATTAGAGGAACTGTGGGCGACACTGGTATTACGCCACAGATATTCCCTTGAACACTAGGACACACAGAAGAGGCAACGAAATACGAGGCCCAGCGAAAAATACTCTGGAAAGCAGATCGGAGGGGCAACAGGGATTTACCCTGATTGAGCTTCTGATCGTTGTGGGCATCATCGTGGCCCTGGCGGCGGTCATCATTCCCCTTGTGATCCAATTTGCGGGCAAAGGCGAAGAAGGCGCCCATGCAGCTGAGTTGTCAAGTGTCCAGACGGCCATTGATGTAATGATGACTGATGCTAACCTCGCAACGCTGACAACCGCCGGTGGAAGCGCAACTGCTCCGATCTACATGGACACTTTGGGCCACATCGGCGCAACGCTAACGGACATGGACGGTGGTCCCGGTGCCGTGGGCCTGACCCCTTACCTGCGCGAACAACACACAAAGTGGTGTTACGAGTGGGACGACGCGGGATCAATCACGACCCAGTCTGCGGAGCCTTTAGTTGAGGCTGTTATTCCACACGCCTGCCCATAAGCATCGCGCCAACCGGTAAAAGGTGTGGCTGAAATATCTAGGTCGGCAATCCGAGGCTAAAGGGTAAAAACAAGAAAGGCCCAATCATTAAAGATGGGCCTATTTTTTGCCTAGAAAATTGGTGCCGGGAGAGGGACTCGAACCCACACGCCCGTTAGGACAGCAGATTTTAAGTCTGCCGCGTCTGCCATTCCGCCATCCCGGCTATTAAGCTGGGGTTACATTGATTTCGGCCTTGGGGAGTTCAGGATTCCCGACAAGATTCTGGGAGAAAAGCTAATGGGACTCGGGGACTCGGTGAGTGATGGAGAAAGGATGGAGGCGACGGGCGGACTCGAACCGCCGAATAGAGGTTTTGCAGACCTCCGCCTTAACCACTTGGCTACGTCGCCCCGTTGCTCAACACGCGTGAGTTTTTCATCTATGGCGCCGAGTATGGTGCCGAGGGTGGGATTTGAACCCACACAGGCTTGCGCCCACGGCCCCCTCAAGACCGCGTGTCTACCAGTTCCACCACCTCGGCCAGCCGTGCGCGTAGCCAGTATATCATTTACTAGGCATGGTGGCACCCTCTTTTTACGTCTGGAGAGACCTCTGATTCACTGCTCCGAACACCCTGATCGCCTAGCCATTATAATGAGCAGATGTCACGCGAACGGCGTCAAAAACAAGTGTCCTTGACAGTCTTCGACAATGAGCCCACAGCGCGCATGGCGGAGCAAAGGCTTCAACTCGAGGGGATACCCTGCTTCGTCCGTTGCCTGCGCGGCGGCGCCGGACTTTGGGGGTCGGTGTACAATCTGCCCCACGACCTGATGGTTTTCGAGGACGACTTGATGACGGCGCGAGATATCTTGGATGTTGCGCCCGCAGAGATACAGGAGCGAGAGCGGCTAGGGCAGGAGCCGTCGGCGCCCATGCCTCAATGGGTGGTCACTGTCATGATTGTCGCGATCGTGGCGTTCATAGCCTTTGCCGTGGTTATCGCGAACCGTGCCGTCGGGTAGTCGCATCTTATTCGCGCCTCCTAGGCATTCGGTGCCACGTTGATTACTATGAGGCGCAATCTAAACACTCTATAGGTGTTGTCATGCCCAAATTACCCCTACAGCCGGTGCGCGCCATCACATTCGACATGTACGGCACGTTGTTGGACCTGGAAGCTACATTTGCGCCGGGATTTGCCGAGTTTTTAAAGGCCAAGGGGTATCCCGGAAACGCAGAAGAGATCGTGCAGGCCTGGGAGATCGCCTACCTGCACGAGAGCAACGTAGACACCCTACTGGGCCGTCCACGGACTCCCTTCGAAGTGGTCCGCCGGCTGACCCTCAGTCAGCTTTTCTTCAAGTTCAAGATCAAGCACACCAAAGACGACATCGAACAACTGGTCACCACCCAGGCAACGCCGACCCTCTTCCCCGACGTAAAAGAACACCTGACTCGCTTGAAAGGCAAATACCGGATGTCAGTCCTTTCAAATGGAGATTTGGCTTCTTTAGAAGGGGCGGTCAGTGGGCTGGGCATCCCGGTTGACCGGGCTATATCGGCCGAGCAGGCTGGCTACTACAAACCCCACCCCGGAGTGTACCAACACGCCATCAAAGAGTTGGGAGTTCCAGGCGAGCAGGTGCTCCACGTGGCGGCCCACGCTTGGGATATCCGTGGGGCCAGGGCTGCTGGCATGGCCGGTGCCTATGTCAACCGGTACGACCTCCCCTACGTAGACGCGGACGGTTCCCAATCGGACTTGGAAGTCCCCGGCCTGGCCGCGTTGGCCGACCACCTGACCTCGATCTAGGAATATCCATTCAGTCCTTTGCCGGAGAAAAAATTGTCAACACGGTTAGGTCTCGAACTAGTCATGGACCCTGCGTTCACGGCCAGGGCCTACCGGGCCCGGAATATCATCTGCGGGCAGTACGGATCGTGGGCGGCGGAGATGCACCTGCTCCGACTGAGCTTGGTTAGCTATTTCGAGTGTGCCGAGACCGCTGTCGCCCAACTGGTCCATGACACCGCCCGATTGGCGGAAGATAGCCGGAAACGCAGCCCCGGTTTCTCAATTGACTGCCATGGTGTGGCGGACGGTGGCGATCCCGGGGAAATAAACAATATTTTCCTGGATTTCCAACAGACCGACGCCAACCATCCTCTGACGATTTTGCGAGGTGAAGCGACGGCCCTGATCACCGGACTGCCAAGGGCGGTTTTGCCGCCTGATGCTGGTGGCTTCCAGCCCAAGATCAATCTGATGGAGCACTCTAATCTGCCACCGGCCGTGATGGCTGATGCTGTGGAATTCGCTAAAGGCGTGGCAGCCGACCTCGGAGTGCCCGCCGTCGCTCATGCTTGGAAATTGGTTGTGTTGCGCTACCACTCGGAGGCTGCCGGCAACGACTGGGGCAACGGCGGTTGGGCTTCTGACCTGAGTTGGGAATACCTTGCTAGTTACGCTCTGTAGGTAGGCCGTAAATCCCCCTCTGTCCCCCTTTACGAAAGGGGGAGGATCAAGTCCCCCTTTGCAAAGGGGGATTTGGGGAATTCCGAACGCACACAACTCCCCCGCTGGCAGACTTTCAAACCCTGGGTTATCATGCTCTCAATTCAAGGGTTCCGAGTGATTGGACCCGTTTTTAGAGAGGAGACAAGGTAATGAAGACCACTGCCAAACTACGCCAGATGCTGAGTTCAGACCGCCTGACTGTTGCTCCGTTCGTGCTCAACGCCTTCCACGCCAAGATCGCCGAATCGGTCGGATTTCAGGCCGTCTATATGACCGGCGCCGGAACCGCCGCCGAGCGAGGTTTCCCCGACGTTGGCTTGCTGACGATGACTGAGATGGTCGCCAACGCCAAATACATCGCCGGAGCGGTGGACATCCCGGTGATCTGCGACGCCGACACCGGCTACGGCAATCCCCTGAACGTCCAGCGCACGATCCGCGAATATGAGATGGCCGGCGTGGCCGGAGTGCATATTGAAGACCAGTTGTTCCCCAAGAAGTGCGGCTTCTTCGCTGGCAAACAGGTGATCCCTCAAGAAGATGCAGTGCAGAAGATTAAGGCGGCTCTGGATGCCCGCACGGACCCGGATTTCGTGGTCATTGCCCGCTGCGACGCCTACGCCGTGACCGGGTGGGAGGACACCATCCAACGCTGCAACGCCTACATCGAAGCGGGCGCGGACCTGGTCTTCGTCGATGGCATCAAGAGCCGCGAGGATATCGAGAACTACGCCCGGGACATGGCCAGCCTGCCCAGGATGTATAACGGCGACCTGGCCAACACCAAAGATATGGACGCGCTGGGCTACAAGGTCATGATCTGCGGCAGCACCATCTGGCTGATCTACAAGCAACTCAAAGAGTCGTTCACCGAACTGATGCAAGACGGGGCGGTCAACCCGGAACGCTACGGCACCCGCTGGGACGTGGCCGGTCTGCTGGGCTTGGACGACGTCTACGAGCTGGAGAAGAAGTATGGTATAACCGAGGCGCCCGTGGCCTAAGCTGCTGGGGGCGCACGAGGTGCGTTTTAGGCAGCGCGGCCAGCAGGGCCGAGTTGAAACATTCGCCGCGCTGCTGATTAATCGGGAATCAGAGTCATCACTTCGCGGGAGAACCGCTCCATGTTCTCCTGTAGCTCCGGGACGGTGGCGCCCTGGAAGTTGATGATGAAGTTGGACACTCCCAAGTCCTGATACTGGCGCAGGTCGGCGGCTATCTGCTCGGGCCGGCCCTGCATCATGGCGCGGGAACTACCGGCGGAGTCGTCGAAGACAACGCCGGTGCTGAAAGTTAGGGCGACTGCATCCTCGGGCCGGCCTGCTTCCACGGTCAACTTACGCAGCCGGGCGATCTTGCCAGCCAGTTCTTCAGGCTCCAAGATGGCGGGAGGACGCAGCCCGATGGGCATCCAACCATCGCCATATTTGGCGGCCCGGCGTATGGCGGGACCGGTGTGTCCTCCGATCCAGATGGGAGGGTGGGGTTTCTGTACCGGCTTGGGTTCAAAGCCGCTATTTGATATCTGGTAGTACTTTCCTTGGAATGAGGGGCTCTCCTTGGTCCACAGCTCCTTGTAGAGCTGTAGGAATTCGTCAGTGACCGCCCCGCGTTCCTTGTAGGTGTCCAGTCCCATGGCCTGAAATTCTTCTTCCATCCAGCCAACACCCGCGCCCAAGATCACTCGGCCGCCGGACAGCACGTCCAGAGTCGACAGTATCTTGGCCGTGAGCACCGGGTTGCGGTATGGAATTATCAGAACGTGGGTGCCCAGACGGACCCGCTGGGTGCAGCCGGCGATGAAATTCAAGGCCGCTAGCGGTTCGAAGTAAGGCTCGTCAGGCCGGAAGGTGGCGACACCGTCCGCTGCGTACGGATAGAAGGAATCGACCTTTTTGGGCAGCACGATATGATCGCTGACCCAAACGTGGTGGTAGCCCAAGTCTTCGGCCCGTTGGGCCACGCTGCGGAGTTGTTCTGGGCCGGCCATATCGCCCCGGCTGGGGAGTGAAGTGCCAAAGGTAACTGCCATCAAGGTCCTCCATATGCTGCTCAAGTTCTGCCTGGTTTCCGGTTGCGAGACAGTGTAGCAGACCAAAGTCCCTAGGGCATACGGGGTCTGCGATAGGAGCTAATTTTTGCCCCGTTTTACCACGTAGGTGCCTGAAAGGTGGTCGTGCCAGCCGCGTTTCTTAGGATCCCAGATTATCCAGAGATACCCGATCAGCAGGGCTAGGACGGAGATAGCCTTTCCGATCACTTCGCGCAACAGCACCTGTTTCAGGTTTGGCGTGTTGCCGTGCTGGTCCTGCACATGGAGGCCCAGCAGCATCTTACCGGGGGTCTGCCCCTTGTAGTAGGTGAAGATCACGTAGTAGATCACCGAGATGATCGAGCCGAGGGCCGGCAGGTCGATGACGCTGGAGATGATCGCTGCTGGAATTAGGGTGATTAGGCTGTCGATGATGGCCGCGCCAAGACGGATCAAGAACCCGGCGCATTGAGGTTCTTCGCTGGTGTTTTGTTGCTCCGCGCCGCAATTGGGACAGAATTCAACTCCCTGCCGGATTCGAGCCCCACACTGTGGGCAGGCCACAGCGGCTGCGGGCTGGGGCCATGGCCCCCTGGGCCGGCTTGGCCGGGTTGGCAAGGAAGACGACTCTTGCTCTTCCGGCGTCATCTCAAATGGAGGGCAGAGGGCGCAGGATCGGGTTGACGGATAAAAGTGTTCGTGGCAGAGGGGTGTCACACCGCATTTAGTGCAATGGAGCGCCGCCTCCCTGGCCACCGGCACGCCGCAGGCCCGGCAGTAAGGGATGTAGTCTCCGGAGATTTCCTGGGTATTTTCCTCAGATTGAATGGGACTGCCACAGCTATTGCAGGCTGGTTCACCGGGTACAACCGGAACTCCGCAATTGCCGCAGAACTGATGCCCTGAGAATTCGTTGAGAAGGCTCGCCGCGAGGAATCCAAAAATGTAATACCAGATTTGACTACCGCTGCCAGTAAATCTAGCGGTCCGGCCATCGCTGAACTTAAGATTGTTCACGAACCAACCGGACAGCACCGAAACGCCCCACCCATACGGTATGAACAACATCATTAGGATGGCGGCCCACAACCCGTACCCCAGCGCTTGAAGACCTGTTCCCGAGAATCCGGCGTTGACTGGGCCGCCGCTGTTACCTTGACCTACGTTGGGACCTACGTTCGCGGCGCTGGCCGATAGTCCGCTTTGTCTTGTCCCACAGGATGGGCAAAAGTCCGCCTCTTGAAGAAGCTGTTTACCGCAGTTGGTGCAGAAACGTGCGCCTCTTGATTCTTCCGCCATTTGTCTACCCCCAGGTTGCCGTTTACGAGCGAATTCTGCCTAATCGGGATGCAGGCCGGTGATAAATTATGCGCCAATTCTCCCGTTATTCATTCCGTGAATCGATGGAGTTATGATCACTATTGAGGGTTTCATGAAGACGAACAGGAGTTTGGACCTACTGCGGTCTTATGCTTGATGCGCCCGCGGGTGGAGGGAAAGTCAGCGTAGGAGACTGTGCCGGCCTCTCTTGGCCGTGCCGTCCGAATCAGGTATTCTAGTTCGTGTACGGTGCGAGTCCGATTGGGAGTTTGAAGAGATGCCGGAAAAGGTAGTCGTCGCCATGAGCGGGGGAGTGGATTCCTCCGTTGCCGCTTTGCTGTTACAGCGACAAGGCTACGATGTTGTCGGTGTCACCATGAAGCTCTATGACCTGGACAGCTCTGATACGGCTGATCTCCCCGCCAACTACCAAGGTTGCTGCACCGTGGACGATGTGGAAGACGCCCGGTCTGTCTGCCGTCGCCTGGGCATCCCCCATTACGTCTTGAGCACGCAGCGGGAGTTTCAGTCGAAAGTGGTTGACTACTTCACTTCGGAGTACCAACTCGGCCGCACCCCCCACCCCTGCATCGCCTGCAACGACAAGATCAAGTTCGGGCACCTGATGGAACGGGCCGCAGTCTTGGATGCGGATTATGTAGCCACCGGGCATTACGCCCAGATCATGCAAGGTCCGGAAGGTATGGTCCTGAAGAAGGCGGTCGACCATTCCAAAGACCAGTCATATGTACTGTTCGGCATGGGGCAGGAACAGTTGGCCCGTACTCTCATGCCTGTCGGTGCCCACCCCAAGAGCGAGATTCGGCAGATGGCCGAGGACGCCGGATTGCTGATCGCTGCCAAGCCCGATAGCCAAGACATCTGCTTCATTCCGTCAGGGGATTACAAGTCTTTTCTTAAGAAGCGGTTGACCACCATCCCCGGTGATATCGTCGAGCTTGACGGAATGGTTGTGGGACGGCATGAGGGCATCGAATATTTCACCATCGGACAACGGCGTGGCCTGGGAGCTGCCCAAGGACAGCCTAGGTTCGTTGTCCGGTTGGAGCCCGAGTCCCGCCGGGTGGTCATCGGACCGGAAGAAGCCTTGATGCGGGCTGAGATGTGGGTCTCCGGAGTCAACTATCCGTCAGGGCGCCCGCCCAAAGGTCAGACCGAGGTCAGCGTCAAGATTCGTTACAAGTCGAACGAGGCCGCAGCGGCGCTTCATCCGCAGGGTAACGACGGTGACGACGCAATCATCCGGTTCGCCCAGCCACAACGGTCGGTAACACCGGGCCAGGCGGCGGTATTCTATCAAGGTGATGTGCTGTTGGGCGGTGGGACCATTGAGCCGAGTACCCGGTTCGGTTCGGACACCGGTCTGTCCAAGGACCAACCAACGGCCACTGCCTAACTGAGCGAGGTGGCCAATGCCTGACCTTTCCCTGGAATCGGGCCTGCACAGGCGTGGAATTCGGCTTGTTGCTGGTGTCGACGAGGCGGGACGCGGACCCTTGGCCGGGCCGGTCGTTGCTGCGGCGGTCATATTTTCCCCAGACCTATCTGGTAGCGAACCCTGGCTTCAACATTTGGATGACTCCAAGAGATTGTCCCAGGCCCGGCGGGAGCGCGCCGTCGACATCGTCCACCAGCACGCACTGGCCGTGGGAGTTGGGATGGTTAGTCCAGAAGACATCGACACCATGGGGATCGGCCGGGCGGCACTGGCGGCCATGCTCATTGCGGTGGGTCGGTTGCCCATTGAGCCAGGGCACCTGCTCTTGGACTACATCTACGTCCGGGAATGTCCATTTACCTACGACACCGTCGTCAAAGGGGACAGCCGCAGTTACTCCATCGCCGCTGCTTCCAACGTGGCCAAGGTAGCCCGCGATAAGCTGATGGTCGAAGCTGAAGAGACCTATCCAGGCTATAACTTTGCCAGGCACAAGGGTTATCCGACCAAGGCCCACGTCGAACGTCTGCGTGAGCTTGGTCCCTGCCCGATCCACCGCCGGTCGTTTGCGCCGGTAGCCCAAGCCAGGATGCAGTTCTGCGGCGGCCTTGCGTGACCACGTCTCGGGGCCGACTGGGTCAGTGGGGAGAATCCCACGCCCGCCGGTATCTGGAGGGTGAAGGATATACCGTGGTGGCCACGAACTTCCGCAGCCGTTGGGGCGAGGTGGATATCGTTGCCCAGCGGGGCGAGGAACTGATCTTTGTCGAGGTAAAGACTCGGCGGGGCGCGGCATTCGGTACACCGGAAGAGTCGGTAACCGCCACCAAATCCCGGCGCCTGGTCGCCACAGCGCAACATTACTTGGCGAGCAACGGGCTGGAACAGCGCCAATGGCGGATCGACTTGGTCAGCATCCAATTGGACCTAGCTGGGAAGTTGTTGGAACTAAACCACCTGGAGAACGTAGTCGAGGAGTGACGGGCGGTTCTCTGTTGAAAAGGGTCCGGTTGAACGATTTCCCGTTGAACGGTTCTCGGTTGATAAGTTTCTGCGTTGATCGAGGTTTGTGCTGTTAAAGACGGTGGGGTTGGCACAAACGCCACCGTCTTGAGCATAGAGGTGTCCGTTGTTTCGCTACGACGAAACTGGACTCAAAGATGGCCGTTAGTCTGGTCACACAGACTAACGGTGTGGCAATCATCGGATAGGCACAGATGATCTGGCCTCGTCCGGGATTTTATGCGATGTTTCGGGTCTTTAAATGAGCCAGACGGTGGTTTTCCCAGTCGTCCGATGCAGTGATTTGGGCAAGGAACTCAGTTAATTCCCTGAACGTCGCCGAAGATGTCCAGTAATCCTTCAAGAACCCCTCGAGGGTCTTCGGTTGTTGGGGAAACGCCTGTGAGCCGGACGACGAGAAGGGCAACCAGAAGCGTCGTTCCGTTCTCCGGGTAGCCTCTACGATCTTTAGCAAGGCTGTCAGATGGCAGGTACGTACTGGCTTTCCCAAGGTCCCGTTATAGTTTGATGATTGCTGGATGCACCTCTCTACGTCGTCAATCATTTCGTATATAACGGACGAGGTCAGATACGCTTGCATCGCCAGATCCACCGAATCGGAGAGCGGAGAAAGGTCCGCCTGGCCTTCGATTTGATCGATAATTATGTTGTCGGCGCTAGGCTGGTGGTTGCCTCCCTGCCAAGTTCTTTGCCCGTGTTGGTATTTTTCGCGTTTGGATTCTACCAATAAACCTTCCTAATGAACCTTGCGGGGGGCGCCGGTGACGCTCGGTTGTGTATTTGCTTGGACCCTTACTCGACGAGTCATTGGTCTAATAGATCGGCTGGTATATCTAATTCGATAATATAACCAATTTTGTTAAGACTAATTCAGGTCAATTGTAAGGTCAAGGGGAGAAATAGAAAACGGTGGCGTCGGCACGAGCGCCACCGTTACACAAGAGGCGTCCTACTTCCCAGATACGGGAACAGGACTCGTGGAGGCCCGCCAAATACCCTTCTAATTGACGAGCTCTGGAATAAAATCAACTGCAGGTGTGATTGTCGCTGCCATAAAGTTCAGTACATCTGAATAAGTAAACTATAATGCAGGTCAAATCTACGTACAAGGGCAAAATTGCCCTGGGGTTACGCCGAGGGTCTTTAACTGTCTTCGCTTACCTGTGGAGCTTCCCAGTTATTAGGGGTTGGGGAAAGAGGCAAACCAGAGACTCGGATGGAGATTAGGATCGACAGCAAAAACACGGTCACCACCATCGCCAGAATCAGGCAGCCCCATCGTGCAGTCATATACGAATAGCTTACCAGACCCCACTACCGTTCGCCGGGACAACCAGATTCATTTGCTAGTGCCGTCTTCGACACCGGAGGTATTTGCCCCAACGCAATTGGTTAAGGCAGCCATGTGGCCGGCGCCGAAGCCGTTGTCGATGTTGACCACCGCCACGCCGGGAGCGCAGCTGTTTAGCATGCTGAGCAGCGGGGCCAGGCCATCAAAACTGGCGCCGTAGCCAGTGCTGGTGGGAACTGCTAATACCGGCACCGACACCAAGCCAGAAACCACCCCCACCAGTGCAGCATCCATTCCCGCCACGACAATGATGACCCGCGCTTTTTGGAGGATCGGCAACTGGTCCAACAAACGGTGGAGACCAGCCACGCCGACATCGGTCACCATCGTGACGTTGTTGCCCATAAGCGTCGCCGTTAGCTCTGCTTCTTCCGCCACCGGCAGGTCGGCAGTCCCTGCGGTCACCAGGACTATCCCCTCTTTAAGCGGCGCAGTTCGAGGAATGGGGACGACGATGGCCGTTGGCAGTGGGTGGAATTCAGCTTCGGGCGTTTCCTGAAGGACGGCTTTATACGCGTCTTCGTCAGTCTTTGTCACCAACACCGGATGGCCCCGTCCCTTCATGGCAAGCACGATCTGGGCAACTTGTTCCGGAGTCTTGCCCTTGCCAAAGACAACCTCCGGCCAGCCGGTGCGCAAGGCCCGGTGGTGATCTAGCTTGGCGAACCCAATGTCCTGGTACGGCAGGTCGCGCAATTCATCGAGCGCGGCATCCACGGTCATGCCGTTCTCTTTGAATTTGACGAGAAGGTCCCTGATGCGGGTCTCTTCGATCTTGACGCTCCTTAGTTAGACTTTGGACTTTTAGGGGACTTTTAGGATATCCCTGTTTGATCAGACGGGTTCGGTCCGGCCCGTCCGGTCCGCTAAAGCAATTGCCGCCTGGCCTCCTCGGTTATCCTTTGATACACCTCCTGGAACGGCTTTCCAGTTTCCAATGCGATCCGGCGCACTTCGTCAGGTTCTGGAGCAGCGCTGATAGCCTTGCCGTCAAGTATCTTTACCTTAACGTTGATGGGACCCAGATCCGATTGGATAGAGACCATCTCTCGACCGGCTACATACCGGTCTACCTGACGGGTGCGGATACCCAGGGTGGGGGTCTCCCGTAGTATAACTTCCGTAGCTTCCCGCGCGTTGTCCTTGGGCACCAGGGCCGATAGCAGGGTGCCTGGGCGATTCTTTTTCATCTGGATCGGGGTGTTCCAGACATCCAGTGCGCCGATGGCAAACAGTCTCTCCTGGGTGTACCCCAATACCAGGCCCGACACGTCGTCCAGATTCGTCTCCAACAGGACCACTTGGCTCTGCTGGGTTCCGACCTCCGGTGCAACCTGCTCAGTCTCGCCCAACCACACCCGCAGGGAGTTGGAAAAGGCAGCCGGGTCTTTTGTGCCCAGTCCTAGACCTACACGGTCCACGGCAAAGGCAGGACGGTTGAAGGCAGCCAATGTCGTGATCAAGGCAGCTCCGGTGGGCGTGGTTAGTTCTCCGGCCTGGTCATACATCGGATTCTCGGCGGCCACCGGCGCCCCGGTCGCCGCGATGAGTTGCAACGTCGCCGGAGCCGGGTTGGAATAGCCGCCCGCCCGGCGGGGAGGAGAGGAGTTCCCAATCACTAACGGAGCAGCGTGGAACCCTGCCACGCCCAGGTACTCGAACCCGATCGAAGAACCGACCACATCGACCAGGGTATCGACGCTGCCCAGTTCCTCAAGCTCCAAGATGTCTTGGGTCTCGCCGTGGACCCGGCATTCAGCCGCCCACAGGGCCTTCAACACCTGGCAGGACTGGTCTTTGACGTGCTGAGACAGGCTGCTGCCCTCGACGGTTTCCAAAAGCTGCCTGGGAGAGTAGCGGGTCTCGTCGACTAGGTCCACTTTCAAGTAGGTGCCCCGCATCTCGCAGCGGGTTTCCTCGCGGGCCTCAAGACGGTAGCCGCCGACATTAAGTTTGCCAAGCTGTTCTTCCAGGTGCTCAAGGGGCATGCCAAGGTCGGTCAGAGCGCCGAGCATCATGTCGCCGCTGGCCCCGCCGATGGGTTGGAAATAAGCGATCCTCATGGCGTGCCCTTAAACCTTCTGTCCGACCGGGATCGCAACTGAGGAGGTGAGTTTTAACTGGTCGTTCAGACTACCGGAGCGAAGACCGGACAGGTCCAAAGAGACCCATAGGTAGCCAATCTTCTTGATGGCCGCGACGATCTCTTGGCGGCGTCCAAACGCGAATTCGATCTCATCTTCAGCAACTTCGACCCGGCACAGCCGGTCATGATGCCTGGCCCTGAATTCTTTGAGGCCTAGACCCAGGAGATAGTCTTCCGCCTGTTCGATCTTCGATAGGTTCTCGGTGGTTACCGAAATGCCATAGGGAATCCGCGATGAGAGGCAAGGCTGGGCTGGTTTGTCCCAGATCGGAATGTCCAGGCTCTTGGCGATGGCGCGGACATCCGCCTTGGTCAGTCCGACTTCGACCATTGGGCTGCCGACGCGATGCTCTGAGGCCGCCACCATACCAGGGCGGTAGTCTCCTTGGTCGTCGGTGTTGGCGCCGTTGATCACCCATTGGTAGCGCTCCCGGTCGGCCAACTCAGTGAGTTGGGTGTACAACTCCGTCTTGCAGAAGTAACACCGTTGCGGGGAGTTGGCCACGTAACCTTCACGGTCCATCTCGTTGGTGTTGATGATGCGGTGGGCGAACCCGAACCTTTCGGCCAGCCCGGTGGCTTCTACCAGTTCCCGTTTGGCCAGGGCCGGGGAAACGGCCGTCACTGCCAATGCTTTTTCGCCGAGCGCACGGTGGGCTGCGACGGCAAGAAGGGTACTATCGACACCTCCGGAGAAGGCAACAACCACTGAGCCCATCTCTCGGAGGATATTTTCCAGGGCCAATAATTGAAGTTCGGTCGGTGGCACCATAAGTTACCTCCAGGCAGTCTTTTTAGGATACATGATTTAGGTGTTTGGATTCAAAGAGCATTAAATTTACTAAATCCTGTCATCGACTAGGGCGTTTCCAGGATAGTTAAGGCTGGAGCGAGGCTGTATCAGCTGAGAAAATTCACCATGGCCGCGGCGAAGACATCGGCGCGTTCAATCATCAAGAGATGTCCAGTATTTGGAATGACTGAAACTTTGGAACCGGCGATCAGATTTGAGAAGTCCTCTGCGTAGACTGGGGGTATGATTCGGTCGTTCTCCCCCCAGAGGATCAGGGTCGGAGACTTGATCCGGTAGGCCCTACGCTTCAGCCCTTTGTCCGGGATCGGCCAGAGGAACTTCCCGGCGGCGGTCAGGTCCTGCATCCGGTCGGCGGCGAGATTTGCCTTCAGACGGGCATTGGCTTCGAAATCCGCAGGAGAGAGGCCCATTGAACTGGAGGCCGAAGACCAAAGATCGTTCTGAAGTTCGGTGGCGGTCATCAACAGCAGGTCAGCCACGGGCTCCGAGTCGCGCCAGGTACCGGCGGGAGCAGCCAGAACGAGCCGGTCGACATAACTTGGCGACAGCACGGCCATCTCGGCCGCGATCATTCCACCTAAGAAATGGCCCACCACATGGGCCTTGGACACGCCCAGGGCGTCCAGCAACTCGAATTGATAAAGGGTCAGATCAGTCAGGTCGTCCAGCTTATCTAGACCGCTGGACTTGGAATAGCCGGGCAGATACGGCGCGTAGACCGTGAACTTCTCAGCCAGGGCGTCCAGGAACGGCGCCCAGCCTTTCTGTCCAACGGCCCCATGGAGGTACAGCAGAGGGGGGCCGCTGCCGTCTTTCAGCACCTCGGCTTCGAAATCGCCGCCCCTCAGGGAAAGATTCATGGTCTCCGGCATGTGTTCTCCATATCGTCAGTGGACTGAGTCTGTGGTCCCAGCTTTGTTTAATTAAAGGGTCGCGTACCAGTCGGCGATTGCCAGGCCGATCTTAGCGGGCGAGTCTTCTTGGATGAAGTGGATTCCCTTTACCGTGACTTCTTTCTGGTTGGGCCAAGAGCGGCAGAACTCCCGTTGTGGGCCGGTCAGGATCGCCCCCGGCTCAGCGTTGATGAATAGCTTTGGGACTTCGTTGTTGGCCAGCCACTCCCCGTATTCGGACACGATCTGAACCACATCCGCCGGCTCGCCTTCAATGGGGATCTCCCTGGGCCAGGTTAAGGTTGGCCGCCGAGATTCGCCAGCCTCCAGATAGGGGCGTCGATATACCTCCATCTCATCCTCGGTCAGGCCCCGGAGGACGCTCCCCGGAAGCACCTGCTCCACGAAGATGTTCTTCTGCAGCACCATGTCCTCCCCTGCCGGTGAGCGGAAGCCCTGGAACACCTGGCGGGCGGCAACCGGCCAGTCCTCCCAGGTCATGGGCCGGACGAGGGCCTCCATGTAGACCAGTCCTTTGACGCGTTCTGGATGGCGCTTGGCCCAGTGGAATCCTAGCGCTGAACCCCAGTCGTGGAGCACCAACGTGACGTCGCTGCTGAGGCCCATCTCCTCGAACCACAGGTCTAGAAACAGGCTGTGGTCGGCAAACCGGTAGGAGCCGTTGGGCGTTTTTCCCGATTCGCCCATGCCCACCAGGTCCGGCGCCAAGCATCGGCCCACAGATTCGACGTGGGGAATGATGTTGCGCCACAGATATGACGAGGTTGGATTCCCGTGGAGGAATACTATGGGATCGCCAGTTCCCGTTTCCAGATAGGCCATCTCGAGTCCGCCGATCGAAATTTTCTGGGGCGGATAAGGGTCGTGGGCGGAGATAGATTCTTGGGACAAAATGATATCTTCTGGCTACCGGTTGGCTGACGGAGTGGCGTTTGTTAACATCTCTGGCCACCAGCGGGTCTCGTATTCCGACCAGATGTCCTTCATATGAGGCATGACTTCATTGGCGAAAAAGGTGGTGTTCTTGATCGCCAGTTCCTTGGGCATGTCGCCAAACTGGAGCAGGAGCATCAGGTTGCCGACGCGCAGTTCCTTGACGGCGTGGGTCAACTCTTGACGCACTGTCTCGGGGCTGCCCGCGATCACGTTGCCGGCCTCCAGGTAGTCGGTCCAGGTGAAATCGCTGAGCTGTTTAGTGCGTGAATCCGCGGTGGACGCGCCAGCTTGTGAAGCGTTGGTCTTGACCGAGCGATAGCCGGGAGGGTTTCCGTATCCGGCGGGGATGTGTAGGCTCTTCTTGAAGAAATACTCGATGGAGTCCTTGTATTCCTGGGCCTGCTCGTCGGTCTCAGAAACAGCGACAATCTGGAGGAAGCCAGCGTGGTAGGGATTGAATTCCTTGCCCTGGCGTTCCATCTCGTCCCAGAATCCGTCCAGGATGGTCTTGCCTACCTTGTACCCCGAGTAGCTGAGGTAGCAATAGACATAATCGTTCTTGATCGTCCAGTCCCAGTTTTCCAAACTGCCGCTGCCTGGAACCCAGATCGGAGGGTGGGGTTGCTGGTAGGGCCGGGGCCAGATGTTCACGTAGCGGAGTTGAGTGTATTTTCCGTTGAATGCGAACGGCTCTCGCTCCTTCCACGCCTTCATCACCAGGTCGTGGGCCTCTTGGTATTTCTCCCTCAGGGTAACGGGCACCTGGCCGTAGCCGAAGATGGTGTCCATGGCGGTACCCAAGGGGAATCCGGCGATCAGCCGGCCACCGCTCATCACGTCCAGCATCGCCATCTCTTCGGCGACTCTGATGGGAGGGTTGTATAGGGCCAGGCTGTTGCCCAACACCACAACGGCAGCCTTGGAAGTCGCCCGGATCATGGCCGATGCCATCAGGTTGGGCGCGGGCATCATCCCGTAGGCGTTCCCGTGGTGCTCGTTCACGCAGATGGCGTCGAAGCCCATCTTTTCGGCGTATTCCAACTCATCGAGAAAATCGCTATACATGTGGTGGGCCTTTTCTGGGTCGAAAAGGGAGTTGGGTGCGCCTACCCACACGCTGTGATAATCTTTCTCGAAGTTCTCGGCCAGATCCTGGTAGGGCATCAGGTGGAAGAAGCACAATTTCATGGCTGAGGTCCCTTATCGACGGGTCGTGGCCGCCTGAGTCTGACTGACTGAGATTGTACAAGAACGGTGCTGCGCACGCTACACAAGAACAGTACTGCGTACGCTAAAGGGAAAAGACGGGCGTTCTAAAATGGGTATGCAAGCACACAGGAGCCGGTGATATGGCTGAGATTGATCGACGTGTTGCGGTGGCCAAACGATTGGCCGCAAACATCAGGGAGTATCTGGGGAATCTGACCCCCGAACAGTGGGAATTGCCCAGCGCCTGCGCAGAATGGCAGATACGGGACGTGGCGAGCCACCTGCTCGGCGGCGCGGAACGACAGGCCGAAAGCATGGCCCGTGGCCGGGCCGGCGATTCCAATCCGCCCGCCGGGTTCGTGCCCCCGGAGCCAGCCGTGCTCTCCGCCACCAACGCCCAGCGAGACATCGATCGGCGGGATCAGTTGGCCGGAGGCATCCTCGAGGTGTTCGACGCCAGTTACGAGAAGCTGCACAGCGAGTTCGACAAGTTCGGAGAAGGTTCTTGGGACACCTTGTGCTGGCATGTGCGTCGTGGAGCCATGACGGCGGCGTCATACGTGGAGTTGCGCATCCAGGAACTAGCCATCCACGACTGGGACATCCGCTCGGAGTTAGAACCAGATGCCGGGCTTGACCCCGACTGCGTGCCGATACTTCTAGACATGTCGCCCCGGTGGCTGGGCATGTGCTTCCGACCGTCCGCTAGGCTGTCCAAGCCGGTGGTATACGCGTTCACTATCGAATCCGAACAGAACCATCTGACTGTAACCGGAGATGGTTTTTCGGTGGATGACGGCGATGCGCCCGAGGCAGACCTGGCGTTGGTTTCATCCAGAGACAACTACCTGCTATTCACCTATGGTCGCCTTTCCGCAGCGGACGGAATCAGCTCCGGCAAACTGACGGTCCACGGCGATCTGGCCCATCTTGACCAGTTCGAGGTCTGGTTCAAGGGGTTGTAAACGTGCATCCGCCGATATTGCTAACCTGGCATCATCAACCTGCCGCCGAGCCTGTGGTAATCTCGGTGCATTACATAAAAGTCCGCCCGCACTCTGGATAAAACATCGGCGGGAAAGAGAGAGGGATAAATTGACCACCGGTACGAGCGATGTGGTGATCATCGGCGGCGGTATCGTCGGTTGCCTCAGCGGCTATCTCCTGGGACAGAAAGGCTACAAGGTGACGATCTTGGAAGCTGACTCTGTGGGCAGCCACGCATCGGGGTTCGCCTTTGGTGGCTTGGACCCAGTTACTGGAATCGGCCTTCCTGAGCCATTGCTGGGGTTCAGTCTTTGGTGCTACGACCGGCACCAGAGTCTGGCCAAAGAGCTGCAAGAAGCCACCGGGATCGACGTGGGATTCGAGTTGCGGGACCGTCTAAACCTGGCATTAGACGATGAAGCGGCCCGGTCCGCCAAGAAGGAACTGGAATGGATGCGGGCTGTCGATGGCTTCAATATCGAGTGGGTGGACAATGCTCAAGCCAGGGAGTTGGAGCCTCAAGTCAGCCCTGAATGTGTCGGTGCGTTGTATGAGCAGAGTCCGGGGGCGCTGGAGCCGTACCGGTTCGTGTTGGCGGCCATGGGCGCAGCCGAATCAAACGGCGTGGAGTTGATCCAACGACGGGCAACAGGACTGATCAGCGAAGGCGGCCGGTGTACCGGAGTCACGTTGGAAAACGGGCGGATAGACGCCGGAGTGGTCGTGTTGGCCATGGGCCCTTGGACCGGGCAGGCATCTGCGTGGTGTGGCGTGAATATACCCGTGACGCCGCTCAAGGGGCAGATATTACGGTTGCAGTCCGGGAACGAGTCCCTCAAGTTGGCGGTCAACTACAACCACAGCTACGTTGCCACCAAGCCAGACGGCCTGATCTGGGCGGGCACCACCGAGGAACAAGCCGGTTTCGATGAAAATATCACCTCTGCCGCCAGGGACAGCATCATGGCCGATTTCTTGAAGATGATTCCTGGAATGCGGGACGCCGAGTTGGTACAGCAGACCGCCTGTCTTCGTCCCTTATCGGCAGATGGTCTGCCCATCGTCGATCAGGTCACCGGCTGGGACAACCTATATCTCGCCACTGGGGCCGGACGCAAGGGCATACTGTGGAGCACGGGCATGGCCCAGGCGGTCCTGGAAATGGTTACTGGCGTCGAGTCAGCGGTGCCCGGCACTGAGCACCTCAAGCTGGACCGTTTCTAGGTCGCGGTCTAGAGATTGTGCCTTCGGGCCACAAGTAGCCCGTCTTCCCGGCTGATCTTCATTGCGAATTCGTAACGGTCGGCCTCCAGAGCCAAGGTCACGTCCTCTGGGTGATACTGGGGTTGGTCCGGGTCGAAGAACTTCTGAGTCGCACCGCCCTTTAGGATCAGGGACTTCACCGCGTCAAAGTCGGGTCTCCGATCCTCCATGATGTTCCGCAGGTAGATGCCGCAGTGTTCGTCCTCGTCGGAGCGGACCACCCCCTGGTCTCCCATGGCGATTATGGATACCAAGTCCGGCCCGTCCTTTCTGATGGCGTCCACCGTGGCTTGGGCGACGACAAAGGATCCCAGGAATATCTCGGCAGCGTTCACGGCCGCCGCCACGCCCACCGTGCCGGCCCTGGTGGACTGAACCAATGTCTTACCAGCCAGGTCTACCTGGGAGATCTCATAGGGCGAATTGCCAAAATCGAAACCTTCTGGAAGCTTGCCGGCGACCTCGCCCATCAGGTAGTCACCGATACCCCGCCGGTGCAGTTCCAAGGCTTCTTCTGGCTCGGCCACCAGGGTGATCTCCTTGGCCCCGTGGTCGAAGGCGATGGCTGCGGTGGTGAAGGCCCGGAAAACGTCGATGATAATCGTCGTACCCTGGGCTTCTTGGGCGTCCCGCACCAAGCTGCCGAGTCTTATTTCCATCTGGTTATTTGCTCCGTGATGGTGGGTTCGTGAGGCACGTTGGCCCCCAATCTAACCCCCACTCTAACTCTCCCCCTTGCGAGGGGGAGAGGATAGTCTGCACGGTCCGTTTCCACCTCGCAAGTGGGTTGGGCTGGCGCGGGCGCTACCCCTTTTTCGTCAGTTTCTGTAGGGAGCGGACCTCGCGGGGCGGTGACAGTTTGCTGCCGGTGTGGGTCCAGGATACCTCGCCCACGAAGATGTCGCCCTTGGAGTTGATGCAGATTCCGTGGGGAGCGATGAAGCTCCCTGGCGCTTCGCTCTCAGCGATGTCACCAAGCTTGGCCAGGTAGTTGCCCTTGATGTCCATGATGCCAACCCTGGGGCCAAGTCCCGAGGCCTGGTCGTTGGGGCCGATGGCCACGCCCAACTCGGCGACGTAGACCCGCTGGTCGCCGCTGGTGTCGATGAACAGACCGCAGGGCCGGGCCATGTCCTTCCATTGGGTCTCGAACTTGCCGTTCTTA
Organism: Chloroflexota bacterium; assembly: GCA_027624135.1. Classification (GTDB taxonomy): domain Bacteria; phylum Chloroflexota; class Dehalococcoidia; order Lucifugimonadales; family UBA3495; genus UBA9611. Next base: position 19,728 of record JAQBXL010000030.1, read on the forward strand.
TCGAAGACCTGCACGCGCTGGTTCTCCCGGTCGGCAACGTAGACCCAGCCGTCCTTGTCGGTGCAGACGTTGTGGGCGATGTTGAATTGTCCCTCGCCGGTGCCCGACTCGCCCCAGGAGAACAGCAACTTGCCGTCTGGCGAGTACTTGTGGACCCGGGCGTTGCCATAGCCGTCAGACACGTAAAACTCGGCGGTCTGAGGGTCCAACGCAACGTGGGTGCAGCGGTTGAAGGGGTTGCCGCTCATGAACGGGGCCGGCTTGCCGCTGATGCCCAGGGTGAAGATGACTGATCCGTCCATATTGCACTTGCGCACGGTATGGTCGCCATCGTCGGTGAGATAGATGCTGTCGTCCGGCCCCATGGTGATGCCGTGGGCCCTGGGGTAGACACCCTCGCCCCATGACCGTAGGAAGTTCCCGTCTTTGTCGAAGACAATCATCGGGTGCTCGCCCCGGCTGAATACATACACGTTGTCTTGAGCATCGACGCCGACTGCCGCGCACTCTTTGAAGGACCAACCGTCGGGGAGCTTGCCCCAACCCTCTTCTACTTCATAGGTGAAAGACCCTGAGCCTAAAGTTACCATTACTGCACCTCAATTCTGCCGTTGGTCTGGTGATTCCTACCCCTCTGGATGGGGCACCCGGAGATTGTAGCATCGCCAGTCGGGAAATCAACGGGGTTCGTTACGCCTGAATTACATTGCCACAGGCAGTTGGCCGTTGCTATGATTAATCTCGATACTCCCGCAATTATCATTCATTCATTCACGCATCCACCGTTTCAAAAAGGTAGGGCTAGATGACCGAACAAGTCCGGCGAGATTTCGTAAAGTACTCATTCTTCAAAGTCGATTCAGCTTGGCGCCGCCTCCCGGCCAAAGAGCGGCAGGACAGCAAAGCCCAGTTTTCGGAGGTCTTGAGCGAGTTCTCCGACCGTGTGTCCATGTCCAGTTATAGTCTGGTGGGCACCCGCGGCGATGTGGACTTCATGCTGTGGAAGGTGAGCGAGTCCGTGGAGGCCATCAACGAACTGATGGCCAGGGTTAATCACACGGACCTGGGTCCGTATCTAACCCAGCCACATTCCTACCTGGCCATGACCCGCCGTTCGCCGTATATCGACGATCATAAACATGAGGGGCAAGAAGGCACCGGCGCTTCGACGATGCGTATCATCGGCCGGAAGTACCTGTTCATCTATCCATTCGTGAAAACCCACGAGTGGTACCAACTGCCCAAGCAAGAACGCCAAGACCTGATGAACGAGCACTTCGTCATCGGGCATAAATACCCCGATGTGAAGATCAGCACTGCTTATTCGTTCGGGCTGGACGACCAGGAGTTCGTGCTGGGGTTCGAGACCGACGACCCGTCGCATTTCCTGGACCTGGTGATGGACCTGCGGGAGTCCAAGGCCCGGCCATTCACCCTGCTGGACACCCCGATCTTCTCCTGCATAAGCAAGACGGTGGAAGCCTGTTTGGACGACTTGGGCTAGACAGAGCGCGAAAATCTAAGCTGCAAAAGCAAAGAGGCGGGTCTAAGACTCGCCTCTTTCTTTTCGCCTTTCCAGATTGACCGATGTTCTGGGGGATTATTACCCGCCGGTGTTTTTCATGTGGTTCATGGCGGAACCGGCTTTGAACCAATCGATCTGTCCGAGATTCATGGTGTGGCGGAGGTTGATGCGCTCTTCTTCTCCGTCTTCGTGTGTGACCACGCAGACCAGCGACTGACCAGGCGCCAGGTTGTTGAGTCCTATGATGCTGATGCGGTCGTCGGCCCGGATGCGTTCGTAGTCGCCTTGGTCTTCAAAGGTCAGGGGCAATACCCCTTGCTTCTTCAGGTTGGCTTCGTGGATTCGGGCGAAGCTGCGCGTGACGACGGCCGCCGCGCCTAACATCCGAGGCGACATAGCGGCGTGCTCGCGGCTGCTGCCCTCGCCGTAGTTGTTGTCTCCGATTGCGATCCACTGCATTGCCTGGGCTTTGTACTCCCTGGCGATCGCCGGGATGGGCTGCACCTGCTCACCGGAAAGCTGATTCTTGCCGGTGCCAGGGTCGTCGGTGAACTCGTTCACGGCCCCCAAGAACATATTGTCGCTCAGGTTGTCGAGGTGTCCCCTGAACCGGAGCCACGCTCCGGCCGGAGATATGTGGTCGGTGGTGCACTTGCCCACCGCTTTGACCAGCACAGGCATATCAGTGAAATCCTGGCCGTCCCAGGCCGGCCACGGTTCCAATATCTGCAGCCGGGTGCTGGTGGGGTCCACGTTGACGATGATGCCGCTGCCGTCCTCCGGAGGGGCAACGTAGCTATCTGTGCCGGGGTCGAAACCGTCGGGAGGAACTTCGGGCGCTGGCTTCGGTGCCACCAGCATGAATTCCTTGCCGTCAGCGCCGGTGAGCGTGTCGGTCATCGGGTTAAAGCTCAGGCTGCCACCCAGACTCATGGCCACGGCCAACTCGGGGCTGGATATGAAGTTCATGGTGCCCGAATTCGCGTCATTCCTCTTGGGGAAGTTTCGGTTGTAGGACGTAACGATAGAGTTGGGTTCCCCCTCGGGCATCTCGTCCCGACGCCATTGGCCGATGCAGGGGCCGCAGGCGTTGGCCAAAACCATGCCGCCAATCGCCTCAAGCGCCGCCTGTTGACCGTCTCGGCTGATGGTCGCCCGCACTTGTTCCGATCCAGGGGTGATCATGAAATCGGAGGCGGTTTTTAGGCCGTGGTCCGTGGCCTGACGGGCAATGTCGGCGCAGCGGCTCATGTCTTCGTATGATGAGTTGGTGCAGCTGCCGACCAAGGCCGCCGAGACCTTGTCTGGGAAACCTTCTTCCTTGACCTCTTTGGCCATAGCGGAGATGGGGCGGGCGCGGTCGGGAGAGTGGGGCCCGGTGATCTGGGGCTCCAGCGTGGAGAGGTCGATCTCCACGATGCGGTCGTAGTATTGGGCCGGGTCTTGCTCAACCTCCGGGTCGGCGGTGAGTAGGTGCTTGTACTTCTCGGCTAGTTCCGCCAGTTCGGGGCGGCTGGTTGCCTTCAGGTAGGTGGCCATTCGCTCGTCGAAGGGGAACACGTCACCTGTGGCGCCGAGTTCAGCGCCCATGTTGGTGATGGTCGCTTTGCCTGTGCAGCTTATTGAGCTGACGCCAGGACCAAAGTACTCGATGATGGCATTGGTGCCGCCGGCCACGGTTAGCACCCCGGCCAGGTAGATTATCACGTCTTTGGGGGCGGTCCAGCCGCTGAGTTCGCCGGTGAGGCGAACGCCGATCAATGTCGGGTACTTCACTTCCCAGGGCAGGCCGGCCATCACGTCGGCCGCGTCGGCCCCGCCCACTCCGATGGCCAGAGAACCTAGTCCTCCAGCGTTGGGTGTGTGGGAGTCGGTGCCAATGACCAGGCATCCGGGGAAGGCATATTTCTCCAGGTTGACTTGGTGGATGATGCCGGAGCCGGGCTTCCAGAATCCCATTCCATACTTGCGGCAGGAGGACTCCAAGAATTTGTAGACCTCGCTGCTTTCGTTGAGGGCGTCTTGTAGGTCGGAAGATGCACCGACACGTGCCTGGATCAGATGGTCGCAGTGGACGGTGGTGGGCACGGCTACTTCGGTGCGGCCCGACTGCATGAACTGCAGGATGGCCATCTGGCCGGTGACGTCTTGGTGGATGACCCGGTCCGGGTTGAGCATGATGTAGCTCTCGCCGGGGTCGAGTTCGGCGCCCTGAGCGTCGTCCAGGTGGCCGAGGAGCAGCTTTTCGGCCAAAGTCAGGGGCCGGTTGAACCGTGCCCGTACGACCTCAAGCTTGCGCTCCATCTTTTTGTAGGCTTCTTCTACGAACTGGGGTGTTGAGTCGACGATCATTTGAGTGCTCCTATTGCCATAAACCGTGGCGGCCCCGGCTTAACCTGGGTGCTTGGCCTTGGCTTTTGATTGGATCCGTTGATTCTCAGCCGGGCCGGAAACAGGGCCCGCAGAGCACCCATCAGCCCAAACATCCCGTTATTGACAAGCTAGCCCCGGAAGTGAATCTGAAACTTTCCGGACTTAATGCCTGCGTCTGACGATAGAAAACCTCTAAAGGGTCACCCTTTAAAGGTTTTCTCTTCCCGACCCCGGGGGATTCGAGGCTACCGGAGGCCGGTATTACTTGCGTTTCAGCTCAGAGGGGTCTGTGTTCTTGAAGTAGTCGTAGTTCTTCGCGATGTAATCGGCCCACTGTGCGGGTACCGCGTCTTCGGCGAAGATGGCTGTCACTGGGCAGACTGGCTCGCAGGCTGCGCAATCGATGCACTCATCGGGACTGATGTAGTACATATCGTCTTGGTCGCGCGTGTAGATACAGTCAACTGGGCAGACATCGACACAAGCCGAATCCTTCAATCCAACACAAGGTTCGGCGATGATGTAGGTCATATCGAGAGGCTCCTCTTGGCTTAGTTTAGGGTCGAATCAGGCGAAAATCGCCGTCAAGATTATAGCATAGCGTCGCGTCATTGCAAGAATACTGGGGCCTAAAGACAGGGCAATCGCATCTGATTTGAGGCGAGATGGCAATGGTAGGATAAGAGTCATCTTA
>JAQBXL010000187.1 GCA_027624135.1 Chloroflexota bacterium
CCCTTCTGCTGAAGGGTGCCAACGAGGTCTTTCCTTATCTAGCCTAATTTAGGCGGTGGATCTGGGTTGTTCTTGGCCGGGTCGATTCCGCAACGCGAAGATTCTTCGGCTAACGCCTCTGAATGACAGATTCGGAGAAGACCTCTATCTTGCGAGAAGGCACAACCGTCCACCGAAGGTAGTTGGGTCCAGGCTCAGCCTGGGCCTATGGACTAATACCGGCCCCTCACCTAGAATTAGTCGAATTTCACGCGATCCCATTAAGAAAACGCGCTTGCAGCGCCGCCGCCGCTTTGGAGGGCAACAATGGAGAATGGAATCATACGCGTTGGGCTGATTGGCGCCGGCGCAAACACCAGACTGAGGCACATACCCGGCCTTCGCGAACAGCAGGGCGTTGAGATAGTCGCTGTCGCCAACCGAAGCCGCGAGTCCGGGCAGGCGGTTGCCAGTGAGTACGAGATTCCCACAGTCTATGACAACTGGATGGAACTGATGGAAGCAGAAGACATTGATGCCGTCTGTATCGGCACATGGCCTTACATGCACCGAACCCTGGTGCTGTCAGCTCTGGAGAACGACAAGCACGTGCTGACCGAGGCGCGCATGGCCATGGACGCCGCGGAAGCACACGACATGCTCAACGCCTCCCGCCAGTTCCCCCATCTAGTGACACAGATCGTCCCGGCGCCCGCGACGCTGCAGGTCGACGCCACGATCCAAGACCTGATCTCGAGCGGATACCTGGGTGATCTTCTGGCGCTGCGGTTGCGAATCAGTGACGGCCACGGACGGGCCAACCGGGCCGACACGTTCATGAACACCGACGCCCCGCTCCACTGGCGGCAGAACCGGCAGCTAAGCGGTTACAACATCATGGGGATGGGCATCTGGTACGAGTCGCTGATGCGCTACGTAGGCCCGGCCACCAAGGTGATGGCCATGACCCGTGTCTTCACCAACCAGCGAAAAGACGAGAACGGCATCCTGCGCGGCGTCACAGTGCCGGACCACGTCAACGTGCTCTGCGAGTTTGCCTCCGGGGTCCAGGCCGATCTTAGCTGGAGCACTGTAACCGGCATGCAGACCGGCGCGGAACTATGGATATTCGGAAGCGATGGCACCATCAAAGTTGAAGGCCCGCCCTTCGACAAAGTGTTTGTTGGCAAGAATGGCGACTCCGAATTGAGCGAGCATCCCATCTCCGACGAGAAGCGGGGCAAATGGCAGGTGGAGGAGCACTTCATCAATTCCATCCGGGGCAACGCGCCAGTGACTCACACCCCCTTCGACGTCGGAGTGCAGTACATGGAATTCACCGAGGCAGTCACCCGCAGCGCCCAAACCGGCCAAACGGTCTACCTACCCCTTTAGCCAACTAATATTTCTTCAATCACAGGGAGAGCAACAATGGCATCAGAAGGAATCAGGCTCGGCCTAATCGGCGCCGGGCGAAACACCCGGGACCGGCACATACCCGGTTTCCAGAAGGTGAACGGCCTGGAGATCGCAGCAGTCGCCAACCGCAGCCGCGAGTCGGGGCGGGTGGTGGCCGACCAATTCAACATCCCAACCGTTTACGACAACTGGCAGGACCTGCTGGAGGACCCGAGTATCGACTCGGTTTGCATCGGGACCTGGCCCTACATGCACCGCACCCTGACCCTGGCCGCTCTGGAAGCCGGGAAGAACGTGCTCTGCGAAGCCAGGATGGCCACCAGCGCCCTGGAAGCACAGGAGATGTTGGACGCTTCCCGAGAGCGGCCAGACCTGATTACCCAGATCGTTCCTTCTCCCCTCAGCTTCAAGATAGACAATCTGCTCCAAGAGAAGATCAACGGCGGCTACATCGGCGACGTCATCGGAGTGTCGGTTCAGTCATTGGGCAACAGCTTCATGGACCAGGGCGGTCCAATGCACTGGCGCAACGACCGGGACCTGAGCGGGTTCAACATTCTGAACATGGGCATCTGGTACGAAGCCATGATTCGTTGGGTTGGCCGGGCCACGAAGGTGACCGCCATGACCAAGATCAACGTTTCCAGCCGCAAGGACGAAGACGGAACCATCAACTCGATCAGCATCCCGGATCACGTCGATATAATCGCCGAACTGGCCAACGGCGCCCAGGCCAACATGCATTTCAGCGCTGTCACTGGTCTGTCTTCCGGTAATGGCGTCTGGATCTACGGCAGCGAGGGCACGATCCACGTGGACGGCGAAATGAACGTCTACGGCGGCCGGCGCGGCGACGACAAACTGGCTGAGATTCCCAATCCTCAAGAGGGCCAAGCCTTCTGGCGGGTGGAAGAGGAATTCTGCAACGCCATCCGGAGGACCGAGAAGATTACCCGCACCCCCTTCGAAGTAGGCCTACATTACATGGAATTCACCGAGGCCATCACCCGCAGCGCCCAGTCCGGGCAGACCGTGGCGCTACCGCTTTAAGTTTCGGCGTGGAATACCTGGACTCAGGTTTGGAACAAAAAAAAGAGCGGCCCCGAAATAGGGACCGCTCTTTTCTGCTGGAGCATCGTTAATTGTGGTTACCGGTTACTCGGTCCGCACTAGCGACTTGACCTGTTCGACCATCTCCGGGGTGATCTCGTCGATGCCGTGCACTTCCTCGCTGCCGGAAGCGAATAGACTTTCCAGGCCATCCGGTTGGTCTCTGAATCTATGGTTGGCGACCAGATAGGCCGAGCATCCGATCCTGGAAGCTGGCCGTGGCTGGGACAATGACCTCCGGTCCGAATGCGCCTCGCTCACGGCCACCTGGCACAACGTTTGCCAAGACGCTGTAGGCCAGCTCACACAATCCGCTATCCAACGTGGTGTTCTGACCCGTGGCCTTCGCTAAATCCCAGGAGTGGACAATCATGTCCGTGATCGGGACCATTATGAACTGGCCTCCCGGCATCGCGCCAAACGGGGTCTCGACGGTGTCCTCAAAGTTGATCGACTTGAGGGTGCTGAGTACCTGGTCGGTAATCGCATTGAACGCCGCTTCCGCCCCCTCAGAAGGCAAAGCATGATCAACCTTGCCCATAATGGAAGGATCCGGCGTTCCAGGGCCCAGAACGTCCTGGGTGAACCGCTGAGTGGCGATGGCGTGATTTATCAAAGACTGGACGGTCCATTCAGTGCAGGGGGTCGACGACCTGAGTTTTCCCGAACTCGCCGCCAAGATTGGCCTAAGCTGCGCCCTAGCCGCCTCGTATAAATCAACTGGGTTAGGTCCTTGAGCCATGATAGTCCTCCAAATATTTTGATATTTTCCGTTGCCAACTAATGCCTGAACCAGTTGGTCTTAGCTGCCGGAAGCGAATAGTCTTTCCAGGCCATCCAGGCAACCAAGCCAGCCACCTTGGTGCTCGTCTCGCATGTGTTCGTCGGTGAACTGCTCGTGGGTTAGCACAACTTCCGTGACGCCCCCCTTGTCGACGAATTCCACTGTGACTAATGTCTCGGCGGGCGTAAATGACGGATCGTCGCCCGGCGTCTTCTCCCAGGCCCAAGTGAAGACCAATTTCTCCGGTGGGTTCACCTCCTGATAGACACCGTGGCAGACATAAGGTGCGTCTTTCCCTGGCTCCAGCATCCCAATCCGGTACTTGCCGCCCACCTTGAGATCGACCTCGGCAACGGGCGCCGAGAAACTTTCATGAGCGCCCCACCATTGACGGAGCATCTCAGGTTGGGTCCAAGCTGCGAATACCCGCTCGCGGGGTGCGTTGATCGTTTTGCTCACCTTTAAGCCCACATTTCCCATATGGCTAAAAACTCTGTTCTGTAATTCGTCTAACTGTTTTGATCTACCGCCTAATCAAGTGTCATTTGCCGTTTTC
>JAQBXL010000031.1 GCA_027624135.1 Chloroflexota bacterium
ATTAGACAACAATTGAAATAACATCGACGCATTACTGAGAGAGCTTTTTAGCCATATGGGAAATGTGGGCTAATAGGTTATTGCCAGGACAACGGCGCCGACGCCATCGGGCTGGCCTGTTCGGTTTACGCACCGGTGGTCGATGACGCAATACTCTTGTTTGATGTTCCCCTGGTTTCCTCATACGGCCCAGTGATGGCCGACGCCGTGGCTGCTGGCGTTAAGATCGGACTGATCGCATCCGTACCAGCCACGATGCGCGACTCAGAGTACTACCTGAGACTCGCGGGCGAGGAAGCTGGGAAAGAAGTCGAACCGCAACTCTGCTTGGCTGAAGACCTGATAGATGTCATGCGCGCCGAGGGTCAAGCAGGTCTTGAGAGACGCCTTGTCGAAGAGGTGATGACTCTGGCTAAGGATGCTGACGCGGTGATTCTTAGTCAGTTTTCCTTCGCGGCGGCCTTTGCTCATCTGAAGACCGTGTCTCCCGTGCCGGTGCTCTCCGCACCCCACAGCAGCGCCCGCGCACTGAAACGGCTACTGGGTTAGGGCACGTCCCACCGGCGTTTTTCTCCAATCAACTGTCGCTATGTTAGCGGTAGAAATTTATGCCTGCCTGCTCAGTTGTCCAGTCTTCATAAACAAATGGATTGACTGGTACGTGCCGATCAAATGGTATGAACCAATCATTAAGATCCAGATGCTTCGGAACGGAGCTACCGTCGGCGGGGCTTGCCTTTGATCCGTCTTCGTTTGCCTCGTACAGCTTTAGGAAGTCGGTGTCACGAAACGCCTGAGTCATGAACTCACAAAAGTCAGCGTCTATGCGCCTCACGTCCTTCAAGAGGGCTGTAGCGTGTTCGATGAGGATGTGGAGGGCGAGCGCCTCTGCGGTGCATCTAGGGATAGGCGCGATCCGTTCGGGTTGCACCAATCTTTCCGCCACCGAACTCATGCAGATGATGAACCGGTGGCAGAAAAGGGGCGAGTAACGAGTGCTGTACCTCTTCGGCAGCGCTTCAGCGACTCGCTCGAGTTTCCCGGCTTCAGTGGGAGGCAGGTGAAAATATGCGTCTAGGAAATCGGAATATGCGATGTCGAGAGCGATCCTATGGCTTTCGGGAAGCTCATTCTTCCAGCCTTCTGCAATCATATGAACCTTTAAGTTGACGTGTTTCTCTGGATAATCGCATCAGAGTCATACCCTGATTTCCAGAGTCGATTGCTAGATGGTACCAGTCAATGCAGTGTTGAGGTAATATTGCTTCAAAATTCATGCTAGAAGATCCCCGGTGGAAGAAGACGATGACCACAAAAGGTAAGTTCTGCCCCCATTGCGGCGAAACGCTGCCGGAATCCGATGACCCTTTTTGCAGTGGCTGTGGGGCAAGCCTAATCGCATTGATGGCCGAATTAAAATGCTCCAGATGCCAAGGAGCGATCCAAGATACAGATATCTACTGTAGACACTGTCGTCACTTCACATCCTCTGACGCGTAAGATATCCAGCACTCCACTCAAACTTATTGAACCCTTTCCCAGGAGGCGCGTCATGGCCCCCAGCGAAGAACTCGATACAGTATTTGAGACGATTCGCAATCGGTAACAATACCTTCAATCTATAAGTGGGAAATATTTTGAACCGGAGAATGAAATGATCTACGACTACAGAATGTATACGTTGAAGCCGGGGGCCACCCCCGAATACCGGGCCGGGGTGAAAGAGTTAAGCCTGGGCATTCGGCAGCGGCACGGCGTTACCTTGGCGGGTTGGTACTGGAGCGAGATCGGGGCCCTGAATCAAGTGGTGCACATCTGGGGCTATAACGATGCCAAGCATATGGCAGAGGCCAAAGAGGCGTTCCATTCCGACCCTGAGTGGACCGGGAAGTACATCCCCAGAGCCCAGGGATTGGTTGAGACTCAGAAGACCTGGACGATGAATTCTCCCAGCTTCGCGCCGGTTTACCCTCTGGCGGGAGATGTTCCCGCCGACGGCACTCTGGAGTTCATCAAGAAGAACCAGATGGTCTTCGACTTCCGCGTGTACACCTTCAAGCCGGGGGCCATCCCAGCTTATATGTCGGCAGTGGAGGAAGTGGCCATCCCCATCCGGAAACGCCACGGAGTCAAGCTGGCGGGTTGGTACTACAGCGATGTCGGCGACCTGAACCAGGTGACTCATATCTGGGCCTTCGATGATCTGAAACACCTGAAAGAGGCCAAGGCTGCCGTGACCGCCGACCCCGAATGGAGCGGCAAGTACGTCCCGCGCGTCGGCGGCCTGCTGGTCGCTCAGAACACCTACCTGATGAACACGTCGGAGTTCGGCCCGGTGCCGGAGTAGCCCGAAGTCATCAGCGGTCAGCGTTCGGAATAATCAAAAAGCTGACAGCTTAGTTGTGGCAACCCCTGGCTTGGATGTCCCAGACCACTTCCACCTTGCCGTTGCGCAGGCCGATGAAGCGGTCCCACCGGCTGACCATGGCGTCTTGCTGGGCGGGGATGAGAAGCACTTGGTCGCCCACGTTGAGACTGACACCCGGCTCAATCTTGAATACCGCGTGGTCGCTGTCCATCGATTCCACCGTCACTCCGGCCCGGTCCGACACAGTGGGCAAGCCCGACATGGTGCTGACGGACCGGACGCCGGCGTCTCCGATGGCCACGCCGGATCTGGGGGTGCTGATGATGGTGCAAAGTATCATTCCCGCGTAATGGAACTCGGTCATGTAGCCGTAGTGAGTCTCCATCATCAGGTAGCTGCCGCCCTGTATCTCTGTAACTCCTGGAATATCCGCGGCCACATCGTAGCTCCAGGTCTCTCCCGTGGAAACGATATCCATCGAGATCCCGGCCCTTTCGATGGCTTCCTTCAGGTCAATCACGCCCTTGATCGTTCGGTTGGCCTCTACCGCTCGGTCCTCGCGGTCCGGCATATCGGGGATCGTCTGATGACTCATGACTCCCCTGAACCTTAGTCCCGGTAGCGAGTCGATCTCTTTGGCCAGGGCAACCCCTGCGTCGATCTCGCGGACGCCACAGCGGCGTAGCCCAGTTTCCAACTCGATGACCACTCCTACTTCCACACCCCTGGCCTGGGCTGCGTTGGAGAGGTCACGGGCGTTAGCGGCTTGATCGCAAGCGACCATTATCTCGGCTTGATTGGCCAAAGCGCAGAGCCGGTCGATCTTCATCGGCTCCACTATCTCCGAAGTGATGAGCACGCTGGAGATGCCTCCGTGCACCATCACTTCGGCCTCGGACACCTTGGCGGCGCAGACCCCGCCCACGGTGCCGCCTCTGCGTATCTGACGGTGGGCGATGGCCGGTGTTTTGTGGTTCTTGGCGTGTCCCCTTAGTTTGGTGCTCCGGCCGTCGTAGCAGTTGGCGATAACATCCATGTTGTGATCGAGGGCATCCATGTCGATGACCAGACATGGAGTGTCCAGGTCGGCCATGGGCGTTCCCGGCTGGGGCCGGTAAAAGTCTTCCATAAAAACTCCGAAACCCCCCAACCCCCTTTATGAAAGGGGCTCATGGGTTAGTTATGACAATTTGCCACGGGCCGAGATGGGCCAGAAGCCTTCCAGCTTTCCGTCTTTGACTGCGCGGATGTAGTCGTATTGGTTCACGGTGGCGCCCAGTTCGTAGGGCACCAGCCAGGCTTTGTCTCCAGGATTCAGCTTGCTCTGGGCGTCGCCTTCAAGCTCCACTATGCCGTGCTCGGCGCTGAACCGGGTGGCGGTGCCTCCTTCGACCCATTCCAGTACGGGCCTGCCCTGGTCAGGAGCGGTGGCCTTGTGTCCCGCATCCAATACCGCCATGCCGTCTACGGGGTGGCTGATCACCGAAGCCAGCACCCAGGCTGCCGGGGCAAGATCGGGGAGGAATGACCTGAGCCGGTGATCCATCAACGGATAGCGGCCAGCCCGGACCTCGGTCACGCCGGCCATCTGTAAGGCTTGGGCGTAGCAATGAGCGCCGCCGACGCTGACAACATCCACGGGCACACCGGCCTGCCTGATAGCCTCGGCATTGTCCAAGACTATCTGCAGGTTTTCCCGGGTCTTGGCTTCGTGTTCAGACGGGTCGTCTCCGCTTTTCGGTCCGGGAACCGAGCCCATGATGCCTTCGAACTTGAGTCCGGGCAGCCCACTGACGTTCTGGGCCAGGGCCACGGTCTCGATTCCGGCCGATATTCCGCAGCGTCCCATGCCGGCTTCGACCTCGACGACCACTCTCAACTCCACACCAGTGGCGACTGCAATCTGGGAGAGTTGCCTGGCGTTCTCGTGATGATCCACCGCGACGCCGATACTGATCTGGCCTGCCAGAGCACAAAGGCGTCTAATCTTGGAAACGGTCACGACCTGGTTGGCCAGCAGTATGTCGGAAAAACCCGAGTTGGCGAAAACCGCGGCCTCTCCCAAGGTGGTCACGGCGATTCCGCCCACGGTGCCGCTGGCGTTCAGTTGCCGTCGAGCGATCTGGGGGCAAAGATGGCTGGTTACCACGGGCCGGGCCTTAGCCACTGAGTCTTTGAAATAACCTTGGAAGGTCTGGATGTTGCGATCCATGATATCCAGATCGACCACCAATGCCGGGGTGTCCAGTTGCTCAACCGGAGTGCCCACCGGTTGGAAAATAGGACGTTCCATATAGCTTGTCTCCAGCGGCCTTCCGGGCCGCAAATCACGAGATTACAGTTCAGGATAGATGGGCCAGAAGAATACCATAAATTGAACTGCGCTACAGGCGTGGGCGGCAGGCTTCCGCGAGAGCGTTTGCATTTCCAAACGCCTGGTGCAACAATTTCTACGGTTCCTTGGCAGCTGGCACGTCGCCTGGGGATCCAAGATTTTGGAGAATGATCGATGCCAGGACTGCTGGACGGGGTTAAGGTACTGGACCTGACCCGCATCTGGGCTGGGCCATATTGCACCAAGCTGCTGTCCGGACTGGGCGCCGACGTGATCAAGATCGAGCATCCCTAGCTGCCATCAGGGGTTCTGAGATGGGCCTAGAAGAGCGGGTCGCCTTTGCCCAGACCAAGCGCAACGAGGTACTGGAAAGCGAAGACGCCGACGCCAAAGAAGGCGTGCGGGCCTTCGCCGAGAAGCGCGCCCCTGTGTGGCAGGGCCGCTAGCCCAAACAACCGGTAAAATACTGACAAAATAGCCTTGAAGCAGCCCAAGCTCCTGGCTAGGATGGGGCCGTGCTGGACCAACTAAAAGCCTATTTCGGTTTTGACCGATTCCTTCCGCTGCAAGAAGAGATCATCACCAAGGTGCTTGCCAAGCTCGACACTTTGGTGTTGATGCCCACGGGCGGCGGGAAGTCGCTGTGCTACCAACTGCCAGCCCTGCGGCTTCCGGGCATTACCCTGGTGGTCTCTCCCCTCATAGCGTTGATGAAAGACCAGGTGGACGGCCTCAGGGCCAATGGCGTCCCTGCCGGAATGTTGAACAGCGCCATTCCAGCCGAGGAAGCATCACTGGTCCAGGATCAGGCCCAACAGGGCTCGCTCAAGATCCTCTACGTTGCGCCGGAGCGGCTGGCCCTTCCCGCTTTCCAGCGGTTCCTTCATTCTTTGGAAGTCAGCCTGATCGCCATCGACGAGGCCCACTGCATCTCCGAGTGGGGTCATGACTTTCGTCCCGATTACCGCAACCTGAAAGCTCTGCGCCGTGAGTTCCCTGGAGTGCCGGTAATTGCGCTAACCGCCACCGCCACCAAGCAGGTGCGGGAAGATATCGTCACCCAATTGGGCCTGCAGAAGCCCGAGATATTTATCTCCAGTTTCAACCGGCCGAATCTGACCTACACCATCCAACCCAAGACCGACCCCCTTGGTTCTCTATTGCACATGTTGGATAAGCATCGAGGCGAATCGGCCATCATCTACCGTTTCTCGCGTAAGGCCACAGAGGAGACCGCGCTGGAGTTGTCGGACCGGGGTTACAGCGCTCTGCCCTACCACGCAGGACTGGACCGGGAAGTGCGCCGGGAGACTCAGGAGAGATTCATCCGCGACCAGGTTCAGATCGTGGTGGCAACCATCGCATTCGGCATGGGCATCGACAAACCTGATGTCCGGCTGGTGGTGCACTACGACCTGCCCAAGACCGTTGAGGGCTATTACCAGGAAACAGGCCGCGCCGGTAGGGACGGCCTGCCCAGCGATTGCGTGCTGTTCTATTCCTACGGAGACCGCTCCAAGCAGGAATACTTCATCGGCCAGATAGAAGACGATGATGAGCGGGACAAAGCGCACACAAAGCTGGACCAGATTCTAGCGCTGTGTGACCTCCGCACCTGCCGCCGTGCCTACCTGATGGAGTACCTGGGCGAGTCCTGGCCCGAGACCGACTGCGGCGGTTGCGATATCTGCCTGCTGCCCAGGGAAGAGTTCGACGCCACGGAGATAGCACAAAAGATCCTCTCCACCGCCATCCGCACCGGCGAGCGTTTTGGCGCGAACTATCTGGTGGAAGTCTTGCGGGGAGCGGCAATCAAGGCCGTCCGTGACAGAGGCCACCACGAACTGTCCGTTTTCGGCATCGCCAGAGACGTTGACTCGGACGAGTTGAAAGAGATGGTGCGGTCCATGGTCAGTAATGGACTGCTGGCCCAACAGGGAAGCGGATATCCGACGCTGATGGTTTCACAGCAAGGCCGAAAATTTCTGAACAACCGGGAGAAACTCACCCTCACCCGCCCCAAACAGGTTGCGGCGGCCCAGCGAGCGATCTCTGAGCAGGGAATCGGGATCAGGGACACAGCCTACGACACCAAGCTCTTCGATGAACTGGCGGCGTTACGACTGGAGATCGCCACCGATAGAGAGGTGCCCGCGTACCAGATCTTCGGCAACAAGGCGCTACAGCAGATGGCGTTCCACATGCCCCAGGATGAGGTTGCATTCTCCAAGATTTCCGGTGTTGGGGATGTGAAACTCAGAGAATTCAGCGAGCCGTTCTTGAAGGTGATTACCGAATACATGCAGGCCAACGGGCTGGCCAGCAACGTCGAACAGTCGCCGCGACGGGTACCGGTCACCGCTCCAAAAAAGAAGGTTCGGGGCATCAGCCTGAGCGTCCGGGAGACCAGAGACCTGGTGGCCCAGGGCCTGTCGCTGGCGGAAGTTGCCGAGCAGCGGGGCATCGGCGAGACGACCATACGCAGTCATCTGGAGCAGTTGGTGCAGGAAGGCGGCGAGATAGACCTGGAACATCTGATGCCGTCCAACGCCAAACGCCTCAAGATAGAAGCGGCCTTCCAAGAGATGGGCGAAGCACGCCTAACCCCGGTACGGGAAATGCTCGGAGACGACTACACCTGGCAAGAGTTGGCCGTCGTGCGAATGGGCATGCGCCAACGCCAAGCTGAAGGCGTCGGATAGATCGAGGAAAGCTAAGGTGGTTCGACATCCTTCCGCGGAAGGACCCCATGAGCGGACGACAGAGGATAACGGACGCCACTTTCGAGGAAGAACCGGATTTACAGGAACCTGACACGTCCCGCTCATCCTGAGCCTGTCGAAGGACGCGCGTCAGTTTGCCCATACCGGAAGATGCCCTGTCCGACGCGGTGGTTCGACATCCTTCCGCGGAAGGACACCATGAGCGGATATCTATTTTCGACCGACTCCCTGTCATTCCTCGGCGGCCGCGGCAGAATGAAACCTAATCCGGATGCTTGCCACCAGGACGGTTCATCAACATTTCCTTGACACTCTCCCATGAAACGAGATTGACGCTTTCAGCGTCCAACTCCCCCAGTCGCCGTTCAATCTCCTCCAGCCAAGCTGACTCAATATCCTCGTCAACTTCGTGTTCCAAGCTCTCCGATAGCAGACCGGCCAGCGTCGCACGGTCTTGCTCGTCGAGATTCGACGCCTGCATAAACAGGTCTCCAACAGGTGTAGACATGAATTCCTCTCCTTAGCCCCTAGAGCCCTAGGGCGTCGGCCAGGCGGTGGCGATGGAACTTGGGGTCGCCCAGGTAATGGTACAGGGTGCGGGAAGCGGCGGTGTGCAACGTCAGTCCGTATTCGGTCATGCTTCCCACGCCGGCGTGGACCTCGTGGGCGAAGTTGCAGGCCTCATAATAGCCCTCGCTCCCCACGGCCTTGGCCAGATGGACGCTGTCGGCTGATTCTCGGCCGATGTCCAGCTTCCACAATGCTTCATAAGCCGTCCACCGCGCCGCGTCCAGAGCGTTCAACAGGTTAATGATCTGGTCCTGCACCCTTTGGAACCGGCCGATGGGAGTGCCGAACTGATGGCGGGTGCGGCTGTAATCGACTGAGAGTTCGTAGATGGCTTGGCTACCGCCGACCTGATAGGCGCACAGCACTGGAATTGCCTTCTGCTCAGCCTTCTCCAACGCCTCCCAACCTCCAGCTAAGACGCCGCCAAGTACCTGGAACGAGTCGGCGGACACGTTCTCGATGGCTATCTCCGAGAGGTTCCAGGCAAAGCCAGGAAGGTGCCTGGTTTTGATTCCGGGGTCGTTTGCTGGGACGATGACCAAGCCAACCTCGTTCCTCTGCTCCGACCGGGCGGCACACAACAGGTGGGTGGCTGTCTCGCCGTCATACACATAGGCTTTGGCGCCATTTAGGGTGTAGCCGTTGCCATTCTGCTTGGCCGTTAGTCGAACGTCGCCCTCCAGCCAGCCGTAATCGGCTTCAGTCACCGCGGCCACCATCCGAACTTCGCCGGTGGCCATGCGTGGCAGCCATTCGCGCTTCTGCTCATCGGTGCCGCCCTCCAAAAGGGTCAGCGCGGCCAGGACTGACGAACTTAGGTGAGGGCCGGGGACCGGGCCTCGGCCCAACTCTTCGAAGAGCACTCCGGCGTCGGTGAAAGTCCCGCCCTCACCCCCGTACTCGGTGGGTATCAAGATGCCCAGCCAGCCGGTCTGTGTCAGCCGTTCCCACGGTTCGGTGGGTGTGGGTTCGGTGGGTGAGGCGATCTGCAGCAGGGTTTCCTTGGGGTATTCCTGCTGAACGAAGCGGCGCACCGCAGTCTTGAGCATCTCTTGTTCCGGGGTTAGAGACAGGTCCATTCGTTCGTCCTTTGGTTGTTGGCTTTCGGGTTTTAGCGGTTAGCGAATCGATTGGGCGAGCTTGGTAGCGCCAAGCAATTCTCCCCCACTCTAACTCTCCCCCTCAAGGGGGAGAGGACGATTGCTCATTCCCTCGTCCTTCCGCGGAAGGAGTCGGAAGGTTGGGATGGGGGTTGTCCTCTACGACAGTGCGCCGGCCTTCTCTCTTACTTCACGACCGATGCCGATACGGCGGGACATGATTACTTTTTGGATGTCGGTTGTGCCGCCTGGGTGGATGGCGATGATTCCGGCCCGGGAGTGGGCTTCCATGTGACCTTCCGACGCCCCAAGTTTCGGGTCGAAGGTCAGCGCCGCCGGTCCCAAGATATCCAAGATGTGCCGAGACATCTTCAGTCCAAGAGTCTTGCGCAGATAAGACGCCTGAGGGCCCTCGTAGGTCGTGGTGACCCCGCTGTGTCGCATCCAATAGTTGCGCAGTTGAAGCAGCCGGACGATCTCCTGTTCGATGTGGACATCGATCAGCTTTTCGCGAGCATCGGAGTCTTTGGAGATGGGCTCTCCCCTCCGGTTGTTCGTGCGGCAGTAATCGAAAAGTTTGTCGACCACCACGTTGCGGGAGATCTTGCCGCCGGTGCCGTGCTCCAACTCCAAGTGGGTGGTGGCCACCTTCCAGCCTTGGTTGTGGCCGCCGATGAGATTGAAGGCAGGCACCCGGACGTTGTCGAAGAATACGGTGTTCTTAACGCCGGAGCCTGCGCCCGACTCGCCGCCGGAGATCAGCAGGTCCATCGGCTGGACAGTGATTCCGGGTAAGTCCGAGGGAATCATGAACCAACCCAGGTTCTCGTGACGCTTGGCCTCGGTATCGGTCACGGTGAGAGTCCACATGTAATCGCAGCCTAACGAACTGCCCACGAAGACCTTCTGGCCGTTGATGATGTAGTCGTCGCCATCTTTGACTGCCGTGCTCTTCACGTTGGCCAGGTCGGAACCTGCCTCCGGCTCGGAGAGTAGCTGCCAGGTTCGTACTTCTCCTTTGAAGATGGGAGGCAAAAAGAACTTTTTCTGCTCGTCGGAACCCCAAACAACGATGGACGCGCCGCCCAATCGTCCACCGGAATCATAGAACGGAGGGATGGTTAGGCCAGCCGCCTCGGCCTCCTCTTCCAGAACGATTGCATGTTCGACATCCAGGCCGCCTCCGCCGTACTCGGTTTCAGCGGTGGCCCACAGCCAACCTTTAGCGCCGAGCCTGCGGCCAAAATCACGCCGCAATTGATACTGTTCCTCGGTCAGGTCTATCGGGTCCGCCGGATGGACGATGCCTGGAGGCACGTTGTCCTTCATCCAGGCCTTGACCTCCTGGCGGAACTCTTCTTGTTCTGGTGTGTACTGGGGTTCGAAGTCCATGGGTGTTTCCTTTAGCTTTCAGCCATCGGCCGACAGCAGTCAGTCGTTATTACGAACTTGAATCGATTAACGATTATGCCTTACGGAGCGATGCCTCAACAAGTCTGGTCACCAGGATAGCTGAACGCTGACGGCTGATAGCTGAAAGCTCTACTGCGACTTCAGCGCTCGGCCCAGAAAGCCGTCTAAGTCTGGGCACCCGCCAACTCCAGCTCAAGGGTCAGCAAGATCCAAGGGTCTTGTACCAAACCAAAATCGGCAGGGTCTTCACCTTCTAGGTGAAGACTGACAGCTTCTCTGAGATTCTCCACCGTCTCATCCAGGGTTTTTCCTTGAGTTACAACGGCAATCTCCAAACATTCCGCGACGTAATACTCATCGCCTCGTCGGATGGTCGCTTTCACTGCGTGCTGTGGTGTCATAGATTACTCTTTGGTTTGTTTCAGATGGACAGCTGTAGGCTGATAGCTGAAAGCTCTACTGAGATTTTAACGCTCGGCCCGGCAGGGCTCCGGTGTGGGTTCCATTATCGATGACTAACTTGCCATTAACAATGACGTAGTCGATGCCCACAGGGTATTGTTTTGGTTTGTCAAAAGTGGCTTTGGCCTCCACAGTGTCCGGGTTGAAAACCACTACGTCGGCCTTCATGCCGTCCCTAAGGATGCCCCGGTCTTGGAGTCCCAGCCTCTGAGCAGGCAGCGCGGTCATCTTGCGGACAGCTTCCTCCATACGGAACAGCCCTTCCTCACGGGCGAACTGGCCCAGCACGTACGGGAAGGTTCCGAACGTTCGCGGGTTGGGCATCTCTCCGGTCAGAACGCCGTCGGACCCGACCATGTGGGCTGGGTACCGAACGATGGTGCGTATGTTATCGGGGTTGCCGGTCCGGGCCACGAAGCCGACTTCCAGGTTCTCCTCGATCAGCAGGTCGCAGATGGAGTCCACCATCTTCTTGCTCTGGAAGCTGGCCAGGTCGGTGAGAGACCGGCCCTCCCATTCCTTGTTCTTGTCCGATCCGATGTGGCTGAACATGTAGTCGTCCAGAATCCGGCCCCACATGGGATTCACCGAGTCGCCGATCTGCTCCCGGACTGCTTGATCCTTGATCCGCTCCAGCAGCATCGCCGGGCCTCCGGCGTGGACCCAGTAGGGCAGCAAAGAGTGGAGGACGGTGCTGGCCGCCGCGTATGGATATTGGTCGAAGGTCACGTCGACACCTGCGTTTCGGCCTTCGTCCACCAGACCAATCATCCGCTCGCCCATGCCATCCACGGGACTATGGAAGTGGGAGATATGGACCGGCACGCCGCTGCGTTGGCCAATCTCGACGGCTTCGCGGAACGGGTCTAGTTGTTGGTCTCCTTTGGTGTAACGGGCGTGGGTCATGTAGAACCCGCCCAGGTCCGAGATTGCCTCGGAGATCGCGACCAATTCGTCGGTGTCGCTGTAAGCGCCGGGAGGATAGGTCAGACCGGTGGAGAATCCAAATGCTCCGTCCATCATGCCTTGTCGGGCTAGCTCCTGCATCCTGGCCAGTTCCGGGGGTGTCGGCGCCCGGTCCTCCCAGCCCATAGCCTCGATGCGGATGGCGGCGTGGGGCACCATGAAGGCCACGTTGCAGGCAGCTCGACCGTCCAATATGTCGAGGAATTCCTTCACCGTGCTCCAACGCACGTCGGGTGGAGGCGTCCCATTGATGGCAGCCAGATAGACGAGCAACTGCTCAAACTTGGGCGAGGAGATTGGGGCGTAAGACAGTCCGTCCATGCCGATGGCCTCGGTCGTAACGCCCTGCCTGACCTTGGCCTGATGGTCTGGGTCGGTCATGAGCTTGAGCTCAGAGTGGGAGTGCATGTCGATGAACCCAGGGCAGATCACCGAGCCTTCAACGTCGATCACCCGGCCTGCCTGGACCTGAGATGTGTCCCCTCTGACCACGGTAACGATATCGGCAGTTATCCCAAGACTAGCCCGGAACCAAGTCTGTCCGGTGCCGTCCACGATCCGGCCGTTTCTAAGCAGCAGGTCAAACATGATCTCTCCTTTCTCTGGGTGAACCTAAAGTACCACAAAGCAAAACGCCGGGAACTCCCTGGCAGGCCGGAGAACTCTTGCCAGAGACCAGGCATGGAGCTACCATTGGGAAAATCCGGCCAGAGACATGTAGATTATCTATAGATGGAGGCTCCAAATGGGGACCGTTGGTATCGACCACCTGGCAATGCCCACCGCGAACGCCGATCAACTCATCGCGTTCTACAAGAAGCTGGGATTTGAGATTAACGACGAAGAAGATTGGAGGGCTGGCAAGGCCAATATCTTCTCGATCCAGATCGGCGACTCCAAGATAAATGTTCATCCTGAGGGTTACACCGCCAGCTTGCGGGGTGACACCGCTCTGCCCGGTTCCGTAGACATCTGCTTTGTCTGGGACGGCACCGCCGAGCAGTGTCAGCAGATGCTGGCCGAGGCTGGGGTCGAGATCATTCGCGGTCCCGGACCACGCAAGGGCGCCCGCTCACGAGGGATTTTGCCCGCCGTGAGCATGTATGCCCGAGACCCCGACCACAACCTGCTGGAGTGGATGGTCTACATCTAAAAACGTTAAAAACGTCGTTTTCCCAATCTTGCGTGGGACGCTATTCGTCCGGATGGGTCGAGATGAACCGGGCCGACTTTGCTACATCGATGTCGGCCCTCAGTTCGACACCGGCCATCTCTTCCTGTAGCTTGACGATGACCGTGCTGTCCATGTGGGCCCAGCCTCGGTTCATGGCCTGGATCGCCAGTTGCTCGGCAAGGTTGGCGATCGGCATGGGTACGTCATATTCCTTGGCCAACTCGGTGGCCAGTCCGATGTCCTTCCGCGCCAGACTCAAAGCGAAACCTGCTGGCTCGTACTCGCCCTTGAAAACGGACCTAGGGAATCCCTCGTGAAGGACGTTCATGCGGCCCAGAGAGCCTCTGCGGATGCACTGCCACAGCGCCTCCGTATCAACCCCGGCTTTTACACCCAACGTCATACCCTCTGCGATGGCCTGCCGGACCCCGTGACCAATCATGTTATGGACCAGCTTCGCGACCGACCCCGCCCCGATCTCCCCGGCGTAAAAGACCTTGTCGCCGAAGGCTTCCAATAACGGCTTAACCCGTTCGAACACTTCTTTGTCGCCACCAACCATCACAGCCAGATTACGGCTCTGGGCGCCTGATTTTCCGCCGCTCACAGGGGCGTCAAGAACGAACACACCCTTCGCCCTGAACTTGGGTTCGATCTCCCGGATCAGGGTTGGCCTGCTGGTGGAAAGGTCGATGTACACTGAACCGGGCTTGGCGCCCTGGAGCACCCCTTCCAGACCTAGTGCGACGGCCTCTACCTCCCGGGGTCCCGGCAAGGATGTGAAAGTTACATCACATTGGCTGGCGACTTCAGCGGGTGAACTGCCCAGGTGGGCCCCCGCCTCCAAGAATGGCCTGGTTGCGCCCTCGTTGATGTCATGAACAATCATTGGGTATCCGGCTTTCTGGATGTTCCCGGCCATGCCCCCGCCCATGTTGCCCAGTCCGATAAATCCTACGGTTTCCATCTGTGTCTCCTTTTGTTTGCGAATCACGAATCTACCTGCCCCACTCCCACGTCATTTCTCCCCGCCCATGGGCGTCGAGGCGGATTATATACTCGGCGCAATCCATGCACCATCATGAAAGGGTCGCAAGCTCCATGCCAGAAGGCTCCGTAACTAAGGGCGCTCCGACTCAATCGGGGCGCCCTTTTTGTGCTCGAGACCCATTTGGGCTACACTCTCTCCTGATTCCCAATACGAGATTCTCGAGGTGTACCGTGCTTTTCCCAACTCCGGAGACCGACCGGCTACTGGCCAACTTGAAGAGCGGAAAACCGTCGCTCTGCGCCTACGTGTTCAGCCATCCCAACATGGTCGAGGTAGCTGGGATTGCGGGCATCGACTGTTTCATGGCCGACATGATGTTCACTGCCCATGACTGGGACAACATCGCCCATCTGGTGCGGGCCGCCCGAGGCACCGGCATCTCTCCCATGATCCGAGTGCAGTCATTCCCCTGGGCCGACGGCACCGACCGGCGCACCATTTCCGACGCAGCCCGTGCCCTGTCACTGGGCGCTACCGCGGTTACGGTGTCTGTCGGTTCCAAACAAGAAGTTCAAGACCTGATGCAGCTTCGGGATGACTGGCACCGTCAGATACACCTGCGCCGGTTCTGGACTGCCGAAGAGTTTCCCGAATACGCCGCCAAGACCCGCGCCGGAACCTTGATTGTGCCGACGGTGGAGAGCGAAGGGGCCTTGAACGAACTGGACGAGATACTGGAGATAGAGGGGATAGAACTGGTCTGGCTGGCAGCCGGAGACGTGACCAAGATCCTTGGCGTGCCGTTCAAGTACGAAGACCCCAAGGTGATGAGGCTGCTGGAAGGCGCGGTAAAGACCGCCGAAAAGAACGGCGCGGCCATTATGTACAACATGGGCCTGGACTCGCCCGATTTCGACTCCATGGCCGCCTCGGCCAAACGTCTGTTCGACCTGGGCGTGCGCGTGGTTGGTCTGGGGGCGATGGAGTGGCACATGCAGATGGCGCTGGAGCACATCCGCAAGAACTCTATTGGATAGTTCGGGGGTTAGTCCAGGCTAGTTGCTGTAGAGCCAGTCGGGCACGGGACGCTGGCCGCCACCTGCGCCACGGGCCAGAGAGTCCTTCAGAACGCCGTACTTGGAACGGAACGGCCTGACTCGGTTGGGGGTTCCGATCCGGCCCAGGCCCACCAGAAACATCAGGCTCTTCCCGGCGGCGTGAGGCGAGAAAAAAGCAGTCACTGCGTCATCGAAAAAGGTCATTCCGGTGGCGCCCAGGCCCAGGGAATGGGCGCAGAGGTACATGTTCCCACCCATGACCCCGGCCTCCAACTGGGCCGCCCGGTAACCTCGGTTGCCCAACCGGTTCAGCGTCAGATCCAGGTCGGTCAGAAAGAACACCACGGCGCTGGCGTCGGCCCCCAAGGCCTGCTCGAAACACAAGTGGCCCGCCTCTGCCCGGAACTCCCCCTCTTGCAGCAGTTCCAACTCCCTGGACTCTCTCGCGTAGTGGTAAGCGCCCGGCGTCAGGCCATCCACTGCGTTGACGACCAGGTATGGGTCGATCAATCCTCCGCCAAAATCGGCAGGTATTCCGGCGGAAGCTGCCGCCAAAAGGGATGAGAGTTGGGCCAAGGGGATGGATTTTCTGGCGAACCGGCGAGTCGATCCGCGCTGTTCGATGACCTCACCCAACGACGCAGATTCGATGCCAGGGAGACTCGTCTCTATCCCATGGCCTTGCTCCCGCCATGCTGAAACCTCTTGCGCTGACTCCAGGCATGATTCTGAGTGGAGAAACGACGACTCCGGGTATGGGATTGGGTTAGTGAAACCAAGGTCGCCGGAGTCTATCGGGCTCAGATCGCCAGGTTGCCCAGGAAGCGAGCCTGAGGCTCCGCCAAGGGCCACCAGGCAGGTGCTAGCCTCTTGCTCCGAGTCCACACCCAATATGCGATCAACCTTGTCGTCGACGAACCCGGCCAGTACTCGCGCCGGCTGTCGGATGGCATTTGCCGTCGCCAAGAGATTGGACAGCACAGTGCCGTTGTCCCAGAAACAATAGCGGTAGCCTCGGGTTCGGTACTTCCACGCGCTGCGCCAGAAGACGGCCGTGCTAACAATGGTGGCCGGCGTCGATGCCAGAGAGTCGTCGGAGGCTGCGGCGGCCAAGTTTGCCCGGAAATCGCCTTCCCTCAGTTTGGTAAGGGCGTTGTCGGCTGGGGCGTAGTGATAAACCCCGGCGGATAGTCCCGGAATATCGCCGCAGACCAAGTAAAGTTCGATGGGAAAGAGCGCTCCGGCTGAGGCCGCGCCCCGGTAATGGACTTCGCCAGCGGAGGCCAGGTTGCTCTTTCGAATCAGCCCCCCTGAGTAGTGGAGCAATTGGGCTATGGAGGGCAGGCTCAACGGGGCGGAAGCAGCGGAGGAAGCGCGCGAGACGGCTTCCAGCGCAGGCATGACAGGGGGAGAGATTTGGGGCAGAGCTATCTTGGGCCAGCCGGGATACGACTTATACAGGGGCGGCTTGGTGAGCAGGTTGATGTAGCTGAGTTTAGTGGCGTCATGAAACGCCCGGGCAGCTTGTTGATCTTTGTTCGACAAGACCGCTAGCCCTAGATGGTGCCCTTGTACTCGGGCGCGCGTTTCTCAACGAAAGAACGGGCCGCCTCGGTGTGGTCCGGATGGCGTGAGCTACGCTCTTCCAATGCCAGGCCCACGTCCAGAGCCAGGTTCAGATCGTTCAATATCTTCTTGTTGATGGCGTGCTTGGTGCCGCGTATCGCCAGGGCCGGACCGTTGGCCAACCGTTTGGCCAGGTCCATGGCGGCGTCCATCAACTGGTCGTGGGGCACAACCTTGTTGACCAGCCCGATTCGCTCCGCCTCGGCTGCGTCTATGATGTCGCCGGTCATCAGCAGCTCTTTGGCCTTGGCAACTCCCACCAGCAGAGGCCAGATGACTGCCCCGCCATCGCCAGCAACCAGACCGGCTTTGACGTGGGTGTCGCCGATGCGGGCCTGGTCTGACGCGTAAATGATGTCGCAGAACAGGGCGATGGTCGCACCCAGTCCGGCCGCAACACCGTTCAGGGCGCAGATGATAGGCTGCTCCACCCAGAGAATGTTATGTAACATACGCCGGCCACTCTGCGACACCGCTCCCATAGGCCGTTGTTCGAGAACATTCGACGCTCCCCGCTCGTCCATCGCCCGGACGTCTCCGCCGGAGCAGAATCCCCGCCCAGAGCCGGTTACGACTATTGCGCTGACACTGGAGTCGAAGGCCACCTCGCCGAATACCTCTTCCAATTCACGGTGCATCACCCGGTCCACGGCGTTCAACCGCTCGGGCCGGTTCAAGGTGATAATCAGGACAGATGCGTCCTGCTCCACCAGAAGGGTTTCATACTTGTAATCTGGCATGTAGGGCCTCCGCGATTCTGTTACGCCCGGTCCAAGGCAAAGGTGCGGTTGAGGCGAGCCATCATCTCGTAATAGCATGCTGTAAACGCCAGGCCGACGGCTCCCTCATCGCCCGCGAGGTGAGTTACGGCTTGCCAGGTCGAGTCGCGCACCTGGTCGCGTATCACCTCCAGAGCGAAGTGTACCCAGATGCCTTCTTTTGGCAGCAACCTTCGCGGAGCGGTCCCAGCCGCGATGCCATCAACGACGGCCTTGCTGACTCCAGCCTCGCGCGCCAAGGGCACGAAAGAATCCCATAACACGCTGTTACCCCGTTCGTGAGCCACGGTCAGAGCCACAGTCAGGATTACCCATGGTTCGAGGCCGGTCTTTCCGACAACTTCATTCAGATCAGCCAATCCGGACGCCACCGGAGGGTTGGCGTATAGGGCTTGGAAAGTTGCCGCCAATCCCGATTCAGCCTTGGTGGCGCTTTCATACTTGGCCGCCATTTGAGACGGGACCTGTGATTGCAGGGTTGGTGGTAGGCGTGACATTGGCGCTCCTTAGGCGTTGATAGATCAAGGGGCGATTAGCCCAATGCTGGCCTTGCCTCGGGTTCAACATTAACGTCCCTGACACCAAATAGCTCCCAGGGGCTAAAGGATTCCACGAAGACCTTGGCGTCCTCAACGGTGTCAAATCCCTTTCGCGAGCGTTCCGGCTCGTACCCCATGGTCCTGGCATAGGCGTCTATGCCGCTTTTGTTCTCACGGTACCCGCCAATGATTTCCTCAAGCCAATGCGTATCGTCAACGATCAGGTTTTGGCCCCGTTTCACCGCTCTCCAATAGACACTCATGTTTAATTCCTATCCTCTCGGGATCCCCAATCGTTGGGCCTTCCCGTATATTTTTCGCGGTTCACAGACTTTGATGCTAATGGTTAGTTCGCCGAATCACCACCCATAGCAATGACCTCGTCGAATTCCTCTTTGGTGACTGGTTGTATGGACAGGCGCATGCCCTTCCGGATCAGCAGCATGTCCTTCAGTTTGGGATTGAGCTTGATCTCATCCAGAGTAACGGGCCGGCCCAGGGCGCGTTCGCCTTTTATGTCAACCATGGACCAGATGGGGTTTTCCTTGGTGGCTTTGGGATCGTAATGGTCGTCCTTGGGATCCAGGCCGTGGGAATCGTCATACCCTTCCCGGACGACGCTGGCGATACCCACCACCGACATCGGTTTGGCGTTGCTGTGATAGAAGAGGATGCCGTCTCCCACCTTCATGTCATCACGCATGAGGTTCCGGGCCTGATAATTGCGGACGCCGTCCCACTCGGCCCACCCGTCCGGCTCGTTCATCAAGTCGTCGAAGGAATATGCGCTCGGCTCCGACTTAAAGAGCCAGTAACGTTTATCAGGCATCTTGGCTCCTAGTGGGTAGCTGTCAGCGTAACTTTATACCCGCCGCTTCCACGTCGAAGCAGCCTTCAATCAAGTTTTCCCTCTCCTGGCGTAGGACATCTTTCCTGACCCGCAGGCTGGGTGTGCGGGGCAGCTCGTCTCTGATCTCCCAGTAGCGGGGGACCTTGAAATAGGCCAGGTTCTCGGCGCACCAATAGACCAATTCTTCCGGGTTCGGCGTTGCCCCTTCCCGGGGCGTGACGTAGGCCTTGACCTCGTCCTCGCCCAGCTCTGATGGCACGGCCAAGACCGCGCAGTCCAGCACCTTGGGGTGGCGCTTGATGACGTTCTCCACTTCTTGAGAGGAGATGTTCTCCCCCCGGCGGCGGATGATGTCTTTCTTCCGGTCCACGAAATACAAGAAGCCGTCGGCGTCCACCCAGCCCAGATCACCGGTATACAGCCAGCCGTTGCGCAGGGATTCAGCGTTCTGTTCGTCGTTGCGCCAATAGCCGGGCATTATCGCAGGGTTGTGTATCGTTATCTCGCCCACAGTGTCCACGCCCACGGGCACTCCGGTCACCTGGTCGGCGATGCGGACCTGGTTCTCGAACCCGCCTTGAGGGTGCTGCCGGGGTTCCCCCGACGACCCAGCGCGGCGTTTTTCTCCGATACGCTCGATGGTTCCGAAGCAGGTCTCGGTCATGCCAAAACCGACGATGATATCGGTGTCGAACCGTTCTTGGAACTCAGCCAGGAACTCGGGTGGGAACGACGGAGACCCGTAGAACAGACGGACCGTGTTGTCCTTGTCGTCGGGCGACGGGGTGTTCTTGGACAGTACCGGCATCATCATCCCGATGAAATTGACCACCGTGGCCTTGGCCTCCCGAACCTGGCCCCAGAAACGGGACGCGCTGAATCGGTCGACCACCACTAGGGTTCCGCCAGCAGCTAGGGCGCCCATGGTGGAGTAGTACTGGATGTTGGCGTGGTAGTAGGGCAGGCAGGTGAAGAACCGGTCGTCGGGCGTGGCCTGGGTCCAGTGGGCAAACCCCTGTCCGGCGGCCACGTACATCAGGTGGGTCACCTGGACGCCCTTGGGATTGCCGGTGGTGCCCGAGGTGTAGACCAGCATGGAAATGTCGTGGGGCGAAACTTTGGGCAATGATTCCAGGGGCTGGGCCTTGGCATGGACCTCACCGAAGTCGGTCCAGCGTTCGATGGTCGAACCCTCTGCTCCCCTTAGCAACCGTACAGCGACACTGGGGGCCAGGTCGGCGGCGGCTCCGGCCACTTCAGCAAGAGAGGGGTCGGTGACCAGTCCCTTGGCTTCTGCGTTGTTCAATATGTAGGCCATCTCGTCCCGCTTGTAGGCGGTGTTCACCGGGACCGCTATGGCACCGATGAGGGACAGGCCGAACCAGGAGTAGACGTACTCGATGCAGTTGGGCAGGAACAAGCAGACCCGGTCGCCCTTCTCGATGCCCAATCCTTGGAACATGGCGGCTGACTTCAAGACGCCGTCGTAGAACTCGCGGTAGGTCTGGCTCCGACCGCTGATCTCGATGAACGTCTTGCCAGGGTCGCGGGCCACCACTTCCTCTAGGAACTGGCCGAGTGACATCTCCCATGGCTTGTTGGCGTTGGTTGCCATGTGTTTGAAAACCCCGTTAATCTCGGTTGAAGAGCTCGCCTGTGCCAGTCATACACCAAACTCAGGCTTTTACATGGAAACCCGGCTGTGCCGGTGGCTGTGCCAGCTCAAGCTAACATGCGGCGCATGGCGGGTCAATGGGCCTGTATAATGGCCGATATGCCAGAGACAAACATACCTGAGTCGGTGGACCCGAACCGGCTCAAGATAACCAACGACGACGCGTCTAAAGGTCCGCTAGGAGGCACCCTCATCGGATTCCGGTGCCAGGAATGCGGCGCATCGGTGTTCGGCCCGGCCATCTTCTGCCAGGCGTGCACGTCCACCGAACTGGAGCCGGTTGACCTTGGCTCCAAGGGATTTCTATACAGCTTTACCATCGTGAGGATACCGCCCGCCGGCTGGCCCGGCCCGGTGCCCTACGTGTTGGGACAGGTGGAACTCCCCCTTGGTCCTCAGGTCTTGGCGGAGGTCATCGACTGCGAACACGATGACCTCAAGATCGGCATGGCGGTGGAGATGAAGCTCCAAGCTGTTCCCGCAGAGAACGGTGGATCGGACAAGGCCGTCTACAAATGGCGTCCAGCTTGATCTGCCAGAGAACCCAGGAGATTAATCAGTGAACAAGTTAAAACCCGGCCGGTGTACCATAATTGTTGACTAGGCCTATGAGAACAATGAGGTGACGAAATGGACCCCCAAACCATTGAGCGTGAGGCGCTAGGCCTGCCTCCAGAGGATCGAGCGAAACTCGCCCAGAAGCTTCTTCTAAGCCTCGAGACTCTCTCGACAGAGGAATCAGAACAAGCATGGCTAGTCGAGGCTGAACGCCGGGCTCGCGATTTGGACAGCGGTGACGTTCAGCCAATCTCTGCAGATGAAGTCCGAAAGAAGGCTAGAGCCCGGCTGAGGTGATTTACCAGTTTCATCCTGAGGCCGAAACGGAGCATCTTGAAACCGTCGCATATTACGAATCTCAACGAGCGGGACTCGGAGCCTCTTATCTTGCCGAGTTCGAATCTATCTTGGAGTTAGTTTGCGAAGCTCCGACTCGGTATCCAGTTCAGCGAGTCCCGGATATGCGCCGCATCATGTTAAGGCGTTTTCCATTCGCCGTACTTTTTCGGGTATTCGAGGATGAGGTCCAAATCTTGGCCGTTTCACATCATCGCAGGCGGCCATCATATTGGCTTAGCAGGTCTCAACAATAGGTTGTAGGCTTCGGGCTGAGAGCCGCAGCCCATGCCCACCCCAGGAGATTAATCAGTGAACAAGATCAAACCCGGCCGTGAAGTCATGGTGGTTGGAGTCGGCCTGCATCCCTTCGGCCGCTTCCCAGAGAAGGACCTTGGCACGCTGGCCATCGAGGCCGTGCTTCCCGCCCTGAAAGACGCGGGAGTCAAGTGGAAGGACATCGCCATCGCCTACTTCGGCCACGTTTATTACCAGGGAATGTCCGTGGGCGAGACCACCTTGTCCAAGCTGGGTCTGACCGGCGTGCCAATCATCAATGTGGAAAACGCCTGCTCCAGCGGGTCGACGGCGTTCTGGCAGGCTTATTGGGGCATCACCACCGGCATCTACGACATGGCCCTGGCGTTCGGCGCGGAGAAGGTTCCCCGCGGGCCGGTGACGGTGACCGCCGAGGACAGCCCCGAGCGGTACATCGGCGGCGACCACATGATGGCTGGGTACGCGCTGCGGAGCAAACGTTACATGGAAGACACCGGCGCTCCGGCCACGGCCCTGGCACAAGTGACCGTGAAGGCCCGGCAGAATGCGGTGATGAATCCCTTCGCCCACCGCAAGGACACCTACACCGTGGAAGAGGTGCTGAACTCTCGGATGATCGCCGACCCGCTGACTCTGTTCCAGTGCTGCCCGACCAGCGAGGGCGGCGCTGCGGCGGTGCTCTGCGCCCGCGAGAACCTGGCCGACTACGGAATCGACGAGAGCCGGGCGGTGTCCATCGCCGCAGCGGTGTTGACCTCGGGCGACTACAATGGACGTGGCGCGGATCACTCGGCGTTCAGCCCCTACCGCACCGAGCCGGCGGCGCTGCAGGCCTACGAGATGAGCGGTCTGGGACCGGAGGACGTTGACCTGGCCCAGGTCCATGACGCGGCGACCATCGGCGAACTGCAACAGATCGAGTCGCTGCATCTGTTTCCCTTCGGCGAGGCCTGGCGGGGGACGGTGGAGGGACGGACGGCGCTGACCGGCGATATCCCGGTGAACACCGACGGCGGACTGCTGGCCATGGGCCATCCCTTCGGCGCGTCGGGCATCCGCATGATCCATGAGACGGTGACCCAACTGCGCGGCGAGGCTGGCCCCAGGCAGGT
Source organism: Chloroflexota bacterium (assembly GCA_027624135.1). Taxonomy (GTDB): domain Bacteria; phylum Chloroflexota; class Dehalococcoidia; order Lucifugimonadales; family UBA3495; genus UBA9611. Next base: position 22,915 of record JAQBXL010000031.1, read on the forward strand.
GGCCAACGCCAGGGTGGGTGTGGCCCAATGTTCCGGCGCGGGAGACGTCACCACGGTCCACATCCTCAAGAAAGGCTGACGGCTAGCATGGCTTCGTACCTGGTATTGGCCGCGATGAAAGGCAGGTTTGTCTCCGAAGAGGGGAATACCTACGACAACTTTCAATTCATGGGGTACTCGGACGGCACGGACCCCATGACGGCGGTTGCGGCTTTCTTCGACCAGCCACCCTATCCGATCATCTGGGGAGACGTGGAATACCTCTGGGCCGAGCGCCTAGCCGAAGACCCCAACAACGCCCACCACGGCGACTACGAACGCATGTATGTGGAAACGCTACGGGCGCGGTGGGAGAGTGGGGGGTGAGGGTGCGGAGTGAGGAATTACGCCTATGACCGAAGAAAAACAGGGTTCAATTTACTGTAATCCCACAGGCTTGCATACAGCCTTGATGGGATTGGTCTGATAATCAGGTGTTTGTTTACGAGCGATAGAGGTTAATGACCCGACCGGATTGGGAAATTTCCACGTTGACCCAGTGACTGCCTGCAGTGCAGTTAATGGTAATACTGTCCCTTTTCGCAGAGGTGCGGAATGATACAGTCTATGATTGTAGACGTGTGGTGATAGTGGACGCCTCTGACCCGTGGGATATATACGAGGAGAGCTACAGGAAATCACGTATTTCTTCTCCAATTAGCAAGGTAGCCCGCATGAGTGAGGGGCACTTGCAGGACGCACAGGATTGAGGAGAATAGTGGTTAATCATCAATCATAACAATCCTCATTGTGATTAGTATGATTTCCGCCGTAAGAGAGCTCTTGTCAAAACCTGTGGAAATTCCCTTCCAGGCTAATGGCGGATCAGTCCGCCGCAGCCGCCAT
>JAQBXL010000188.1 GCA_027624135.1 Chloroflexota bacterium
GGCCAGGCCAGGCCAGGCCAGTATAGCTTGACGGGTCGGCGGGTGGCAAGATAACGGCGGGCAATCTGCCCGCCGTTATCTTGAGTCGTATATGCCGGGCTCCCTGTGAAAGTTAACGGCCGCGGAGCTTGGGGTCCAAGGCGTCCCGGAGGGCGTCTCCGAACAGGTTGAAGGCCAGTACGGTCAGCGAAATGGCTAGGCCAGGGAACACCACCAGCCACCAGATAGGTTTATAGGTGTTGGAAACCACGCCGCCCAGCATGTTTCCCCAACTGGCCGTTGGCGGGGTGATCCCAACTCCGAGAAAACCCAATGACGCCTCAATCACAATGGCAGCACCTAGGTGTGCGGTGGCCAAGACCAGGAACGCCGCAAAACACTGGGGAGCTATGTGCTGGGCCATGATCCTTAGGTCGGAAGCACCCATGGCCCGGGCTGCATCGACGTAGGTCAATTCCTTAACGGAGAGCGCCACTGACCGAATCACCCTTACACCGTACGGAAGGCGGGTGACGGCGATGGCAATAATCACGGTCCAAATACCACCACCAAGGGCGACCAGGAGGACCATCGCCAAAACCAGCGCCGGGAACGACATCACCATTTCCACGATGCGTTGGCTGATAATGTCGAATCTGCCGCCAAAGTAGGCGCTGGCGATGCCCCACATAGAGCCCAACGTGGTGCCCAGCAGAACTGATAGTACGGATACTTGAAGCGAGACCCGCCCGCCGTGAATGATCCTGCTTAATACGTCCCGACCTTCGTAGTCTGTGCCGAGGTAAAATTCTGACGACGGTGCGGTGCCAAGTTGATTATAGTCAACATACAGGGGGTCATCCGGAGCAACCACTCCAGCGAAGATGGCCAGGAGGCTAATCGCCACTAGAAGAAGCCCTCCCGCCGCCCCCACCGGGTATCTTCGGGAGAAGGACTTAAGTCCGCGCAGAGTACCCATGGCCCTGCCTGGCCGACCAGTGGCTCGTCCGGTACTACCAATCTTTACATCGAGTTGTCTCGCCACATTAACCTCAGTTTTGTTCTATATCCTGCATCACACCGGATCCGTGTGAATCGCAGCGACAATTCTATCGCTGGTGTTAACGACCGTTCAAGCCATTTGGATCGTCCAACTTAAAGAGTCGAAATCAGTTGTAACGAATCCTTGGGTCGAGCCAAGCATAGGCCAAATCGATGGACAGATTCACGAAGACGAAGATGACGCCGTAGAGAAGCACCAAGTTCTGGACCACCACGAAATCGCGTTCCGTGAAAGCCTGGATCAACGCGGAGCCCAAACCGGGCACCGTGAAGGCCGCTTCAACTGCCACAGACCCGCCTAAAAGGAGCCCGAAGAGCACGCCGGAGAGCGTAATCACCGGGAGTAGAGCGTTGCGTAGGGCGTGCCGGAGTACCACCGTCCGCTCGGATAAGCCTTTGGCCCGGGCAGTGCGCACGTAATCGTCGCGGATGACTTCCAACAGGGTTGTGCGCGCCATTCTGGCGATATACGCCGACGTAGCTAACCCCAGCACTATCCCCGGCGCCAGCACGATTTGCATGTTGCTCACCGGGTTCTCCCAAAGCTGAATGATTCCCAATGGAGGGCGGTAATCGAACGCCAGGAGAGAGATGACTACCACCAAGATAGCCACCCAGAAACTGGGGACGGCCAAGAAAACGATGGTAAAGATACGGGAGAGGTAGTCCGCAATCCCGTTCTGCCGGACCGCGCCAATTATTCCTACTGGCAACCCGACGAGCCAGGAAACTAGGACCGCAATCACGGCAATCTCGGCGGTAAGTGGGCCCCGCCGGATAATCATTTCAGACACGGAATCGCCGCGCCAGAATGACTCTCCCATCTTCCCGGTAAAGACATCTTTCATCCAGTCGCCATATTGGTAAACAAGCGAATGGTCTAGTCCCAACTGATGCTTGATCTCGGTGATATCGGCGGCGGTTAGGTTCCCCCTCCCTCCATCTCCGTAGAGGACTGCCAGGGGATCCCCAGGCAGGATACGGAGGGCAAAGAAGATTATGATCGTGATACCGAACAGGCCGGGTATCGAGTAAAGGAGTCGCCTGGCAATATATTTGTGCATGACTGTTTACTTTCCAACCGCCACACTGTGGCGGTGTATTTTTGTAAATGTCTGCTCTTATTTATCCAACCACACCGTATCGAAGCGTATGTCATTGAATAGTGTAACGCGGTTGGCCCGACCATGCCCCTTAACGTAGTTGGCAAACCCGTCGATGATGGTGAAATGATTAATCAGAATCATCGGAGTCCAGTCTTCCAATATTTCCGCCCCACGGGCGACTAACGCAGCCTGTTTGGCCGTGTCAGATTCGGCGAATATTTCCGATACTACCGAATCAAATTCCGGGTTGGATGAGCCAAAATTCCAGTTGGCACCGCTGCCAGTGGTGAAGTACGCGGACCAGTAAGGTGCAACCGAGGCCAACGGCGTGGGAGAGCCATTCACCGCCAGATCGTAGTTCCCCCGGGCTTGGTCTTCTCCCCACACAGAGGTGTGGACCACCCTCAGATCGCTATTGATATTGAGTCGCTGCTTCATGAAGGCCTGCATCATCGGGCCCATGGGTGCGGCAAAGAAGTTCAGATCCCGGACCATAAGATCCAGAGTTGGGAACCCGTCGCCGTTAGGATAGCCCGCGTCAGCCAGGAGTTTCTGGGCCGCATCGATATCCTCCTCGGTAACTGGGCAACGGTAACCAGGCTTTTTATCGAAGGTTGCCTCCCGGAAGGCGGGGCCATAGGCCGTATCGTTGGCCATTATCCAAGTTCCAATATCAATCTCTCTGATTGCGGCGGTCGCTTTCTTGATGGCACAGCGATCCATCACCATCGAGATTGCTTTGCGCACGTTGGCGTCACCCAATGGACCCTTTTCGTGGTTGATAAAGGCGCCGCCGTACGTGGGAATCGGGTATACGACGACGGTGTGTGTATCGGCATATTTGTTCAGGATATCGTCCCGCAGGTCAGCGCCGGCACCGTACACGTAGTCAACCTGTCCCGCGATCAACGCCGCTCCTGTGGCAGGTCCGTAGGGCAGATGGTTAAATTGAATTCCATCCAAGTAAGGCAATACCGGGTTCCAGTAATTGGGGTTCCGCTTCATCTTCCAGAATTCGCCCGATTGGTGGTCTTCCAGGATAAACGGTCCGGTGCCGGGGTGTTCCGTCGTGCCCGGCTTAAGCTTTTTCAGGTCGGAGTTGTTGTCGTCAATGGTTTGCTTTCGTTCAATCACGTTCCAGCCCGAGGCGATCGCGGCCGGCAAAAAACTCCTCGGTGCCTTGAGAACAAATTCCACCGTCAGTGGGTCCACAACTCGAATCTCGCTTACGGCTTCGAAAAGAGACTGACGGGGGGAGATCATACCGGTCTGGGGGAATATGATCCGGTCAAAGGTAGCTTTGATGTCGTCAGAGGTAAGCGCAGCGCCGTCGTGAAACTTGACGGCGTCCCGAAGATGGAATTTGTAGACCAGCCCATCGTCAGATATATCCCACGAGAGAGCGAGATCCGGTAAGAGTTCTATCCCGCCGTCGAAGGGACTGTAACGGACTAGGTTATCGAAAAACGGCCCCTGCGGCTCGGCGCACGCGGCGGTATTGCATTGGTGCATGTCGAAATGAGGGGAGTCCGACAGCCCGGCCCATTGCAGGATTCCACCGTACTTGGCGTCGCCGCCCATTGCCGGCGTTTCGGTGGAGGGCATTGCCGTAGGCACAGGTG
>JAQBXL010000032.1 GCA_027624135.1 Chloroflexota bacterium
ACCACTGCTTTCTCGCCCCAGAACCCCCCGAGAGGGGCCGCACCCACCGCAGGCGGTGGATCTGGGAACTGGGAGTCAACCGAGGGTCAAATAGATAGGGTCCTCACCTCGATTGCCTCGCCCTCTCCAGCATCGAGAATTCGGGCCGCGCTGGTATTGGGCGAGGCCACTTCCAGGTATCCATGACTCCCAGCTAGAGCTATCAAACCGCTCGCGCTGCTTTCATCTGGGTCGTTGCCGCTTCTAGCTGGGTCGTTGCCGGTTCTATCGGGGTCGTTAAATGTACGGCTCAGCCCGTTGATGCGCTGACCTTTGATCGACACTTGTACCGGTGTTCCCCTGGGCAGAGCCTCGGCCGGGATGTTGCTTACCAGGTTGCCATAAACGTCCTGGTAGATTATCTGGCCGGTGATTCTCCCTTCTTGGTACTTGGGCTGGGGGCTAGGAAGATAGAACAGATTGTCGATGGCCTCACCCATGTCCTTGGGCAGGACGCCCAATGAAAGATGGGCCGCCACGGGGGTGAAGATGTCGCGCCCGTGGAATGTATCGCTAACCGGGTGACGCCAGTATTCGGGATTGGTCAGCTGAACCACGGTAATCTCCGGCGGCGGTTTCACCATCCCGGCCGTTAGAGGAGGAGCGTCTATGTACTCCTTGATGATCCCGCTTAACAGGCCGTTATCCGGAGCCACGAAGCGGCCCCATGGAGTGGAGAGCAGGACCGGGCGCCGTGACGTGCCCACTCCTGGGTCGACCACGGCTACGTGGATGGCGTCGCTGGGGAAGAACCGGTAGTTCGCGCCGAGAAGAAACGAGCCTTGGGAGACGTTCTGAGGCTGTATCTGGTGGGTTAGGTCGACGAACCGAAGGCTCGGGTTGATGATCGCCGCCACCCCTTTTAGGACTCCGGCGTAGGCGTCGGACAGGCCGAGATCGGTGGTGAAGACCAGCAAAGGGTCAGACATGGGTAATCAGGCGGAAGTGGCCGCCACTGGTTAGCCGACCCGGACGCTGATGATCGAAATAACCACGAAGGCCACGGCCAGGAAGATTGTGAACTGGAACAGGGTCTTCTCTAGACCCCGCCGGGTGCGGATCGTGGAGGAAGCCGAGCCGAACAGGCCGCCGCCGCCTTCTTTGACTTGGGCCAGAATCACAACCACCAAGAGGATGGATATCAGCAGTTGGATAATGTTCATGAAATCGTTCATTGGTTGACCTCGGCGCAGGGTGGCCGCCTTCTTAAGTAGTCCCAGTTATCTGATCGCTGCTATTGGATCGCTGTTATTTGATCGCTTCGAGGGCCACGACGACCAGCCTATTCACCAAGTCCGGTTTGGCCTGGCCCTTGGTAATTTTCATCACCTGGCCCACCAGGAACTTGGCGGCGGTTTCTTTCCCGCCCATGAAATCCGCTACGGCCTGGGGGTTTGCGTCGATCGCTTGGCTGACGGCCGACTCAACAGCGGATGAGTCACTTATCTGAGTATAGCCATTTTTCTCGACTATCTGCGTTGGAGAATCCCCGGATTCAAAGACTTCTTCCAGCACCGTCTTGGCCAAGGAAATGCTCACCGTGTCCTGGTCCACCAAGCCGATCAACTCGGCCAGGTGCTCCGGCGAAACAGGAGATTCTTCGATCTCCAAGTTCTTCAGGTTCGACAACCGGCTAAGGTCGCCCAGTATCCAGTTGCTGACGCTTTTGGCGAACTTCCCACCTTCAGTCCCGCTCTGGGGATTAAGACCGGTGGTTTGCTCGTAGAAATCGGCGGTGGCCTTGGAATTGGTCAGCAGGCGGGCGTCATACTCGGACAGTCCGTACTGCTCGGTAAAACGTGTCAGCCGCTGGGTTGCCAGTTCGGGTATCTTGTTCCGAATCTCCTCGATCCAAGCGCCGTCCACCACCAGGGGCGGCAGGTCCGGCTCGGGGAAATAACGGTAATCATGGGCTTCTTCCTTGCTGCGCTGAGAGTAGGTGGTGTTGCGTTCGTCCGACCAGCCTCGGGTTTCCTGCACAACGCGTTCGCCGGAGTCCAACACCTTTTTTTGGCGTTCTATCTCAGAATTAAGGGCCATGAACACCGCACGCAGGCTGTTCATGTTTTTGATCTCAGCCTTGGTGCCGTATTCTTTTTGACCGATGGGTCGAAGACTGATGTTGGCGTCGCATCTAAAGCTGCCATCTTGGGCGTTGGCGGTGGATACCCCCAGGTACTGGATGATGGAGTGAAGCTTGGTCAGGTAGGAGCGGGCCTCCTCGGGGGAGCGCATATCCGGGTGGCTGACCACCTCCATCAAGGGAACGCCAGACCGGTTCACGTCCACCAGGCTGTGGGCAACGTCGTTGTTGCCGTTCACATGCTGAAGTTTGGATACGTCTTCTTCCAGGTGGACCCGCTCCACCCGAACCTGCCGATCTTGGCCGTCGGCGGTGATATCCAGGGTGCCATTCATGGCCAGAGGCATGTCGTACTGGGATATTTGATACCCCTTCATCAGATCGGGGTAAGGGTAGTTCTTGCGGTCGAACTTGGTCAGTCCCGGAATCTCACAGCCCAGGGCCAGGCCGGTCATGATGGTGTATTCCACGGCCTTCTTGTTGATCACCGGCAGGGTCCCTGGCAGGCCCAGGCACACCGGGCAGACCCGGCTGTTCGCGGGCGCGGTCTGATAGTCGGCCCGGCAAGAGCAGAACATCTTGCTCTGGGTCAGCAGTTGGACGTGGACTTCAAGGCCGATTACTGTTTCGTATTCCATGAGTAGTTGCAGTGAGCGAGTTAGCCACGCATCGGCATGCGGCCAGGCGCGGTGTTAGTGAATCTCAGTATAGCAGGCGCTCTTTTTTGGAACAACGAAATCCAACAAACAGACACGCCTGGCTCTGCCGCTATGTGGGACTCCAAGAACGCGAAGACCAACTGGCGCGGGTGGACGAGAACTTGATTATCAACGGTGGATCAGGTGAGTTGGCCGTTGCTCTTTAGCATCTCTTGGGCGGTGGTGCCGATGTCTGCAGGTGTGGGTATGATCCAGGCTCCGGCATCCTTGAGGGCGGCAAGTTTGAATTCAGCCGTGGCGCTTTCCCCGGTGATGATCGCTCCGGCGTGGCCCATGCGCTTGCCCGGAGGGGCCGACGCGCCGACCACCAGTGCAGCGACCGGTTTGCTGAAATTCGACTTGATAAACGCGGCGGCTTCCTGTTCCATCGTACCACCGATCTCACCGATCATCACCACTGCGTCCGTGTCTGGGTCGGCATCAAAAAGCTCCAGCACGTCGACGAAATTGGTACCGATTATCTGGTCGCCGCCAATTCCGACACAACTGGACTGACCGAGGCCCAACGCGGTGAGTTGTCCCACAGCCTCATAGGTCAGCGTGCCGCTACGGGACAGCACTCCGACTCGGCCGGGGAGGTGAATGGCGCCGGGCATGATGCCAATCTTGCACTTGGCGCCGGGGTTGATGAGTCCAGGGCAGTTGGGTCCGATGAGCCGAACCGGTTTGTGTTCGATGTACCGGTAAATCTTTACCATGTCGTGGACCGGGATACCCTCCGTGATGCAGGCGATGAGTGGGATACCGGCGTCGGCTGATTCGGCGATGGCATCAGGAGCGAAAGCTGGCGGCACGAAGATCAGAGCCATGTTGGCTTGGGTCTGGGCCACGGCCTCCTCAACGGAGTCAAACACAGGAACTTTATCTTCAAACGTGGTACCGCCGCGGCCCGGAGTCACTCCGGCGACCACGTTGGTTCCATAGGCCATGCAGGCCCGGGCGTGGAAGCTGCCTTCCCGTCCGGTTATGCCCTGGACCAATACGCGCGTATTCTCGTCGACCAATATGCCCATCTGGGTGTATCTCCAGCCGCTCTTCCGGTTAAATCTGCAGTTGTTTGATCGCGTCGGCCGCTTCGGCGAGAGTGTCGGCGAAGACCACCGCCAGCCCCGAAGCGGCTAATATCTCTTTGCCTTCCACCACGTTGGTGCCCAGCATCCTAACCACCAACGGTATGGTGGAGCCGGTTTCTTTGTAGGCCATTACGATGCCCTCGCCGGCGATGTCACAGCGTAGGATGCCGCCGAAGATGTTGACCAGCACCCGGCGGACCTTGGGGTCGGACAGGATGATCTTGACGGCACTGGAGACCTTTTCGGGTGTGGCGCCGCCTCCCACATCCAAGAAATTGGCCGGTGCTGCACCGGCGGCATTGGTGACATCGAGGGTGGCCATCGCCAGCCCGGCGCCGTTGACCAGGCAGCCGACGTCGCCATACAAGTTTACATAAGCTATGTCAAAGTCCGAAGCCTGGGCTTCCAGCGGGTCTTCCTGGCTGATGTCCCGGTACTTCATCAGGTCGGCGTGGCGGAACATCGAATCGTCGTCCAGATTGATCTTGGCATCCAGGGCCACCACACGGTCGTCTCCGGTTACGATCAGCGGGTTGATCTCCACCAATGAGCAGTCGTTGTCCACGAAGACTCGGTATAGCGCCTGCAGAACCTTAGCGGCGTCGCCGGCCACTGACGGGTCCAGACCTAATTTCCGCACCAGACGCCGAGTCTGGAAGGGCATCAGCCCGGACAATGGGTCAATTGGCTCATTGTGGATGTCTTGGGGGTCGTTGGCGGCGACTTCTTCGATGTCCATGCCGCCCTGGGTGCTGACCAGCAGAACGGGACCTCGGTGTCCCCGGTCGATGGTCAAAGCAACGTAGAGTTCTTTCTTGATGTCGGCCAATTCTTCGATCAGGAGCTTCTGAACCGGGGCGCCCCCGGGTCCCGTCTGGGGCGTTACCAGGTTAGAGGCCAACATACGCTGGGCTGCTTCCTCAGCTTCTTCCGGGCTGCGAACCAGTTGAACGCCGCCCGATTTGCCCCGCCCACCGGCATGTATCTGGGCCTTCACCACCGACTGGCCGCCCAATTCCTGGGTGGCAGCTTTGGCTTCGGCCGGAGTGGTGGCAACGATGCCTCGGGGCACCGGAATCCCATAGCGGGAGAATATTTCTTTGGCTTGAAACTCGTGGATATTCATGTTCGTCCTTGGGCTGGGCGTAGGCGGCTTCGGGAAACCCTAAGCAGCAAGACGGTCGTTGGAAGGGCTTATTCCAGGCGTCCGTAAAATGTAGGATATTTTTCCTTGCTCGTCAACGTGCCTGGGCATACCTCTGGTGGACAAACCTGGCGGCCGGTTCCATAATCCCGCGCAAGCTAGGCCGGACCCAGCTTGGGTTCCGTCTTAATTAGACTTGAAGATTTATGGAGGCGCCATGGTTCGTTACAACAAGGTTATCGAGTTATTGGAACAGGACAAGCCGGTGTTCTGCTCCGGCTTGGTCTGGAACAGCAATCTGGACGACATGACCTTTGTCGGAGATTCGGATTACGACATGGTCATCGTAGAGATGGAGCATCAGGGTTTCGATTTTAACGATCTGCGGACCATGCTCCAGTTCCTGATGAACCGCAAGAGAGTGGTTGAAAGCGGCTCCCTGCAAGCGAGCCCGGCGCCCTTCGTTCGAGTGCCGCCCAACTTCCGGGAGCGCAATCAGTGGGTCATCAAACAGGCGCTGGACACCGGCGTGTATGGACTGGTGCTGCCCCATCTCAACAACGTTGACGATGCACAGGCTGCGGTGGTGGCTGCCCGCTATCCCCAGGTGCCCGGCGTGGCTGACTTTGAGCCCGAGGGCGAGCGAGGCTGGTGGTACCGTATCGCTCCCCGTTATTGGGGTCTGACTCCAGCCGAATATTACGACGCCGCCGACTTGTGGCCATTGGACCCAGACGGAAACATGCTGTTGGTGGGAATCATCGAAGAGCCGGAGGGCGTGAAGAACGTGCGGGACATCCTGCGGGACGTCAAAGGCATCGGTGCCATCTGGGCTGGGCCGGGAGACATGTCGGTGGCCATGGGTCATAAGGGCAACGCCAGCCACCCAGATGTTCAGGCGAACCTGTTGACCATCTTGGAAGCATGCAAGGAGTTCGGCGTACCCTGTGCCACCGGGTGCACCGCCGAAGAGGTGCCCATGCGCCTGGAGCAGGGATTCCGCATAATAATAACGTCCCCCGAGAAGACCACCAGGGGTCTGGACGAGGGACGTAAGTTGGCTGGGCGTTAGATATTGGTTACTAGCTGCCTGGTTCCACCGTGATCAGGCTGGCAGAGTCGCCGCTAGAGCTGGATTGTGGACTCTGCAAGAACTTGAAGATGTCGGAATCTGAAGACAGGATGACCGTTGTATTCTGGTTCAAGAACGTCTTGTAGGCTTCCAGACTCCTCTGGAAAGAGAAGAATTCTGGGTCTTTGTTCAACGACTCGGCCAGGATCGAGATGGCCTGGGCTTCGCCGTCACCAATGAGGCGGGCGGCATCTCTGTCAGCCAAAGCCAGGATAACCTCAACTCTCCGGTCGGCGCTGGCCCTCCTGGTTCGGGCTTCTTGTTCACCTTCAGCACGCAACCGGCGGGAGATTTTTTCCCGGTCTGAGCGCATCCGTTCAAAGATTCGGCCAGCCACCTCCACCGGGAAATCAGCCCGCTTTATTCGGATGTCAACCATCTCGACGCCAAAGGACGGGCTTTCCTGGGCCAGGTTGGTCTGTACAGCCGAAATCACGTCATCCAACATCTCTGTCCGGGAGTTTGTGGCTTGGACGCGAGAGTTGCCTTCGTCGTCGGTCACGGGTTCGCCCGACTCGTCTAACTCAACATTGCCGCCGATGATTTCCTCACGGCTGCGCTCGGCAACCTCGGCACGAAGGGAAGAGTTGATCCGTTGAGCCAATACCCTACTCGCGTTGTCTTCGGTATTCAGAGTCTGCAGGAACGCGCGTGGGTCATTGATCCGGAACCGGCCGTAGACGTCAATCTCCAGGATGTTGATGTCCCGGTCCAAGAACCGTTCTGGCGGGGCATCTATCCGAAGCAGCCGCTTATCATAGCTGGTGACGGTGTCCACTCCGAACGGCGCTTTGAAGTAAAGACCGGGCTCAGTGCGCACACTCTTCACATCGCCGAAGCGAGTGACCACCACTTGCTCAGTTTCGTCCACCACATACAGGCTGGTGGTTAGGGTTATTAAGGCCAGGATAATCACTACCCCGGCGATGATCAGGTTCCTCATGGAGACCCCTTTTATTCCTTAGTAGACTGTTGGGCTTTGGTCTGGGTTGATCGATTAAGACTACGGGCTAACTACGAGTTAATTATTGGCCAACTATGGGGCGGCCGGTCCAACTGGCACCGGGACGATCCCTCCCGTACCGCCGAGTATCAAGACCGGATTAGCATCGGGCGCAACAATTATCTTGTTGATTACCGGTAGTATCTCTTCCATCGCCTCCAGGAACAGTCTTTCCTGGGTGACGAGGCTGGTGGCGGGCACGGTCAGATTCTCTTGGTTCAGGTATTGGACCGTGAATAGTGCGCCGGCCTGAAGGGTCTCCCCAGACTGGACGGCGAAGGTCACGATGTTGGTGGATGGGTCGAAACGTAAGAAAGAAATATCCACTCCAGAGGCTGAACCTCCATCGGGGCCGTCAACCACCTTGATATCGTTGCTCAGGGCTTTGTTGTTCAGGCGAACGCTGAAGGGCCCGCTGCCCACGAACTCGGGGATCACCAGGTCTTCATTGCCCAGGTAGGAGATGGAGAAGGCTTCACCGATGGTCAGGCGACCTGATTGGGCGTCGAAAGAAGTTGAGAAACCGCAGGTCCGGGTCGCCTCGGTGTTCAAGACTTCGTTGGCGGTGAACACGCATCCCGGCGCTCCGACAACTTTTACGCCGGAGACTAAGATATCGAACCCATTTCCGTCCACGTCCGGCGCCGAGATAATCGATACGTCAGAAAGCCCGATGCCGGTGGTTGGGTCGTTGTCGCCGTCCGAGTTGTCCGTGTCCTGGAGCACGTTCTCCAGCGTGATAGAGCGGTCATTGAATTGGCCCAAGATGGACAAGAACTGGTCGGCTTCACCTTGAGCCCTTTGGATACGGGCTTGTTTGAACGCCTCCGCCGGCTGAATTATCTGTTCGGCCCGGCCTCTGGCTTCCGGTATCACCTGGTTTTCATAGGCTTGGGCCTGGTTGGTGGCCGTCACCTTATCCTGACGGGCCTGGAGCACATCGTTGAAGGCGGCTTGGACCTCTGCAGGGGCCTCGACCTTCTGGAGCTCCACACTGACGATATTCAAGCCGGTGCTGTAGGCGTCAAGAATCTCCTGCAACTTTGTCCTGGTGTCTATTTCCAGGTTGACGCGCTCCTCGGCCAGGACCTCGGCGAGGGACCGCTGCCCCACCACCAGGCGGAGCGCCGCTTCGGTGGCGTCCTTCAAAGTTCGGCCATCCGGCAGGCCCGCAGCGATGTTACGTGATGAACCGGCGTTCTCTCCTGGGTCGTCTACCCGGAAGAGGTAATCGGTCAGGTCTTTGATGTCGTATTGGACCACCATCTGCACGTCGATGATGTTGAGGTCTCCGCTAATCATCTGGGCTTCGTCCGGTACCGGTTGGTCGGCAACGCCGTCTGCGCTTCGGAACCCGAGTTCCAAGCGGCGAACGAGGTCAGTCCTGACAACGTCTTTCTTTCCGATGGGTCCAGGCCACCACCAGTGAAGACCATTCTGGGTGACGGGAGTCTCTTGGGCGTTTCCAAACAGGCGGAGCACCGCTTGTTCGCCGGGGCTGGTCGTATAGATCCCGGTGGCTGCCCAGATCACAACGATCAGGCCTACCACCAAGACAATCGCCAATCCTACTCCGCCACCCCCCAATTGCTGGGAAATACGCCCGATACCGTCGCGAATCTTGGATAATATCTCGTCGAAATTCAGTTCGGGTGGCCTTGGTCCGCCTCCGGGTTGATACATTGTCGTCTAATCCTTATGCCTATCCTGTTTGAATGCCGCCAGCCAGACTCTTGAGGCCGGGCAGCCTATTAAACACAAACCTTGTAGAGTCTACCATCTAAGCCGTTCTTTGAACTACCGAACCACCGGGCTATCTTCCGAGATGATGTACTATTTCTTCAATACGTTTTTCGCCTGAAATTGGACTGCTCGATCTGGCTGGCACGATATTCGGACCAAGATAGGACGGCCGGTCTGTGTTGGGATCGGGGAGCAGGGTATAATACCCCCGGCTTGGCGGAAAGTTCGGCCTGGCAATCTTTTTCTGAAAAGGAACGACTAGATGACAACGAAGGGCTTAGATTTAATTCCGGGCAACGACATGACTCGGATCAAGGCCGTGTGTGAACATCAGCGTGGTCTGATCTACGTGGTGCCTGCCGAGCGCAGTTGGGTCTGTGACAAAGAGAGTCTTCCAGCCCACGCGTTGGCCGGGTTCTTCAGAGAGCTCAACGCGTTGGAAAGCCCAGAGGTTCAGGATCTGATGCAGCAGTGGGGCGTCTACTTCAGGGTATTACCCAAGGAACAAGAGGATGTTAAGGTAGAAAACGCGACGGGCTAAAACTAGACGAGGAACGATCAATATCTAGGAAAAACGAAAGGGCGGGTGTTTGACCCGGCCTTTCGTTTTTTGATCTGCCAGTATTGCGTCCCGCTAACCTTCTACTTCACCCGATGTTGATGACAGCGATGTGGCCGGCCGGGGAGGCGAGGGGTGTGCGCGGACCGGCGGAGGGGCCGGGTCCAGCGATGGCGGCGCCTCTGGCGGTGCGGCAGGAGCGCCCTGCTCGCTGCCAGTTTCGCCGTCGCTGTTGAACAACCGGTTCATCGCCTCACCAGATACCGTCTCGTGTTCGATGAGATATTCGGCTAGCCTGACCAGCTTGGATTTGTGGGTCATAATGGATTCGACCGCCAACTCGTAGGCGGAATTCATCAACCCGGTGACGGCGTGATCAATCTCCTCAGCTACCTTGTCGCCGTAATCCTTCTCTTCACCCATATCGCGGCCCAGGAAGACCATCTCATGAACCTTTCCGAATGTCCGTGGGGCGCCTAGTCCATCAAGGCTATGGGAATCCTTAACCACTATTGTCACTGGCGGCAACCCCTCTGCTACCAAACCTCGGTAGAATCCAGCCAGTTGGAAATCGTCTTCCTTGCGGGACTTGAATTCTGTTCCGTCGGCCATCTTGACGAGCAGGTCATTCCCGTACACTTCCACCACTGAGATGCTGCCATCGCGGGCTTTTTCTATCATCGTACTGATCGGCATTTCCGGGTACACCTTGGCGCTGAACATGCCGTACCGCTTGATCATGCCCATGGCCAGCTTTGTGGCCTGTTCTAGGTCATTGCTCGCCCCGGTAGTCACCTCATCGAAGATGATCTGCTCCGCGACCCGTCCGCCCATGGTGACTGCCATTCGATCGCCGAACTGGTTCTTGGTCCACAGGTAACGGTCTTCCTCTGGAATCATTGAAGTATGGCCGCCCATTTGGCCCCGGGCGACGATCGATATTTTATGAACCGGGTCGGCATGGGGCAACGCCCAGGCGACCAAGGCATGGCCGGCTTCGTGGTAGGCCGTCATCTCTTTTTCCCTGGGGTTGATCATCCGGTTCTTGCGCTGAGGACCGGCAACGACTCGGTCGACGGCTTCTTCGAAGTCGCTCATGAAGATGGACTTCTTGTTGCCCCTAGCCGCCATAATGGCCGCTTCATTGATCAAGTTCGAGAGTTCTGCGCCACTGAATCCTGGGGTCTCTTTGGCCACCGTATCCAATTGGACTTCTGGGGCCAATGGTTTCCCGGCGGCGTGTACCTTCAAGATAGCCTGACGTCCCTTCATGTCGGGCAGGTCCATGGTCACTCGGCGGTCAAATCGCCCTGGCCGGAGCAGAGCCGGGTCCAAGATGTCTGGTCTGTTGGTGGCGGCAATCACGATGATGTTGGTGTTCGTCTCGAAGCCGTCCATCTCGACCAGTATCTGGTTCAAGGTTTGTTCGCGTTCGTCATGTCCACCGCCAAGGCCAGCGCCCCGGTGGCGGCCCACGGCGTCGATCTCATCCACGAACACGATACATGGGGCGTTGCGCTTGGCTTGGTCGAACAGGTCTCTGACCCGCGCTGCTCCCACACCTACGAACATCTCTACGAACTCGGAACCGCTGATGTGAAAGAAGGGGACGCCGGCTTCTCCGGCCACGGCCCGTGCCATCAGGGTCTTGCCCGTGCCTGGTGAGCCGACAAGCAGAACACCTTTGGGGATACGGGCGCCCAATGCTAGAAAACGTTCGGGAAACTTGAGGAACTCGACTATTTCTTGGAGTTCTTCCTTCGCTTCATCCACTCCCGCCACATCGGTGAAGGATACAGTGGGTTTGTTGAACGGCATCATCTTCGCACGGCTGCGCCCGAAGCTCATGGTCTGGTTATTGCTACCTTGTGCTTGACGCATCATGAACAAGATCAGGCCGCCGAAGAAGATCAGAGGCAAGAAATTCAGCATCAGCCCCAAGAAGCTGCTAAGGCCACTGGAGCCTTTGAAAATCACGTCCACGCCGGAAGGCGGTCCTATCTCCACGCCACTTTCTATCAAAAGACCGAGCACGTCGGTGTCACGACCGACCCGGCTGATAAACTGATTCGCTCCGGCAGCGTTGGTCCCCCTGGAGAATACGGTAAGTTTCCGGCCATCTATTTGGATTTCCCGGATGTCGTCGTTTTTAGCCATCGCCAATACTGTGGTGAAATCCTCTTCAGAGCGGCCCCCAAAGCTGGGTAACAGCGTATAGAAAATCACGATTACCCCGATGATAATCATCAGGTAAACGAAACTGTTGCGAAGCCATCGGTTGTTACCCATATTTACCCCTCGGTTCTATTCAATCAAACCCTGCGCCAACCTCACAGGTTACCGGCTTCTATGTTATCGGAGCGAGAACGAAATTGCAAAAGTTCCACGCCCAGTTCACGGCGGATTTTCAACTGCTTCTCAGCGGCCGCCGACGGTTAAAATCGACACTTCGCGCCATATTACAAATTGGATGCACAGGCGATATTGGGGATGTGCAACTGTCTTTCTTGTTATAGAATTCCCGAAGCGCAGGAGATTCAAATCTGTAATTATTGATACGCATCAAAATGGATTACGGATCGATCACCGGATGAACGTCCATCATCAGGTTGGACGTCATCCGGTTGGGGAACGACCCGAAAACAAAAACCTTTAGGAGGAATCATGGCTGATTATGCACATCCAGAATCTCTGGTAACCACCGATTGGGTAGCCGAGCACGGCAGCGACGACAATGTCAGGTTGGTGGAGGTGGACGTCGATACGGCTTCCTACGACGCCGGCCATATCGCCGGTGCAGTGGGCTGGAACTGGCATTCCCAACTCCAACAAACGCTGAGCCGCGACCTGGTGAGCAAAGAGGGGATGGAATCCCTGCTGGGGTCCGCGGGGGTCGACAACAACACCACGGTAATCCTCTACGGTGACAACAACAACTGGTTTGCTGCCTGGGCCTTCTGGCAGATGAAGTATTACGGCCACGACCAGGTCAAGTTGATGAACGGTGGGCGGGCCAAGTGGGAGGCCGAGGGTAAACCCCTGACCACCGCCTCGGCAAACCCAGGCTCCAAGTCGTACCAAGCCAAGGCGCCCAACGAGGCTATCAGGGCCTATCGTGACCAAGTGTTGAGCAAGGTCAACGCCGGCGGAGTTTCGTTGGTTGATGTCCGTGCACCCGCCGAGTACAGCGGCGAGCTTCTGGCCCCAGCCAACCTGCCCCAGGAAGGGTCCCAGCGCGGTGGCCACATCCCCGGCGCCGCCAACATACCGTGGGGACAGGCTGTTGCAGAGGACGGCTCTTTCAAGTCGGCCGACGACCTGAAGGCCCTCTACGGCGGCAAGGGGATCGACGGCGGAAAAGAGACCATTGCTTACTGCCGGATCGGAGAGCGTTCGTCTCACACCTGGTTCGTTCTGACCCAACTATTGGGATACCAGAATGTTCTAAACTATGACGGCTCCTGGACCGAATGGGGCAGCATCGTGGGCGCTCCGATAGAGAAGTAATTACATGTTAGGCCCGGGAGATTCGGGCCTGTATAGTCGAGCACCGAGAAGGGCTGCGGATCCGCAGCCCTTCTTTTTTATCTGGAGGAATCAAACTGAAGAGACGTGCCTGGAGGAATTTAACTTAAGGAAGGCCATTCAAGTCTAAATTCGATTTTCGTCACAAATGATTAACATTGTGGAAACATCTGCGTAACAGTTACGAAACCCCCTGGAAATATCCGGCACCTAGGCTAGTATTCGAAATCTCTTTTGGGATGAGGAGGAAGCAATGCTAGTTGAAACGGCGCCAATATCGAACAGCAGCCGGTTGCTGCGAAGGTCATTGCCCTTTGCCATGGCGGGGTTGGTGGCAGTTGCGGTGCTGACCGGGTACAACGTCGCGTTCGCTCAGGACATCACGTCGGACGCGGATAAATTAGACCAGAGTGCCAACATCATTTGGATGTTGGGCGCGTTCCTGGTCTTTTTCATGCAGGCCGGGTTCGCCTTTCTCGGCGCGGGCCTGATTCGCGCCAAGAACACCACAAATTACATGACCAAGAGCTTCATGGACTTTGCCATCGCGTCGTTGTCCTTCTGGGCCTTTGGTTTTGCGCTGATGTGGGGAACCTCGGCCGCCGGAATAGCTGGCAACACGAACTACTTCTTGACTGACGCGGCCGACGGTCAGACTTACGTCGATTTCGTGTTCCAGATGGTCTTTGCCGGCACCGCGGCCACCATCGTGGCCGGAGCGGTGGCCGAGCGGACCAAAACCCAAGCCTACTTGGCCTATAGCTTTATCATCGGCGCGATCATCTACCCGCTGTACGGACACTGGGTCTGGGGCGGTGGCTGGCTTGGCGCCATGGACAAGATCGACCTGCCGGCAGCCGCAGACTATGCCGGTTCCGGAGTTGTGCACGCGGTGGGTGGCTTCGTGGCTTTGGCCGGAGCGGTTGTGGTCGGGCCACGCACGGGCAAGTTCAATCCGGACGGGTCCGCAAACGTGCTCTCGGGGCACAACGTGCCCTACGTCGTCATTGGAACCTTCATACTGTTTTTTGGTTGGTTCGGGTTCAACATCAACACCGGCGACTCCATCGGGTTGAACGCGATCAACACACTGTTGGCCGGCGCGACTGGTGCAGTGGTCGCCCTCTATATCCAATTGATCCGTACGGGCAAGACGGATGTTCTGTTCGCCTGTAACGGTGCATTGGCTGGGTTGGTGGGCATCACGGCTGGCGCGGCCTTCGTGGAGCCTTGGAGTGCAGTGGCAATCGGCGCGATAGCTGCCCCCATCATGATGGCGTCATTGATCGTGATCGAGCGGGTCCTAAAGATCGACGACCCGGTGGGCGCGATATCCGTACACGGGGTGACGGGACTCTGGGGCTTGTTGGCGGTGGGTATCTTCGCCAACGGGAACAACGGGGTCGAGGGTCTGGTGGTGGGCGAAGGCAAACAGATCCTGTCCCAGTTGATCAGCATGGGAGTTGTGCTGGCTTGGGGTCTGGTGACCGGCTTTGCACTGTTCATGCTCCTAAAAGTCACCATGGGAGTGCGGGCTACCGAAGCGGAAGAACTGGAAGGTCTGGACATCGCGGAGCATGCCCTTCCTGCCTATGGCGATGACTGACCGACATTTCCACGAGACCGACATACCGAGTCCGTGTCCATTGGGTTGGGGGCAGTGCCGTGAGGGCGCGGAATAACCTACGCCCGGAGACACCGCCCGAGGGTCCGTCGTTCCTCTGGCGGGGTTCTCCGGAAGATGTCGAAGTTTCCCAGACAGTTTCCGAGTCAATCGGTTCTTCCACGTTCAAAAGTCTTTGGATGTAACAAACATTTAACATATTCGAAAATTATCTGTAACAAATGGATGACAAACTAAGCTAACACTTAAGCGGAGGAAGGAATAATGATTGCACTGATAGCGGCAGGGGCATTTGTGGGGTTGTTCGGTATGTGGGTGGTTCTTCCTCGAATGTTTATCCGCAAGTAAGTGACCAAACGCCGGTAGGGTTTGGATTCACTCCAGCACACGCACTTAGATAGCGTTAGGCCAAACGATCCATGCTAACCGCAGGCCGCGGTGGCATGGATTGTTTATTGTCTAAAGAAAAACGACGGCGGTGTAGAAATGATCAACTCAGGGGATACGGCATGGGTCTTGGCAGCGTCAGCCCTGGTGTTATTGATGACACCGGGGCTGGCTTTTTTTTATGGAGGCCTAGTCCGTAAGAAAAACATAGTTTCGACCCTCATGTATAGCTTTGTGAGCATGGGGCTGGTGGGGATAGTGTGGGTGCTCTGGGGCTACAGCCTGGCCTTTGGCCCCGATATCGGTGGATTCGTTGGCAACCTGGAATGGTTTGGCTTGAAGGATGTTTCCGCAGACGTCGCTGGCCCTTACTCGGATACGATTCCTCACCAAGCATTCATGATCTTTCAGGCGATGTTTGCCATCATCACACCGGCATTGGTCACGGGGGCATTCGCCGAGCGGATGAAATTTGGATCGCTGTGCGTATTCATAGTGCTGTGGGTGACCATCGTATATGCCCCGCTGGCCCACTGGGTCTGGGGCGGCGGTTGGCTCGGTGATGTGGGAGCACTCGATTTCGCCGGCGGCACGGTAGTACACATCAGCGCCGGCGCCGGAGCGCTGGTCTCGGCCTTGATAATTGGCCGCCGGATGGGATTCCCTGAACAACCGATGGGACCAGCGAATGTGCCAATGGTCCTGCTTGGTGCTGGGCTGCTCTGGTTCGGCTGGTTCGGCTTTAACGCCGGTAGCAGCCTCGCCGCCAACGGTGTGGCCACCAACGCCTTCGTTGTGACCAACACTGCCGCCGCCGCCGCTATGATTTCCTGGCTGATCATGGCCTGGCTCTTCGACAAGAAGCCAAGTGCCGTTGGAGCGGCTTCGGGAGCGGTGGCCGGTCTGGTGGCCATTACCCCGGCGGCCGGATTCGTCGGGCCAATGCCTGCTCTGATCATTGGTTTGGGCGCCGGTGTCTTTTGCTACGGCATGGTCAAGCTTCTGCGGCAGTTTAAAGTTGATGATGCCTTGGCCGTTTTTGGTGTCCACGGCGTCGGAGGCATCTGGGGTGCGCTGGCAACCGGCCTCTTCGTGGGTATCGGTTACGCCGCTCTGGCTGACGGCGTAAGCCGCGGCGAGCAGATAGTGGACCAGCTGATCGGGATCGGATCTGCATTCGGTTGGTCTTTCGTGGTCACCGGCGTGATCATGCTGGCCATCAAGTACACCATCGGCCTAAACGCTGACGAAAATAGCGAGTCGATAGGTCTGGATATCTCCGAACATGGCGAACAGGCTTTCGAGTTGTAGCCGCCCATCATAACATTAATCGGAATCGTCAGTGGGCAGGGCTAGCAGAGAACGTTAGCCCTGCCCACTAGATTTTTGACCCCGGTATGACCTGATTGTAACCGACTACGTGACCTCACGGTATCTGCCAATCTTGTAATGAGCGGCCCGGCAGATCCCTAGTTTGCTAGGTCAACGCTGAGGGTGTAGCTTGCCGGCTGCCGGGTCTTATCGGCCAATGATCCCACCGCGACGATCAGCCGATCTCCAACTTCCAAAGGGTCGATAGTTAATCGTCCGGCGTTACCGGCGTCCAACGGCATTTGTTGCACGACAGGATTTTCTCCCTCGCGTATCAACTGGACCTGGAAATACTGCTGCACCACGTTGTCGGTGAACACGAACCCCCGGGCTTGCCAACCATCGTCATTGGCGGCAATTTCTGAGGATTCACCCTCGAATTCAATGGACAAGTCGCGGAAACAGGCCCCGCTTCCGTTGATGGCGTCATCCGTTACGTATTGCAGGCGGAGCCAGAGGTCTTTTCCAGCATAGTTAGAGAGATCGATCGATTCTTTCACCCAACCGTTGCTGTTGCCGGTATACCCTGGGCCGAAGCTGGCGCCGATGGGGTTCTCCGGCGAAGTGGCCGGGGTTTCGATTATCCGCCAAGTTTGGCCCCCATCGACTGACACTTCCACGTAGGCATAGTCCCAATCCTCTTCGATCTGAAACCAGACCTCGTATTCCAGCGTCGCCGCGGCAAGACCAACGTGGCGTGTCAAAGTGGAATCGATGGAGTCGCCCGAATTGCTCCACCAGCACCCGGCAGAGCCAACGTCAACTGGCAGCAACTTCGTAGATGTTGGACCGTCAAACGACAGAGTGGCGGATTCGGAGATCGACTCCAATGCGGTGTACTCCACCGCGTATTGGGGAATCTCCGAATGTGACTCCCCTAGTCCCTCGATTCTTCTGGGAACAGCCTTATTCACGTTCAAGTCGTCGTAGCCCAAGATCCCTTCCCCGTCCAGGATATTTGCTGCTGCCCACTCGCGAAACACGTCCGCGAATCGGGATTCATACCCAAGTTCCTCGAGGTAAGCATCGATTCCCTTGATGCCATCTTCAGGTTGCGCAAGCAACGGCCTGAGATCACTTCTCCCGCCGTAATGCTCGGTAAGGAAGTGCATGAACAAGGATGATGCCCCGTAATTGGAGATTCCTCCAAGGGAGGAGACCGGCCAATGGACCAGCGATATCGAGGGCCCGCGAATGAACTGCCGAATGGAGGCTGACGTGCCTAACGCTATGCTGGTCGACAACTCAGCCAGCCCTTCGTTGATCCAGGTGTCTTCGGAGGCGTCGGCGTTCCAATGTATGGCGTGCTGAAGTTCGTGGGCCAGGACGTTGTCGTAATTGCCGCTACCCGGTGAGACGTTCAAGGCATTGATGTAGATGGTCTCCCGTTGATTGCTCCTAGGTCTGACGGCAGTTGGGTATTCGTCGGTTGAACTGAAGTAGCCTCCAACACCGGCGAGTCGGGCGTTCAGGATGCTGAGATGTGGGTCATTATCGATCCCAGGGAGCCATTCGTTGCCAAAGGTCTGGGTGACCGCTGGGTAGATTTCATCTTCGAACTTGATCGCCGATCGTTCGATCTCGGATTGGGCAACGGTTAGGCCTTCCTCTACGTACCAATAGGCGTGGTCGGTAATCAGAACCAACTCAAAGACGCTTTGGTAGGCCTTGGTATTGTTGAGGTCCATCAACCAGAAGGTGGCGGAATGTCCAGCCTCAAGTTCGCCGCTGCCGGGAACGGTTCTGGGGATGTCTCCGCTACCTGGCACAAGCTCTTTGGTCAGCCGGAAGAGGTCTCGATCCGGCGCAGCCACGAATTGAGGAGACCCCGGTTGCTCCCTGATCTCTGGTTCTGGGGAAGCCGGGGGAGGGGTGTTTTGGGGAACCGCCGTGGGAAGGCTCGATCCAGCAGGTCCCAAAGTTGCGGGGGAGGCCGTCGATTCGTTGTCAGATAATCCGGAACAAGCGACTAATGTGGCAATCAATAAGAAGAGACCGAGCTGTAGGAACCGATTCATCAATGGTCTCGGATCGGGGACGAGGAGTATTCGCGAAGTATTTTGATGGGTATCCTAATGAACACGCCCCTTAGTTTCCGATGACGTTGTAGCGGTTCATGGCGATGTCTATGCTCTCTTCCAACATGCATTGCACTGCGGCAGCGGCGTCTTGAACGGCCTGGGCAATAAGGGGCTCTTCCTCTTTGCTGAAACTCCCTAGCACGTGGGGGATGGACTCTGCGCCCCCGGGTGGCTGTCCGACGCCTATCCGCAGTCGCGGGAATTCTTCTGTGTGTACGGACGCGATGATGGAACGGATGCCATTGTGGCCGGCATGACTGCCGTTGGGACGAAGCCTGATGCGGCCCACGGGCAGGGCCATCTCGTCGTACACGATCAGCAGGCTGGACGGACCGCCGCCGAACCGCGAGATCAGATATTCGATCCCTTCCCCACTATTGTTCATGAAGGTCCGGGGTTTGGCCAAGACTACATCGTGACCGGCGAATCTGCCCTGGCCCAAGACCGCCTTGGCCCGACGCTCGTTCAAACGGATATCGGCCCGCTTTGCTAGGAGATCGATGAACCGGAATCCCACATTGTGTCTGGTGGAGTTGTGGCGGGCGCCGGGGTTTCCGAGCCCAACGATGAGGAACATGTTAATCCAACACCTGTTGGATAAAGGAAATCAGATTGGCATCTAGGGTGTTGGCCAGCGAAGAAAGTTCACTCGCCTGAACGATCTGTAGAAATTCTGTCCAGTGGTCATCAGTCCTCCCTGCGAGGACTTTTTCCACCAGAAGCTTGCTGAGCTTCTGAGTCTTTTCGCCCAGGGCCATATCGACCTGTGGCGTCAGTCTTGCCAACTCGGACGTGGGCACGGTTTGCGTCAGGCTTAGCCGGCATTCGGGACAACAAGGATCGTCGGAAAGGTCAAGCTCGGTCCATTGAAACGAGCAGGGAAGAGTTCCTGCGGGCAGCGCCGCCAATTCGGCCTCCAGTCCGGCGCCGGTCGGTTGTCCCAGTTCATCTAGGGTATTGAGCAACTCCAGCGCGGCCTGTTTTTTCTTGGCCGAGAGCAATCCAGATTGAGATACCGGGAGTTCATCGTGGTATTGCCGGTGATGTTCGCGGTAGGCCTTGGTGTATCTGATCTTGAATCCCTCTGCGTCGCGGGCCACCGAGCTCCATCCTCGGCTTTTGGAGCGGGTTAGCCGGGACGGTGAAAGCCCGGTCAGAAGGGTCTCGCGGTCCACCGCCAGATTGGGAAATTTCGCCATAGGCACTTGGGCGTCGGATATATATCTCTGGGCCCGGAATATCTCTTCGGAATCGATCTCAAGTTTGCCCAGTTGTTCAAGGGTCTCTAGGTCTTCTTTCAGCTTGGGCAGATTGGGATAGGCGGCACGGATCGAATGATAGATATCGGCGTAGCCGCCCCCGGATATTCGGCCCAGCCGCTCTAACGCATCCTTTAATTCCTGACTTGTAACCGTTGCTGCATATCCGGGTTCCTGGCTGGCCTCCAAGGCTCCTAGGATATTGCCTGCCCTGTTGATATCTCGGGCGATTCCCTGGATACAGCGGGCCAACATGTTATCCGCTGCGTCACTGTCGCTAGTGGGTAGTTCGGGGCAAAGGATGGACAAATGGTGACGGGCGTTCGCAAAGCGGGGCGTCGAAATAGGCACAATAGTTGTTGCCTTAGATGCCAATCCGGAATCCCAGGCAAGCAGGGGAACCAGATCTGGAGTAATACTCCCACCGCGTAGGGCGCTGCCATCGGCCAAGAATATCTCCGCATCGTCGCGCAACTGTATCTGATACTCGGGCCGGGAATGGTTCCGAGAATGGTAAATGAACAACAATATGAAGAGGGAGGCCAATTCGGCGGTCAACCCAACGTCATAGGCGAGGAATCGGTGGACTTCGGCGAAAGATACCGGCTCGTTGTCGATCTGGGAGCGCAACAGCTCGAAAACTCTGCATTCGGAGCGTTCAGATGTTCCGCCGGAGTCGCCAGAGACCAGACCCAATCGCGGTCCAAGCCGTGCCAACGATTCAGAGTCCGACCCAGCCTGCTTGAACACGGAGGCAAATAACCTGGCGGCGTCGTCTTCACTGATTGGAGGCGTCAAGTCATGAGTGTCGATTGGCAGGTTGGGATATAAGTACGCCAGGATCCAACGTGCCAGTCTCTCCATCCATTGGATCGGATCTTGGCCGGTGAAGATTGCTTCTGGATCAGGCCCCGGTACGCCCTGGACACATATGATCCCCTTGGCGAACCTTGCGGATTCCTCCAAGACCAGTTGCTTATCCAGTTCGTGTTCCCGCTCTCTAAAAACGCTATTGATGAGCGCGGCGTCCACATCTCGCCGCGTTAGGTAGGTGGCCTGTTTAGCCGCCGTCATCTCACCGATGATTCGGTGTACCTGTCGGCCTGAACCCGGTGTTGGCACGCAGATGGCGGTGTTGCGGTGGTGCGCCAAGATTGGAAGGCCACGCCTAGGCGGTTCTTGAACCAGGACAATCTTGAAATGGCAGCCCTCTCCTGGGCTTTCAATAAGTCTGGATGACCACCGGCTCGCCCGGATCACTTCGCCTCGGTATTCAATCCCTAGATGGACGCAAGTCATGGGAGTGACGGCGTCCACGGGGAACAGCCTGTCAATTGTTGATCGGTCCGGCGCGGCGCTCAACTCCCGGTTTCTCCTGGGTCTGACAACGGGTTAGCCAAGAATTCGGCGAAGGCCTCTTCATTCAATACTTTGGTGCCGAGACGTTCGGCAGAGGCCAGTTTTGAGCCGGGAGACTCGCCCACCACCACGTAGTCAGTGTTCTTGGTGACTGAAGAGGTTACCTTTCCGCCCAACGCCTTGATCTGCGATTCGGCCTCGCCTCGAGACAAACCCGAAAGAGTGCCGGTAACCACGAATGTCTTGCCAGCCAGACTTAGGTCTCCGGTGTTTATTTGCCTGGGTTCCTGTTTCAGATTCACTCCAGCCGTCCGAAGTTTTTCAATCACGGACAAGTTGGAGTCAACCTGGAAGTAGGAGGCGATACTGGCCGCGATCTTGGGGCCGATGCCCGGTATCTCGGCCAATTCTTCTTCTGTGGCGGCGGCGATCTCGTCGATACTGTCGTATGCCTGTGTCAGCAGCTCTGCCACCTCGGAACCCACGTGGATGATACCCAGGCCGAACAACAGCCGAGGCAGGGATTTCTGTTTGCTGAGTTCGATATTGGCCAGGATCCGGGTTGCCAGTTTGTCTCCCATCCGGTCAAGCTGCAACAACCCATCTTTTTTCAGTGTGTAGAGTCCGGCCAGGTCAGTCACCATCCCCTGGTCGATCAGGATCTGGCACCATCTCTCACCGAGGCCGTCAATGTCCGTGGCGCCCTTGCTTACGAAGTGCTTGAGCAATTCAAAGAACTGTGCAGGGCATGAGGTGTTGGGGCACCGGTGCATGGCTTCGTCGGCCGGTTTCACGATCCCCGTGCTGCAAACCGGGCAGTGGGAAGGCATCTGGAATATTATTGAGTTCTTGGGCCGCTCGCTCAGAACCGGCCCGATGACATGGGGAATTACGTCGCCGGCGCGCTCGACGGTCACCATATCTCCGACGCGAATATCCTTGCGGTGGATATCCTCTTCGTTGTGCAGAGAGGCGTGCTGGACAGTGACGCCGCTGACGATCACGGGCTCCAACAATGCATAGGGATTCAGGCTTCCGGTGCGGCCAACGTTGATCCCGATCTCCAGCAGCCGCGTGACAGCCTGCTCGGCCGGAAACTTGTAGGCGATGGCCCAGCGAGGCTCCCTTCCAACCACTCCCAATTCTTCCTGAAGCGCCAGGGAAGACACCTTTACGACGACTCCGTCAGCTTCGTAGGGCAGGTCGTGGCGGGTCTCAACCCAGCTATCGTAGTAGTCGATAACTTCATCAATGGTGCGGCAGATCTTGTTATGAGGATTGATCCTGAATCCCAGGCTCTTCAGCCACTCCAGCGCCTCCCAGTGTCCCGTGATCTGTCCATCGACCAGCACTGAAGCTGCGGCGCCACTCAGGGAGTACACCCAGATCTGCATATTCCGGGATGCGGTGACCTTGGGGTCAAGATTCCGCAGGCTGCCAGCTCCCGTATTGCGAGGATTTCGGTATAGCTGCTCTCCGGTTTCCGTCCGCTCCTCGTTCAATCGCAGGAATTCCGAGATGGGAAGGTAAACCTCGCCCCGAACTTCCAACCTGGCCGGCGCGCCTTCCAGCAGTGACAAGGGGATGCTTTTTATGGTGCGGAGGTTCTGGGTTACGTCTTCGCCTATTGTGCCATCGCCACGGGTTGCGCCCTGAACGAATACTCCGTTCTCGTAGGTCAAGTTGACGGCCAATCCATCGATCTTTAACTCACAGACCAGGTCAAAATCTGCATCGTCAACCAGGCCCTTGGTGCGTCGCAGCCAATTTTCCAGGTCGCCGCGATTGAAGGCATTACCCAAGCTGAGCATGGGCGCTGAGTGCTCGACCTGTGTGAACCCATCAGCGGCAGCGCCGCCAACTCGTTGCGTAGGAGAGTCAGGAGTCAATAACTCCGGATATTGGGATTCCAGTCCACGCAACTCCTGGATCAACAGGTCATATTGCGCGTCGGAGATCACTGGATCATCCAGCACGTAATAGCGGTGGTTGTGGGCGTTTAACTCACGCCGCAACTCTTCGGCGCGCTTTGCCGCTGCCTGTGCCATGGGGCAAATTCCTCATTACCGGGCTGAGCAGAATTATAATATACGCTCTTGGCTGCTTCTCTCTACAGGAGGTTTTCATTCTTGGCGGTTTCAAATCCCTAAAATTGAAATATGGCCGGTGAAATATGGCTGGGCAAACAAAAGAGGCCGACGGTTTATCCGCCGGCCTCTTTGATCGCGATCGGGATGCTGGTTGTTACTCGACGATTCTTGATTGAAACCATGGTTCTATCTTGCGTTCAAACCAGGGCTCGATCCGTTTTCCAAATGGCACCATGCCCAACCAAGACTTATATGAGAGTCGCACGTCTTGGTTAGGCAAGATGCGGGACGCGTCGAATCTGACAAGCGCCCGGTAGGTGATGAAATAGCCCCACGGAGCGATTCTGTTGTGGAAATGGTCGGTTGCGGTGTGTCCCAGTTGTGCCAACACTGCTGCCAGCAATATTGGGTGATAAAAGACTAGTACCTCGTCAGTTTGAAACTGATGGATAGATATGCTGAAGCTTTTGCCGGGCGTCCACGGCAGAGAACCTCCAGTCGATGGTTGCCGCGGCCTGGTTTCGTTCGGTCTCCAGGGCAGCAAT
>JAQBXL010000189.1 GCA_027624135.1 Chloroflexota bacterium
CGAACTGGAAGGCTACACCGCCTGCCTATTTACACACTTTCTGAGGCTACCTCCAACAAGCTCGATAGCGCGGCTACCTCGGCTCACAAAAAGCACGTTTCTGGTGATCACTGGTATCTGATCGGGCTGGGGACACATCCTGACAAACAGGGTTTGGGCATAGGTTCTGCTGTTATTGAGATTGGTGCCA
Source organism: Chloroflexota bacterium (assembly GCA_027624135.1). Classification (GTDB taxonomy): domain Bacteria; phylum Chloroflexota; class Dehalococcoidia; order Lucifugimonadales; family UBA3495; genus UBA9611. The sequence continues at coordinate 191 of JAQBXL010000189.1, forward strand.
CGAAAGCGGCAGAAGCTGGGCTTCCTGTCTATCTGGAGACGATGACCCAAGAAAATGTTGACTACTACTCCAAACGAGGGTTCCGGGTCTTAGAGGAGCTAGTGATCGACGACAAAATCAAGGTCTGGGCAATGCTGCGAGACCCTAAGAATAGTCACTAACATCGGGACAATCCGATGGATTCAAGAGTCTGCCGCAGAACTAGTGCTCCGTAAGGATTTCATGTGAGTAATACGCCCAGAGCAAGCAGGATCAACCCAACAGCTATCAAGATCAGACGGGAACACAAATGCTTGCCAATGGGCTTAGGTGTTTGGTGATGGGGCCAGGTGTCATCGACGGCACTGGTCTCACCGTGTTCGATCTCTTGTTTAATTGGGAATCGGTTGCAATAAACTGGGGTCGAATACAACCGTGACAGGGTGTCCGACCAAGATATATCACCGAGGCCCTCGCATTTGGCCTCAAGCCGAAATAGATGACGAGGGATCCACTGGTCCATCCTTTCGGAACGTCCGACCTGAATGCTCTTCACCATGTAGATGGCGAAGTGATCGTGGACTAACCGGTCGCCTGGAACGCTGCAGTGGCGATGATCTAAGGAGCCCGCGGTTTGAACGGGTCTGCCTATCACCCCTTCAGACCAACGACATGCATGGAGAGGTTCGCACAACGATAGCTGACGTTGAGGTCGTCGCCCGAACCGAATTGGGGTTTCTTTCGTTCGAATGAATTTTTAGAACAACGGGTGGCAACACTAGCGCTTGAACCTCTACTTGTATTCCACGAATGCGGTCTGGTTCTTCGTGATGTAATCCCAATCGTACTCCACACCCAGGCCAGGGCCTTCTGGAACTGGGACACAGCCGTCACGACCGATCGCCTCAAGACCGTCTCCGAATCCGTTTACGACCACCTGAGCGTCGTGCGGCCCCGCATCCGGGTGCAGGAGAGCCATCTCGTAGTAGTTGCTGTTCCTCATCGCAGCCATCGCGTGGCGCCTCGAGGCGTTCGATGCATGTACCTCCACGTCCAATCCCAGACCTTCACCGGCGTGGGCAATCTTCATCACTCCGGTGATACCACCATCGAAATCAGGATCAGCGCGAAGGAAGTCCGTGCCTTCTGCGAGTGCAAAATCGACGTGCGGTTCAAGCATGCGAACAAACTCCGTCATCAGTAGAGGCGTCTTAACTAGCTGCCGAAGTTTCTTGTGGCCAAATGCGGACATGCCAGTGTCTTTGTACGGATCCTCATACCAGTAGTACTCGGCTTCATCTAGTGCGTGCCCCATCTTGACGGCGTCCGCCAGCGTTTCGTACTTACATGCTGCGTCCCACATCAGGTCCATCTTCCCACCGACCCTTTTCGCTACGGTCAACGCCAGGTCGATATCGCGTTCGACGGGGCCGTTGCGCCATGGGTGCATCTTGTAGGCGGGGTAGCCAAGATCAAGGCAACGCTCTGCAAAATCTGCGTATGCTTCTGGCGTACTGAGTCCTCCCGGAGTTTCGTCTCCGTCCCAGGTGCTGGCATAGGTCGGCAGCCGTCGCCTGTGGCCGCCGAGCAGCTGAAAGATCGGAGCATTGTGGAACTTTCCGGCGATGTCCCAGAGCGCGATATCGATGAGCCCAACGCCGAGACGACCTATCTGCTGGGTAGCGCGTTTGGTTTCGGCGTAGATGCTCTCTCGTTCAAGGGCATCTCGGTCAATAACAAGGTCCGCGATCAGCCGAATTGCCGCAGCATCAGTAACCCTGGAATTGACGTATTCACCCGTAATTCCCTGGTCTGTGTGAACCCTCAAAGCGACGTTAGTCCTACTGCTGCGTGCGCCCTTAACGTACGCCGAGGGCCTCCCTCGGCCCTGCGGAGCGATGTTTTGAACGTCGAACTTGAACTCATACACCTCGATACCGGTGACGATGGGTCCTCTTGGCATTGGGTTCCTCGGATCTGCGGCTTGGTTGGTTGGCACGAATAGTAAGGGTTCCTCATCCATCATGTTCGGATAGAGACCAGTCCGAACTCATCTTGAAAAGCTCCGCCAGATAGAACAAGAAAAAGGCCCGCTCCAACGAGTTGGCTCGGGCCGTTTTCTTCAGGTAAGTGTTCTGAGAGGCTACTGCTCAGGTAGCGTAAATGAGATACTCTCCGACAGATCGACTCTCAGAACCTGTTGTCTGGACACGTTGACATCTCCCCGGCTGGCTTTCATAAGAACTCGTCTGTACCCGAACGCATGTGCAGCTATTTCTCCTCGACTGATCGGTGAATACTGTGCAGTTGTGTGCAGACGAAGCGACTTCCGTGTGTGACGATTTCAGTTTTCAGGCAAGGGCGAAGGTCCTACGTGTCAACTTGCATGTTTTATGAGCGCCGACGACGTTGGGTGTTGCTTCCGCTTCTAGGGTCTGCGATTGGCCTGACACTCACGCCGCTCATGGATGCTGTGTGGGTTTATGCACCTGGAATCGACTGGAATGCAGAACCTCTTATCGTTCGAACTTTTGGCCCTGCGTTGGAATCAGCCGGCTGGTTGACCTTCGGTGGAGAAGGATTGCCTTACGAGGTGTTTGGGAAGGCATTCTTTCTGGTCTATCTCCTAATGCTTCCGGTGATCATAAGGATGCGTCCCCTCCCGATACGAAACAGATTGCCAGCTAGTGGCGCCGTTTGGTCTTGGAATGTGTTGTACTGGGCTACATGGGTAGGCGCAGTTGCCGATTTCACCTCGTATTGGGGAAGTTCGGCTCCCGGTATCGTGGGGGACTTGTTATTCGGGCTCGGCGTCCAGTTTGAGTTGCTTGCCGTGGTTGCAATATTGGTGAGTACTACCGTCTTTAGTATTTACGTTTGGCGTATCCGGTTGTCTGATCGATGGATTGCGGCTTCCTTGTTACTGGTGGTTGTATGTGTAGTCCCGGTGAATGTATATCTCACGAGTTATCTGCCCAATTCGATCATCGTTCCGTTGAGCATTGGGTGGGCTGCTGTAGGCGTCATATTGTGCGTCAGGTCTTCTTTGGATTCTCCCGGACCTCCCGCAAGTTGATCGTGTTGTCGGCCGGCATCTGTCTGGAAGCTTTTGAGACGTCGCTTGAAGCGAGGTCGGTGTGGAGGAACCGAAACGACCGATCTGTACGGTGAGGAGTGGAAATGGTGGGCCGGTGCGATTTTGAACGCACGACCGATCGGTTGTGAGCCGACTGCTCAGGTCTGACGCATTCTGCGCCAGCCCAATTCGCTGAGCGTTAGTGGTCGAGGCCTGTAGGTTTCGAGGTGTTCGCTGCTCTTCGGCAACCATATTCTGAACGGTCGAGCTTCGGTCATCCCGCCATGTCTTCGTCTGCTCGAAGGTGGTCAATTGTCTGTTGAGGTTCCGTCAATAAGTGTGTAAATTCGGTCAGGCGGCGTAGCCCCTGCTGACTTTTGGCACTTCGATCCCGTCCCTGAACTCAGCTCCTTCCGCGACCTTCGGCAGCAGCGCATGTCCCCGCAGCCGGCGGAAGCTCTTCTCGGCAACCATCAGGAGC
>JAQBXL010000190.1 GCA_027624135.1 Chloroflexota bacterium
CCCAACAGGGACAGACACTATGGCGACGTAGTGATGGTTGGTTCGGAGCTCGGCGTGCACCGTTCAGCCGGATTCTCTTGACTTCCCGTGCGAGTAGAGCGATGTGTAGGTCATCTGCTAAACGCGAGGAGGTGGCACATGACCATCGAGAACCGAGAATTGGAGGTCGGAACCAAGCTGATTGCCAAATACAAGAAGGAAGAATACAGGGCCGAAGTGGTAGCCGGAGAGGAAGGGAAGATCAAGTACCGTCTGGCCGACGAAAGGGAGTTCAAGAGCCTGTCATCCGCCGGAACCGCCATCACCACCAAGGCATGCAATGGCTGGGCGTTTTGGAGAATCGAGACCAAAGAGGAGAAACCTCCAAAGGAAGAAGCCGCCAAGGAATCCAAATAACCCCTATCCATCCAGCTGGCGTGTTCAAGAGGCAGGTTCTTTATTGGAACCTGCCTTTCGCTCTGTATCACCTGACTACCAATGTCCCGACAAGCAGAGGTAGTTGTAAGTAATGGGACGCCAGTGCGGATTCCGGAAAGAGGATGGTCAAATGTGCCAGGCGGCTCCCATTAGGCAAGGGGACCACTGCTTCTGGCACTCACCCGAACATGCCGAGGAAGTAGCCGAGGCAAGGCGCTTGGGAGGCCTCAGAAGGCGGAGAGAGGTGGCCGTATCGGGAGCCTACGAGTTCACAGGGCTTCAAACCGTAGCTGACATAAGACGCATCGTTGAGATCGGGGTGTTGGACACCCTGGGCCTGGAGAACAGTATCGCCCGATCCCGGACCCTGGCCTACCTGGCCATGACCGCCATCAAGCTATTGGAGACGGGAGAACTGGAAGAACACCTAGCGTTTTTGGAGAACGCGTTTCAAGGTGAAAAGGTTCTCCCCGAGTCAGTTTTTGATCGAGAGCCAGAAGATAGGCAGTTTTCCCCTGAGGTAGATCCGTGACCACTGCCAAACGAAGAATCGAGAAACTTGAATCCGGCCTCACTCCGAAGCAGGCCATCTTGCTGTGGCTGCAAGAGACCCACGCCTTCAACAGGATGGAAGAATACGTCTGTCATCTGAAGACCCAGCCAGACAGCGCAGCGCCCTTGCATAAGCTAACGATCCAGGTCGCGGAAGGGGTAAAACAAATTCTGAAGGGCAAACCAAAAGAAGAAATCGACCGGGCAGTGCGCCAGGCTTACAAGGACGTGCTCTTCCTCTTCTTCCTCCACCAACGGGTCAACGGCAAGCTAATTACGGAACAACGCTACTACTGGAGCCAGGCGATGTTGCTGACGAGCAAGCTTGGCTCAATGTTGCGGGAGCAATCCGTCCTAGATCTCTACCGTAAAGGCCGGGATGCTGAGGAGCCGGCTGATGATGTTAGCCAACTTGGATCCTTGCTGGAAGACGTGCAGGTTGAAAAGAAGGGCCAAAGTGCCGAGCAATTCCGCCAGCAGGTTGAGCACTGGAGAGAATTGGCGCTACGCTTTCTTCCGGAGGTCCACACTTTGCGCAAAGCAATCGACTCGATCAGCGATCGGTACTTTGAAGGTCAGAACATCTTGTTTTCGTCTGACGCCGAAGGGCTTGATGAACTGCTGGCCTTGGTGGAGAAAACGGTTAACATCTTCAACGAGTCTCTCGTGGTGGACCTTGAACGTCTGGAACGACTGTTAAATGAAACGGGAGACAGGCAAGAGGGATCACCACTCACGATTGACCTGGCAAGGTTGACCGAGAACACCCAGGTGGCTGCCAAAGAGCAGGCAGCCTACTTGGTGGACATGGCGAAAGCCGATGCTCTGGATTTACTTGGCGAGCCTCGCAAAGCTTTGGAGTTGGTCGACCGCCACGTTTGAGTTCCGAATGCCGTGCGAGGTGTGAAAAAGAGGAGACGATCTTTTGGTCGTTTAGTTTACCTTCATCTTGTCCCGCCGTTGGGTCCACTTTCGACAACATCCTAGACTTACGGAAGTACTTCAAATTCTGCCGCGGAAAACAAGAGACCTTCGACCGGAGGTTGATCGTCCTGCCCCTCCGGCTTCAGCCTATAAAGACTGATCGATCTGGTTTGACAACGTGGGCCCGCCAACCAGGCAAAACCGACTACACCTTCGGCTAGACTGTTCTCTACCGAGGGTCTTGCGACCTGGACCAGAGTCCCGCTGGATATCATAGTCACCCCTCAAGGTTGTTGTATCTATTCCGTGCCGCATCGCCTATTCGACATTGCTGGACAAAAACTCTTTGGTTTGACCTTTTCCATTCCCATTGTGACTAGAAGCCGATACGGTTTCTTTGATACTGACCGCATTGATGTCGAGGTTTCTGCCTGCGGCGAGTAATCCGTGCTTGTGTTCCAGGTCCAACACAAACCGGTTTAAGTCCTGTTGAGATTTCTGTAATTCTAGTGCCTTCTTTTCAGTATCCATTTGCATCTTCTTGAGTTGGTAGAGGTCCTCGGGTGTGAGCTCTGGCATGAGGTTCTCCTTGGATTGTGGCTGGAGCGATAATAGAACGGGTGTGCTTATAAATCAATGAGCAGGTGACACGTCCTCCCGTTCGTCACTCCACCACCACCTCATGGTGTAACAGGATGCCCCGGTTTTGGTAGGCTAACGATATTGGGTCACGTTGAAGCGCCGCCTGAGCTGAGTTCGATGAAATGGTCGTTGGTGCTCCAGGGTCGACTATTCGACGTGGCGCTCTAGGCCAATCACAGGCAAACGCTGCTGACGGTATGGTCGGCCACCGCCGAGTGCCATCACCAGTTCCACGCTTAGGGTCCAGGGTTCTTTGGTACTTTTCGGTGACAACCGAGTCAGGGAGGCGGCGGTCGATGCAACACTGGTGCCGTGGGCCAACTGCAAGGGACCCGGCACCAACCCTTCGGATTTGTGGCCCGCGAGGAATACCCGACGTTGCAACAGTTCATGTGATTCCCGAACCGATTTCGAACAATCGCATGACACTATGCAAGAATAGTGATGGCAAATTATCGTCTGCTGCGATGGGAGCCCAGCGGTGCACTTGCTCGATCTAGCAAAAACCCTGTTCAACTGATGGGGTCCACCGTAATCCGTCCCGAGTCCACGCCTTTCCAATGGCTGCCATCCCGATGTCCACGGAAGTTACCTGAGGCAGATCCGATAGGCGCAGATTAATTCAGGATCATCGACTCGGTGAGGCATAGAATTTGACAAACAAAAAGGGAGCTGAGCAATCAGCTCCCCTAACCCTTGTTAAGCGAACTTATACGAAACCGAGGATTTTAGTTTAGCCCGATGGGCACTCCCCGCTGGCGCCGGGATAATCCAGCAAGAATTTTCCATGGCGGTCGCCCGGGTCTAGGTTTTTCCCGATGGCCTTATAAAATTCAAGGTGCCACTGGTAGAATGTATCGCTTTTGGACACTACTACCAAACCCGTTGAAAATTCGCCAGCGCCACCCATAGTACCCACATCTATTGGGATGAAGGCGGAGGCGACCTCTATCTGGTCATTAGCTACTTCAACTAATACAAACCTTAAGAACCCGTCTCTTTTACTGAATTGGGTGCCATTCCAAGCAAAGTGGGCCGTCGCATGACATCCCGGGTCAATTACTATATCTAGTTGTGTAACTGTAATGTCCACAGTTGGCTGTGCGTATGACGTACCGGGGCCTGGCAGTGAGCTAATATCAGAAGTTGTGGAAATTGAGTGACGCCGGTCGTAAAGAAAGGCGTACC
>JAQBXL010000191.1 GCA_027624135.1 Chloroflexota bacterium
AACAATCTTCGCTTTCTGGGCTTTTCCGAGAGAATCCATCTTGGAGCCAAATCGCTCCGCCGCCGCCCGAAGGGGATCGTCTGCAAGATGTGCGTAACGCTTGGTCGTCAGCGGATTCGTATGACCGAGCAGTCGGCCAACGATCTCCAGGCTAAGACCGCTGGACACGAGGTGTGAGGCGTGGGTGTGGCGGTTGTCATGAAGGCGGTAGTCTTGAAGACCTGCCTGCTTGGTGACATTCCGCCAAAACTTCTTGATGCCTTGAAGCGGTTTGTCCGGAGCGTTGCCGGGAAACAGATATTGCTCGGTGATGTCGGCGCGATCTTGCATTTCGGCGAGCAGCGCCAGAGCCGGCGCGGACAAGGGAAGGTGCTCTGTCCGCTTCTGCTTCGTATGGTGAGACGGCTTGGTCCAGACACCGCGTTCAAGATCGACTTCGGACCAATGCGCAGAAAGGACTTCACCGATCCGCGCGCCGGTGAGGAGTTGAAACCGGACAGCGTTGGTCGCACGCTGGTTCGGATGTTCGGAAAGAACGGTCAACAACCGGGTGAGCTCATCGTCTGACAACCAACGCTCCCGACGCTCTTCTTGATAGCGCTCAATACCCTTGACCGGATTGTCGCTGCGCCAACCCCATTTCATAGCCAGCGAGAACATCTTCGAGGTGAGGGCCAGGACGCGGTTGGCCTGATGGGGCGTGTTCTTCATGGCCCCGTGCATCGCGTGGATCTCGCGCGACTGAACAGCGTTGACCTTCTTGCTTCCGAGGCGCGGCAATATGATCCGGTCGATCATGGAGCGGTCGTTCTCCACGCTTCTCGGACGTTTCTTCGGGATGGCATGGTATTCGAGGTAATCCGCCGCGAGCTCCTTCATTGTAGGAGCGGCGCGGATTGCGCGGTCGTCCGCGATCGGGTCATTCCCGTTCAGGGCGTCCGCCAGGGTAATCCGCCCCCGTTCCCGTGCCTGGTGGAAGGTGAGCAGCGGTCCGTGCTGGCCGATGGTCTTTCGCCGGGAGGCGCCGGTCTTCCGGTTCCGGTACTGGACAACGTAGCTCTTTACGCCGGACGGTTTGACCCGGACACCGAACCCCGGGAGTTCCGCGTCCCATACAACGTAGTCCGCATCGGCGGCTACAAGTTTCTCGATCGCGGACTTCGTCAGCTTCTGCTTTGCCATCTGGTAGGCCTCACGTACTGGGTAAGCATCAGGTAAGCATGGGTAAGCGTAATTGCCTGAAGAGTATCGTACCACAATGCAAGGCGTACAACTGGAATCTGTTCTATTATCAACAAGATATAGGAAGAACGCGTACCCCATAGAAATCCGGCGAAGTAGGGAGACCACGACTCTTAATCAGCGGGTCGCAGGTTCGAGTCCTGCTGCGCCCACCAATAAAATCAAGGGCTTAGCTGGAAACGGCTAGGTCCTTGAAGCATTTTGATGGCATCGGGTCACAGTGGGGGTCACACTTGGGGCCTTCAAAGTGGCGTTTTGGGTGGTTATTTGGTCAACTCTTCGGTCTGCCGGGGCTTCCCCCCAAAGGCTCCGGTCATCCATGCACGATTTCACGGCGATGGCTATTCCGTGTCCAGCGTGGCAAAGGCAACACCGGATACCGGCAATGCCAATACCATCCCCACAACTGCTGCCATCAATCTTGTGAACATGATCCATCTCCCCTTGATTAATTCCACCCGAAAACAGCCTAACTCCTCCGAAGCGGAGCTGTATACCCTTTCAGATTGAGTAAGCAGCATCCCCGATACAGGCATAACGTGACTTTGATCGAGATCAATCCCGCCGAATAGCGGTATCAGCCGAAATCTTGACTGCTATAAAAGGTAGAAAGCTTTACCGGCGACGTAACGGCGGCTGGATATTCAGATGGATGTCCCTCGATCCGCACATGCTGCATCTCAGGACGCCCAGATTCTTAAGCGTCATCAGGGTAATGTCAGTGGGATAACGTTCCCTCCGGAGTTTCGTTCTCTTTGGCTCTTTCACACTCGTCAAGAACTTCAAGAAGCTCGGATAGTCCCCGATGCTTGTAGGAAACCGCGCCAGTATTGTGGACATTCACGTCCTTTTCCTGGCTCGCTTTGCCATCCAGCCTGTCGCCAATTTCCTTCATGGCGACCACGTTGCCGTTGAGTGCTTCGTTGACCAGCTTATCCGCCAGCAAAGCCAGTTTCCTGCTCGGCTTCCCATCTGCGTCATTCGTCTCACGCTTGACCGCCACCATAATGGCGTCGCGCCAGAGCTTGTCGGACTTTGAACCTCTGGGGTTATTCGGGGCTGCCATCTTGAGTTCCTAACCTGCTGATATTTGGCCTTCTTTCTTTATGGATCGACCAAATGTTGTTCGGTGCCTGTCTATTTCTGTCTGCTTTAGATGCCGCGCTATTCCGGTTCCCAATCAGGATGATCCTGGTCGTCCCGTCGGGTCGGGTCGTGGTAGACGGCCCTGGTGATCACATTCAGGCCACCGTTGATATCCGTCTGCTGCGTTGGCCTGCCGTAGGCTCTGTCGAGCAACTCGCTGCAGGCTGCCCGCTGGGTTTGGTGGTTTTCACCTTCGCGCATGAGGTAGGCCAGCTTCTCTATTGCCTCTGGCCCATACTCCCTTGCTAGGGCCATGACCTCCTCTGTGGCCTTGTTCAATGAGCCCTTCTGGCGACCGCCCGTTTTCCGTCCTACAGCCATTGTCTATTTACCTCTATTGTAGACCAGCGAGGGTGCCGGTCACGCGTCCCGTCGGGTGGGGTCCGTGATGATGATGTGTAGCGGCTCACGCTCTTCGTCGCCACTGATGGGCTGCGTCGCCCTGCCATACGCCCGGTCGAGTAACTCACTACATGCGGCGCGTCTGGTCGTTCTGTCCGTTTCGCATCAGGTCAACGAGGGTCTCGATTGCCTCTGGGCCGTATTGGCCAGCCAGCTCTTTGACCTCTGCCGTGGCTTTGTTTTGGGTGCCTTTCCGACGACCGCCTGTTTTACGTCCTGCTGCCATGCTCGATCCCGGTCATAGTTAGCCCGCGTTGTGCGGTATTATAATACCGTCACGCATATTTTTGAAGCAGCATTGTCAGGGGATATGTCATCAGGGACGGAAACTGGTACAGGGCGGCTAGACTTATTTGGACACCGACATACCCGTCGTCCAGAGTTGCGCGTGTGCGGGGCATCTACAGGCTCGGAAACGGCAATAGAACTCGGCAATAAATGTGGCAATACCCGCTGCGGCAACGTCCGTTGTTACTCCAGGAACGGAAGTTATTTTCGACTGCTGGAACTTCTCTGTTTAGCCAATTTCAGACCTGTGTGATCGCGGCGAAAAGGTCCGGGTTCCGACCACTACGGACCTCGCGACCTGATTTATAGAATCCGGTTTTTGCCCCACTCCAGCCATCTGGCCCTCAAATACGCACTATTTGCCACTGCATAGAATTTCGACCATGAGGCGTAGCACTGGCCCGTTGGCGGCCATACCCGATGTGTCGTCTTCCGCAAAACAACGCCGCGATAGCCATTGATATCGTAGCCAGACGAGTTCACGATGCATCATGACAAAACCGCAACGGGGATTTTGTCATGATTGACGCTACAACAGAACTATCACGTATTCGGGACGACATAGGTGCGGATGTGGCTTATCCCGTTAACTCAGGCTCGTCTATATGTGGTAACTGCGGTTGAACGTCCTTTCGGGG
>JAQBXL010000192.1 GCA_027624135.1 Chloroflexota bacterium
CCTCCATGATGCTTACGCCATCTTACTGCAAAGTGACATGATATGGAGTAATTATAGCTGTGAGAACGGCAAATGACACTTGATTAGGCGGTAGATCAAAACAGTTAGACGAATTACAGAACAGAGTTTTTAGCCATATGGGAAATGTGGGATTAGTGGTTCTTAATTCAGAATCGAGTTTCTGAGGTTAGTTCCTGGAGACGCTCCCGTCAGCCTCGACCGTAAGGCCCGTGATTGGAGCGATCTTTTCGTTGTACAACTTTACGGCTTCCGAATCGGGACCACCGGCCCGATTCGCCCACTTGGGAATCACCGACGACGCGGCGGCGTCCTTCATGATGGCCAACATTTCGATGGTGAAATTAGCGTGGGTCATCCCCAATTCGATCAATTCCTGCTCGGCCACGTCATCCGATACGAGAGCCTCAGCCTTGCCGCGGGCGGTGTGCTTGACACCTTCCTCGAGGATGATCGCCTGGAATTCAGCGGGAAGCTTGTTCCATTGATCGGCATTAAAAGTCACGAAGGTCTGGGCGAATGAGCCAGGCATCGGGCCCGTGAGGTAATCGGTTACCTCGTGCCATTTTTGACCCTCCCCGCAATCGCCGCAGGTAACGCCGCCGTCCAGGACGCCACGCTCCAAAGCGGGGTAAACATCGGCGAACGCCATCGTCTGAGGGTCGGCGCCCAGAGTGCCAATCAGGTCAGAGAGGACGGTGCTGTGGCTTCTGGTCTTAACACCGTTGAAGTCATCTAAAGTGTTGAGGGGATTCTTGGTGAAGAAGTAGTTGCTGGGGTAGTAATTGAACGCTACCACCTGACCACCATCCGTCTCCTTGTTTACGATCCTCTTCATATCCTCCGTCAATGCGTCGGACACTTGGAACCACTGGTCCGATGTGTCGTAAGCGCCCCAGAGGTTAGCGGCGTCGAAAACTGGGAATTCTCCTCCGACGAACCCGCTGTAGATCTCACCGAATCCTACGGTGCCGTCTTCAAGCAGACGGATCATGTCGACTAATCAGGGCGTTCCGATAACTCGGAACGCCCTTTCTGATATTGATACTGTCGTAAAGATACAAAGCCCAGCATCGCCCTCTGTTGGGCGCGTTCTGCGGAGCTAAGGAGAACGGCCATGAAATACGGTTTCACAATACCGGGAAGCGGACCGCTTTCGGCGCCAGAATCCATGAGAGCATTGGTCCGGCGAGGCGAAGACCTGGGTTTCGACACAGTGGTCTGTCCTGACCACATCGTCTTTCCCAAGGACATCTCATCCCCATACCCCTACAACGCGCAGGCCGTTCACCCAGGAACCATCGGCGGCGCGTGCCTGGATCAGCTAACAGTTCTGGCATTCATCGCGGGCCAGACCACCACCCTGCGGTTGGGCACCAGCCTGATGATTGTGTCCCACCGCAACCCAATCGTCGCTGCCAAGGCCCTGGCCACCCTGGACGTGTTGTCCAACGGACGAGTGACGTTGGGGGTCGGAGCTGGCTGGCTGAGAGAGGAGTTTGAGACTCTGAATCTGCCTTCTTTCGACGAAAGAGGAGCAGTCACCGACGAATACATCCGGGCGTTCATAGAGCTGTGGACGGCGGACGACCCGTCGTTTGAGGGTAAGTACATCAACTTCTCAAACATCCATTTCTTGCCCAAACCGGTGCAGAAGCCCCACATCCCCATCTGGGTCGGTGGCGAGAGCAACCGGGCCATCCGGAGGGCCGCCCGTATGGGCAACGCCTGGCATCCCCTGGGCACCAACCCCGACTTTCCTTTGGGAACCCCCGAATTGCTCAAGGCTTCCATGGACCGGTTGGCGGCACGAACCCAACGCGAAGGACGGGATCCCAAAGATGTGGAGGTTGCCTTCCGGGTCTCAACATTCGATCCGGCCTCTGACGGGTCCGATGGAATCCCATTCGCCGGCCCGCCAGACAAGGTGGCTGAGGACATCCGTACCTACGAGGCGATGGGTGTAACCAATCTGATCTTTGATTTCGGAGGTGTGGCGAGTTCAAGGGTGGGCGATCCCAGCGATATCATCGTCATGCAAGAGTTTCTCGCCCTTGAGGTTTGGCCCAGGGTTTAGCCAGTAGATCGCCGATCCGTCGGCTAGCCCTGATTTTGCTGCTTTCGTCTAGCCATCTCGGAATTCCTCGATAGCTTTCGTGACACTTCTCGCTAGATCACCCGCTTGTTGGCGCAGGTCCGCTTCATCATTGTGCACGATCCAGATGAAAGCCAATACCTTGTCCGGCCGTAGAGAGACCCCGGTTGTCCAGGGTTCGCCAGGCGATCCGTGTCCAACTATGCCCTGGGCTTCGTCTCCAATTTCACCGGCATCGAACTTGGCGTGTGTAGTCTGAAACCTTTCGGCTTCCTGATCCAGCTTCTCAAGGATATCCCTTCTAGCGCCGGCTAGCGCCTTCTGCGTTTTCGAACAACGCCAACGTCATGAGAACACCAACGTCGCCCTGCTGCGATGGCCGGTAGATCGCGAAGGAACCGGACAAGAGGCCGTGCTTCTAGGTGTCAATCCCCTCGAACTCCTGACCAAGGTCAGGAATCACCTGGACTCCGTCCAGCGGCAGGCCCAGGGCGTCGCTGGCCTCCTCCGCTGAAATTACCATTGCAGGCAGGTCGTCCGCCGTTATTTCCCGCCTAGTCTCGCCATCCCCATTGCCGCAACCCAGCGTCACCAGTAGTAACACGAGCAATGACACCGACAGCACACATCGTTCCGACCTAGCCTTAACCATCAAGTTCATCTTTAAGACAATCTGTTGGGATTACCATTGAGTGTTCGCGCCTAGGCCAAAGGCTTAGCGGTATAATTCCCAAGCACGCACACATTGTTTCGGCCGGACCCCTAGCTTCCTACTGCCGCCGCGTCCATCTCACAAGAATGCCTGACAAACTCTATGGGATGGGCGATTTGGATAGTCCATTTGACCAGGGCTTCCAGATGCTTTGCCAATAGTTCCTTGGTTTTCTCGTCCGTCAGATTGCCTGCTTCATCGAATTGCTGCGGGGAGAACGCCTGAACCTGCAATCCTGGTTTCACCATCACCAAGGTTCCAGTCTCGCCAAGGGTCTCATGCAACTGCATCTGAGCTCGGGCGGTTCCGGCCCGCCCTCCAGCGCCGATGATGGTGGCCGGTTTCCCCATCAACGATCCTTCCGAACGGTCGCGGGAGGCCCAATCGATGGCGTTCTTCAGCGCCCCAGAGGTCCCCCAATTGTATTCGGGGGTCGCAAAGATGATTGAATCGGCGTTCCGAATCGCCGACTTGAGAGCGACCACCGGCGCTGGGTCGCCTTCAGACTCGACATCTCCATCGTAGAACGGGAGATCTCTGATGTCATAGATTGCGATTTCCACTCCAGCCGGCGCGGCAGCTTGAGCCGCCCGCAGTAGTCCTGTGTTGAACGATGCTTTGCGCAGGCTGCCGGAAATCCCGAGTATCCGGATCGGGGTTCAATCTTGATCTGCTGTTGAATCCTGCCGGTTGGTCGTCATTATTTGCCTCTTTCGTTTGTTTTAGCCGGGATTCCCCAGATCGAACCACCTTTCCTTGATATAGCTCCCGAGGGGATACCGGCAAATATAATCCCGCATTCCAAGAGCGTCAAATGCGGCCTGATGCGGCCTGATTCGGCCTGATTCGCTCGATTCCCCCGCTTTCATGGGGCAACCCCTGTACTCCC
>JAQBXL010000193.1 GCA_027624135.1 Chloroflexota bacterium
CACCACTGCTTCCTCGCCCCAGAACCCCCCGAGAGGGGCCGCACCCACCGCAGGCGGTGGATCTGGGGCCAAACGGCCCTTTGTGTTTCATTCGACGCTAGAGGATAATGGGCCGGTCATATGCTTCCCAGATCGGCTCTTCACCAGTCGGCTTTTCATCAAAAGGAGATTACATGCGAATCTTGTTGATCGCCACCAACCGCCACGACCGGCTCCAAAGCAGATTGAACGCCCAGCCGATGCCGATAGGATTGGCCTACATCGCCGGGCATCTGGACCACGAACGCCATCAGGTCAAGGTATTGGACCTCATGTTTTCCGAAGACCACCTGGCCGACGTGGAATCGGCCGTAAAGGAGTTCCAGCCTCAGATGGTCGGCATATCCGTCCGGAACCTCAGCAACCATAGCTACATGAACACCATCTGGGCGTTGCCGATCAGCAAGGACGTCGTCGACCGCATCCGGTCGGTCAGTGACGCCGTCATCGTCTGCGGTGGCCCTGCTTTCAGCATCCTGCCAAGAGAATGCTACGAGTTCCTCGGCCCCGACCTGGGATTGGCCGGCGACGCTGGCGAGACATTCGCCGCTTTGGCCGACCGTTTGGATGTTGGAGAACCCAGCTACTTCGATCTGCCTGGCCTGGTCTACAAGAAAGAAGGGCAAACCATGCAGAATGAAGGGTACTGCACGTCTGAGTTCGCCAAGCCGCCACGATTGGACGACCTGGACATGGCGCGATACAACAAAGCCGGTTTTGGGATCGGCATACTGACCAAACTAGGCGGTTTCTACTACCCCGCTAACGCATCACAGGCCCAGATCAACGAGTCTGGCTGGCGGGTGATCCGGCCCATCGACGAGGTCGTGGCCGAGGTTAAGGAGATGAAGGACCGATTCGACATGAAGAAGGTGTTCTTCGTCGACAACGGGTTCAATCTCCCTTTGGAACACGCCAAATCACTATGCGATGAGTTGATCAGCTCCGATGTTAATATCCGTTGGAACACTTGCCTGGCGGGCTTCAACTGCGACACCGAGTTGATCGGCAAGATGAAAGAAGCGGGTTGTGGCCTGGTGATGATGGTCGACCGCAGTGGCAACCCCAATGACAAGAACAGCATGTCGGAGGCCAACGACCATTTGCTGGAGGTCTGCCGGATGTGCGAGGAAAGTGACCTGCACTACAACATCGGCAAGGTCTTCGGCGGACCTGGCGAGACCAAGGAAACCGTTGATCGGAAGCTGGATTTCCTGCGCAGCATCAACCCGGCGGTGGCCAGCCTGAGGGTCGGAGTAAGCGTGATGCCAGGGACCGAAGTCGCCGCGATCGCCCAGAAAGAAGGGCTGATCGCCAACGAGAGCGAACTGGTTAAGCCTACCTTCTATATCGCAGAAGGGGTCCGGGACTGGATCGTGGACTATCTAAAAGAGCAGACTGAGCAAAATCCCCGCTGGAACCTCAGTTGATCAACCGTTAAGCAGCGCCGCCCGGAGCGCTACCCGTTTCGGGTGGCAATTCTGTCTCTGACCGGTCATTCCAGATCCCCGACGGCGGCACCTCTCTGGCGATGGGCTCGCCTGCATCGGCGGCGATGGCTGTTTTCATTGCGTGGATGGCAACTTCGATCTGGTCGTCATCAGGTTGCCTGGTGGTCAGTTTCTGCAGCCACAGACCCGGCTTGGCGACCATTTGCCCGAACCACGAGTCCTGGTGGAGGCCGCTGAAGCGAATCACCTCATAGCTCACTGCGGCGATCAACGGCAGCAGCAGGATGCGCGACGCGATCCGCCATTCCAGCGACGGGCCGAGAAGCAGCGCGAACACCACCACCGAAACCCCCATCACCGTCAGCAAGAACGCTGTTCCGCAGCGGGGATGGGGGGTGCCAAACTTCCGCACGTTCTCTATCGTCAGTGGCAATCCATGCTCATAGGCATGCACAGTCATATGCTCTGCGCCGTGGTAGGCAAAGACCCGTTTTACGTCCTTGAGCATGCCGATCAAGGTGATGTAGCCCACGAGAAACACCAACCGAATCACACCCTCGACTATCTCGCTGAGTAGGTCGGAGTTCAGGAGCGGTCCCAGCGCCCAGGCGATCAGCAGCGGTGTTACGAAGAATAGTCCGATGCCAAATACCAATGAAACGGCCAAGGTGGAAGCCATCACCCAAGCGGGGATGCCCTCGTCTTCCTCTGGTATCCGGTCAACGGCGGCCATGTTGGCGGAAAGCTGCAGGGCTTTGATCCCCAGGATCAGGGTTTCCACCAGCGTTAGAAATCCCCGGACCAACGGCCAGCGGCGGGGACGGCCATTGTAGATCGCGCTCAAACGCTCGTGATGCAGCTCGATGGAGCCATCTTGCCGGCGCACTGCCAGACCAAAATGGTCCCGGCCACGGATCATCACACCTTCGATGACCGCCTGACCGCCATACAACTGTAGGGGCTGTTCTGCCAATATGTGCCTCTAAATACTGGATAGTTGAACCGGGACCGGATGCCAAGACAGAGATTACTCCCGGTTGGATAGGCTAAATAGCTAGAAATAAAAAATCGAGGGCTTCACGCCCTCGATATCTCAGTTGTGAACGTTTTGCTGCGTAACCCCAGCCAAGTGGGCGGGAATTATGACAGGCTATAGCGGCGGCGCATCCGTTCGATGCGGCCTTGGGTGTCAACAACACGTTGCTCGCCCGTGTAGAAGGGGTGGCAATTGCTGCACACTTCTATACGCAGCGCAGGTTTGGTGGCGCCGGTGTTGAATACGTTGCCACAGGAACAGGTCACTGTAGCGTTATAGAAATAAGGGTGGATATCTGCTTTCATTACTTACCAGTCGATTAAAATTATTTGGTCTATGTCTAAGAAGTCTAGGTTAGGCGACTTCCTGCGAATAAACGCTGACGCGCCGGCGGCCCTTGGAGGCCCATTCAAACTTCACTTCGCCGTCAATGGTGGCGAAGATGGTGTAGTCGCGGCCCAAGCCGACGTTCGTGCCGGGCTTGATGCGGGTGCCCCGTTGCCTGATGATGATCGATCCGCTGGTGACGCGCTCGCCGCCAAACTTCTTGACTCCGAGCCGTTTGGAGACGCTATCTCTTCCGTTGCTAGTGCTGCCGCCAGCCTTTTTATGGGCCATTAGTTACTTCCTATTGTTTGCGCTGGTTGTACGCGCTCCCGAGAACACCTGTGCACGCTTTTGTGAATACTCAAGAGCGACTAAGGGGGACTCGACCGAGCCTTAGCTCCCCAGCCGCTACGCTCTAAGTTCAATATCTTGAATCCGCAGCCGTGTGTAGGTCTGCCGGTGGCCGCGCTTTCTGCGATACCGGGTCTTGGCCTTGTACTTGTAGACCATCAACTTCCGGTCTTTGTAGTGAGACAAGACCTGGGCGGTCACCTTGGCGCCTTCAACAAGGGGGGCGCCGATGGTTACCTCGCCACCGTCGGATAGGGCCAACACTTCGCCGAATTCGGCTAATGTATCTACAGCGTTGGGCAGGAGCTCGACATCCAAGGTATCGCCGGGTTTAACCCGGTACTGCTTACCGCCTGTTTTGAATACTGCGTAATCCATTTGAACCTCAACCACAAATATTACGGGAGCCTCGTGCACCTGTCAAGGAAATCTGTGCCCCCCAGATCCACCGCCTGCGGTGGGTGCGGCCCCTCTCGGGGGGTTCTGGGGCGAGAAAGCAGTGGTG
>JAQBXL010000033.1 GCA_027624135.1 Chloroflexota bacterium
AGTTTTCTAAGATGGGTCGTAACGGTCGGCTGACCCAGTTCCAGGGTCCTCGCCGCCTTGGAAACGCTGAGCACTCGGGCAACGTGATAAAAGCTAATTAATTCCCTAAGTTCCATTCAGCACCCCTTTTAACACCTTTGAGCACCATGAATTATCTAATATAATATATCACATACTATCCCTTGACAAAATAAGTGCCTGATTTGAAAATACAGCTGCCCACTGATATTTTCGGTATCGTTGTGCCTAAGCTCTTAGGCCATGATTCAGAATTTTCCTGTACGGTATCGGCATGCCATATATAATTACAGAGCCATGTTCTGGGGTTAAAGACGCTTCCTGCGTGGAAGTTTGTCCTGTAGACTGCATCATTTCCACTGATCAAGAGGAGATGTACTACATAGACCCATCCACTTGCATCGACTGCTCGTATTGCGTATCGGTGTGTCCGGTCAACGCCATCTTCGACGAATTCACCGTTCCCTCACAATGGCGGCACTACATCGCCAAGAACCGGGATTTCTTCAAGTAGCCCAGAGCCGGCCCGGAACTAGGTCAGTCCTGAGGTTTTCTTTTTCAACACTCTCAGCCGTCCAGCCTGCATATAGCCAGTGCCTTCCCCCAGACGTATACTAGCCACCACCAATCGGGCAATCGTATATTTGTGCCCAAACCCCGGCGTGCCCAAACTCCGGTGGAGGTAACCCACAATGACCCTTTTCCTGAAAGACGAAGATGTGGCCCAATGCGTGACCATGGACGCCATGCTGGAGGCCATAGAATCCATGCAGCGGCAGTACGGCAACGGCCAGGCCCACAATATGACCCGCCGCAAGATAATCGTCGAAAGCGGGATGTTGTCCGTGATGGGCGGTGGCCTTTTTCACGAGGGATTGCTGGGCGTAAAGACGTACACAGTGGTCAAGGGCGCCTATTCATTCCAAGTCAGCCTGTACGACGCGAACACTGGGGCTCTTCTCTGCTACACCCAGGCGAACCGGCTGGGGCAGTTGCGCACCGGGGCTACCACCGGAGTCGCGGTAAAGCACCTGGCCAAGCCAGGAGATGTCACAGTGGGCATCATCGGCACCGGCGGTCAGGCCCCGACGCAGCTAGAGGCGGTGTCCAAGGTCAGGGCGATCAAGAAGGTCAAGGCGTACAGCCGCACTCAAGAGCGCCGAGAGGAGTTCTCCCGCAGTATGACCGACGCTCTGGGCATCGAAGTCTCTTCTGAACCAACCAACGAACAGGCCGTTCGTGACTGCGACGTGGTTCTATGCGTCGCCGCCACCATGGATCCGGTGGTCGAAGGGGCTTGGCTCAAGGATGGCAGTACCGTCATCGGCGCCGGACCCACCACCTGGCGCGCCCGGGAGGTCGATGAAGCCACGATTACCCGCGCTGGAAAGTTGATTGTGGACTCAATGGAACAGGCAGCCATCGAAGCGGGAGACCTTTGCAGCGCGGTGGACAAGGGACTCCTGCAATGGAGCAAGGTGCATGAGCTCAGGCACGTGGTGTCAGGGGCAGTAACGGGTCGTGACAACAATGACCAGGTGATCTACGCCAAGATCATGGGCACGGGTGTGGCCGATGTGGCCGCCGCCAAGTTGGCCTACGATTCAGCCAAGGCCAAGGGGCTGGGTCTGGAGATGGATTGGTAGCAGAAGTGTCTGCACCATTTTGACATATTGACATATTTATGTCACAAGCTCATACTGGTTATGTATGAGGACCACCATTCGCATCAACGACCAGTTGCTTAGAGAAGCCAAAGCCCATGCGGCCCTCATGGGTTGCAGCCTCACATCAGTTATTGAGGACGCTCTAAGACAGGCGTTGTCACCGCAGACCGCCAGTCCGAGACGGGACCGGATCACGTTAACTACGGTCTCGGGGCGTGGACTTAGGCCTGGAGTGGACCTAGACGATTCCGCGAAGTTACTGGACATGTTAGAGCAGGTAGATGTACCTGATTGACGTTAACGTCCTCGTCTACGCACACCGTCAAGACTCCCCTGACCACGATGCTCATCGGCAGTGGTTGGAGGACGTTATCAATAGCGATCAGGCGTATGGAATCCCGGAACAGGTATTAGCCGGATTTCTGCGGTTTGTTACTCACCCTTCCGTTTTCGATCCACCTAGCAGCCTGGAGGCCGCGTTGGATTTCGCCATCCAACTGAGAGACCAGCCCAACGCGGTGAGTATGCGCCCAGGCCCGCGTCATTGGGAGATATTCATTCGTTTGTGCCGAGAGTCGGGCGCCAGAGGTAATCTGATACCAGACGCCTATTTCGCAGCATTGGCCATAGAATCCGGAAACGAATGGGTGACTACGGACCAGGACTACAGGCGATTTAGTGGACTCAGGTGGAGTCACCCGCTCCAGGATTAGCGGCAAAAGCCAAGGGGTTGGGAATGGAGATGGACTGGTAGCAAGCCTAGCCGCGACCTCGGTACTCGCTGATGGTCGCAATGTCGTAGGTCGCCGGTTCGATCGATAGGCTCTCCGCTGCTGCTCTAGCCGTATCCATTGAAGTGAAGCATGGGATGTGTTTCTCCACCGCCGCCCTCCGGATGTAGAACCCGTCCCGCATGACCTGGGGCGCGCCAGAGATGGTGTTCACAACCGCGCTAACGCTTCCGTCTTCTATCACGTCCACCACATTGGGATGGCCTTCGCTCAGCTTCTTTGTGGTCATGTTGACTGGCACTCCCATGGCAGAGATCATTGCCGTCGTCCCTTCGGTTGCGTACAGCAGGCACCCTGCCTTGTGGAGGTCACGCACAAGGGAGACTGCCTCCGCTTTGTGCTGATCGGCGATGCTGAGTAGTACGCCGGTTCCGGGTTGGAAGTTTAGGTTGGCCGCCAAGAGAGCCTTGGTCAGAGCTTTCTGGTAGTCACGGTCCACCCCCATAACTTCACCGGTGGACTTCATCTCAGGCCCTAGGTGCCAGTCCACTCCCACCAGTTTGGCCATCGAGAACACGGGGGCCTTCACGCCGACCAAATTCTGGGTGGGCCACAGACCTCCCGGATAACCCTGTTCCTTCAGAGTTTCTCCCAACATCACGCGGGTTGCCAACTTTGCCACCGGCACACCGGTCAATTTGGAAATGAATGGTATGGTGCGGCTACCTCTCGGGTTGACCTCAATGATGTAGATTGCGGTCGCTTCACTGTCGTCCTGAGGAGTCATGGGGCTACGGTAGGCGGGGCCCCCGTGTATGACGAACTGGACATTCATCAGGCCCTTTATTCCCAGCGCCAAACCGATGCGGGTGGTGTAGTCGACGATGGTGTCAATCTCCCTGGGGCTGAGATTCAGGGCTGGATAGATCGCCATGGAATCGCCACTATGGACTCCGGCCCGCTCTATGTGCTCCATGATCCCCGGAATCAGCACCTGCTCTCCATCACAGACCGCATCTACTTCGCACTCTTTCCCCTCCATGTACCGGTCGATCAACACCGGCTTGTCGGGTGACATCTCAGTGACAGCGGAGAGGTAATGGATCAGCTCTGTAGCGTTCTGGACAATCTCCATGGCGCGCCCGCCCAGCACGTAGCTCGGCCGGACCACCGAGGGATATCCGATGTTCTGGGCCACCTTCAAGGCCTCTTCGACTGAGGTCACCGCGGCGCCGGGCGGCTGGGGTATGCCGAGCCGAGATAGGAAGTCCTCGAACCTTTCTCTGTTGGAGGCTATGTCGATGGCCTCGGCGCTGGAGCCCAATATGGGCATGCCGGCCATCGCGAGGGACTGGGAAAGATTGATGGCAGTTTGGCCGCCGAACTGGACCACCGATGGAGGCGGCACGTTGTCGATCTCTTCGTTCTCCAATATGTCCCGCACCGATTCCTCGTCCAGCGGCTCGAAATAGAGCCGGTCACTAGCGTCGAAGTCGGTGGATACGGTTTCCGGATTGGAGTTGATCATGATGCTGCGGACCCCAGCTTCGGAGAGCGAAGAGGCGGCTTGCACACAGCAATAGTCGAATTCGATACCCTGGCCGATGCGGATGGGGCCGCTGCCAATCACCACCGCCTTCTTTCCTTCCAAAGGCAGGGCTTCATTCTCCTGGTCGTAGGTGCTGTAGTAATAGGGAGTGACGGCCTCGAACTCGGCAGCGCAGGTGTCCACGGTTTTGTACACCGGCTTCAAGCCCCATTCGTGCCGTTGATTGCGCACCTGCTCCGGCAGCATATCCGCCAGGGTGCCCACCTGGCTGTCGGAAAAGCCCATCCGCTTGGCCGATCGAAGCAAACTGGGCGTGAGGTTTTCACCCAGCAATCGGCGCTCCATCTTTACGATGCGCTCAAGGGCGTTGATGAACCAGGGATCGAAGTAGGTGTGATCAACGAGCGCGTCAACCGTTGCGCCTTGCCGTAGCGCCGACATCAAGGCCCAGAGGCGCTCGTCATTGGGCCACAATGGCAGTTGGTCCAAGGACAATTTCCCGTCGGCGCGTTCTGATCGCCAGGCGGGATCCTCCCAGAGCAGGGTGCGGCCACTCAACTCCAAGGACCGCGAACCCTTCTGCATGGCTGCCTCGAAGGACCGGTCGATGGCCATGACCTCTCCGGTGGCTTTCATCTGAGTGGTGGTGCGCCGGTCGCCATTGGGGAATTTGTCGAAGGGCCACCGGGGAATCTTGACCACACAATAATCCAAGGCAGGCTCGAAGGCAGCGTTGGTGCGGACGGTGACTGCATTTTCGATCTCGTCCAGTCTCTTGCCCACCGCGATCTTGGCCGCGACCCTTGCTATGGGGTAGCCGGTGGCCTTACTGGCCAGCGCAGAACTTCGGCTGACCCTCGGATTCACCTCGATCACGTAGTAGGGGGACTCGGGGTACCATACTTGCCCAAGGGCTTTGGATATTCTGGGATGGGGCTGTAGGGCGAATTGGACGTTGCACCCGCCTTCGATACCCAGGCCTCGAATGATCTTGAGGCTGGCCGTGCGCAGCATCTGGTATTCCTTATCGCTCAGCGTTTGGCTTGGGGCTACCACGATACTGTCGCCGGTATGGACGCCCATGGGGTCCATATTTTCCATGTTGCAGATGGTGATGCAGTTGTCGGCGCTGTCCCGCATCACCTCGTACTCCACTTCCTTCCAGCCGACCAGGGAGCGTTCCAGCAGCACCTGGGATATGGGGCTGGCGGCCAGGCCGGAGCGGGCAAAGCGGTCGAATTCTTCCTCGGTGTTGGCGATGCCGCCGCCGCTTCCTCCAAGGGTGTAGGCGGGCCGAATCACCAGAGGAAGGCCCATCTGTTTGGCGGCGGCCCACGCTTCTTCGATGGTCTTGACGCTGATGTTCTCGGGCTCGGGCTCGTTGATATCGTGGAGAAAGTTTCGGAAGTATTCACGGTCTTCCGAACGGCGGATCGTCTCCAATGGGGTGCCCAGGAGGCCGACGTTGTAGCGCTCTAATACCCCGGCATCGGCCAATTCGACGGCCAAGTTCAAGCCGGTCTGACCGCCTAGGGTTGGCAAGATGCCGTCGGGCCGTTCCTTGCGAATGATTCTCTCTAGGACCGCCACCGTGAGCGGCTCGATGTAGACACGGTCTGCAATGCCCTCGTCGGTCATAATCGTGGCCGGGTTGGAATTGACGAGAACGGTGGTCACGCCCTCTTCTCGGAGGGATTTGCAAGCCTGAGTGCCGGCGTAGTCGAACTCGGCTGCTTGACCAATAACAATGGGGCCGGAACCGATAACGAGCACTTTTTTTGGCTTGACGGAAATTTTAGTCGTCCTTTCCGCAGTGCTCTACGGCCACGGCCCCATATTGGGGTCCAAGATATGTGCCTATGGATGTTATACCCGGCTGCGCGTTTTGGCTATTGTGACGCGCCGTTTGGTCTGCTACCTGGTTGGCAGCACGCCCGGCAGGTCTATCAGGCCACGCGAGTGCAGCGAGTTCAGTAACTGAGACACGAATGAAGCGAAGAGTTTGCCGTCCCAATCGGCGGCATCCTCTCCGAGAACATTTTGCTCGATCCGCGGGGGAATCTTGATATGCGACATATCCTCCTCGACGGGCTCGATCTCCATACGTCCCAGTGGATACAAAGGCTGGCCTTGCATGTTGGGATCCATGGCGTTAACCATCAGGTTCCAACGCTTTCCCAAGACTCCTTTGCCTGCGCTAATTTGGTAAACGTACTCACCACATGAATAGCGGGCTGATTCCTCTGACAGGAAAGTTGGTAAACCCGCGAAATCCACCGCCACCTCCACATCCACACCCCCATCCAGCAGGAACATGGCGAATGAAGACATTAATAATCCTCCAATAAGATAAACGCCGGTAGTGGCCGGAATCTGAATATGGGCTTGGTTAAGTCAATCACCCTATTCAATAACCGCATTCCGAATCGCCGTTCGCTCAGAGGCAACCTCCTTGATCGATGGCACCCGTTGGGAACCATACCGCCCTAATCTTGGTTGGAGGCTTCCGAGATTGAGCTGGCCAAAAGTCAGCCGCGAAAATCTTCGACCATATCTATGAACTGGTCGAACAGGTACTCGTTGTCCCTGGGTCCAGGTGAAGCCTCAGAGTGATATTGTATGGTAAACAAGGGCATGTCTTTATGGCGCAACCCTTCCACAGTTTGATCATTTAAGTTGATATGTGAGACTTCCAAGCCTGAGGGCAAATTTTCGGAACTGACGGCATACCCATGGTTCTGGGCTGTTATGTAAACACGACTGCCGGCTAGATCCTTGACCGGATGGTTGCCGCCCCGGTGACCGAATTTCAGTTTGAAGGTTTCGGCGCCCAGGGCCCGGGCAACGATCTGGTGCCCCAGACAGATCCCCATCACGGGGACGCGGCCCAATAACTGGCGGGCACTGTCGACCGCATAACCCAGCAGCTTCGGATCACCTGGTCCAGGGGACAGCAAGATTCCAGAGGGGTTCATGGCCAGCAATTCTTCGGCTGGAGTGGCGGCCGGCACTACGGTCACCCGACAACCCCGGCGGCGTAACTGCCGCAGGATGTTGTACTTGAGGCCGCAATCGGTGACTAGAATCCGGTGTTTGGCGTCTGGCAGGTCATCGTCTGAGGAGTTCCAATCGTATTGCTCGGCAGTGCTGACGGTGGAAACGTGGTCCAGGTCACCATACGGAGTGGCGTCCTGCAGTCTTTTCAAAGCCGCATCGGGCGCTCCGCTGGTGATGATGCCCATCATCACTCCCTGAGACCGGAGCCTACGGGTGACCGCCCTGGTGTCAATCTCGCTGATCCCTGGTATGCCCTGACCGTCAAGGAACTGATGTAGGGTGCGGTCGCTGCGGCCGTGGCTTGGCAACTCGCAATGTTCTCGAACGATCATTCCACCGACCCGGATCCGGGCCGACTCGGAATCCTCGGCGTTGATGCCGTAATTGCCAACCAATGGATAGGTGAGGGTCACCAATTGCCCTGCGTAAGAAGGGTCGGTCAGTATCTCTTGATAGCCGGTCATGCTGGTGTTGAACACAACTTCGCCGATGCCATCTTGCTCAGCGCCAAAGCCGACTCCTTCGTGAACTGAGCCGTCTTCCAAGACCAGATAGGCTGCCTTGTGCAATCTAGCGCACCCGCCCTTGATCAGATTTCTTGTTGGTCTAATGCCAATTACGGACTGGCTTGCGGTTCTTCGATCTTCAGTTCCGGCCCTTGATAGACCAGGCGTCCCGAAGCGAATGTGGCCACCACGCGGCCTTTTAGAACGCTGCCTTCCAGAGGTGTGTTTCTGCCCTTTGACTCGAACTCGGAGGTGTCAACAGTCCACTCCTGGGAAGGATCGAACAATACGATGTCGGCGGGGCTTCCCGACTGCATGGATGCCAGGTCGGCATAGCTTTCGCCCAATACTCGTGCCGGTCCGGTGGTTAACCGGTCGACCATCGCGCCCATGCTCAATTTCCGGCTGTGCACCAGTTGCAGCAGCGAGCCCAACGCAGTCTCCAAAACGCTTATTCCGAATGCGGCGTCCTCGTAGGTCACCTGTTTACTGGTCAGGTCGTGCGGGGCGTGGTCGGTGGCGATGCAGTCGATGGTGCCGTCCGCTAGACCCTCGATCAAAGCGTCAACGTCCCGCTGGGCACGAAGTGGAGGATAAACTTTGGTGCTGGTGTCGTAGGCCCGTCCTCCGGCCACAGTGTTGGGTTCACCCTTGTCACCCAACACCCATTGATCTGTGATAGTCAGGTGGTGGGGGCAAACCTCAGCGGTTACAGAAAGCCCCCGCTGCTTGGCCTCTCGGACCAGCGGCACACTGCCGGCAGTGCTGAGGTGGGCCACGTGGAGCCGTCCGCCGGTGGCTTCGGCCAGAGCGATGTCCCGGGCGATCATCGCTTCTTCGGCGGCAGCAGGGATACCGGCCAGACCCAGATGGGTCGCAACCGAGCCTTCAGCCATGACCCCGTTGCAGGACAATGACCGGTCCTGGCAGTGGTTGCTGATGGCCAGTCCCAGGTCCGAGCTATAGGTCAGGGCCAGCCGCATCAGGTTGGCATCGTAAACCGGGTCTCCGTCGTCGCTGAAGGCGACCACCCCGGCGCTGGCCAGTTCTTCCATCTCGGCTAGTTCGTGCCCTTTTCGCCCCTTCGTGACGCAGCCGATGGGGAGTATGCGCACCAGAGAATCGTGGCGGGCCCGTTGATGTATGAAGTCGACCACCGCGGCGTTGTCGATGGGCGGGTCGGTGTTGGGCATGCAACAGAGGGTGGTGAAGCCCCCCTTGGCCCCGGCCCTAGAACCGGCGGCGATGGTCTCTTTGTATTCAAACCCAGGCTCGCGGAGGTGACAGTGCAGGTCGATGAAGCCCGGACTGGCCACCAGACCGGCGCCGTTTATGACCCGGCAGCCGTCGGGCACACGGTCCCTCCCCAATCTTCCGGCGGCGAGTATCTCACCGCCGCCGAGCAGCAGATCCCCCACCCGGTCCAACTGACGGCTGGGGTCAACGATCCTGGAGCCGCGTATCAGGATGGTTTCTGGTTCCACGCACCTCTCCCACGTTCTGGAATTCGAATTATTGGCCTGGGACTATTGCCTTGGACTATTACTTGGGACTATTACCTGGGTCCGGCGGTCAATTGAAACAGCAGCGCCATGCGTATGGCCACTCCGTTGGTGACTTGCTCTTCGATCACTGATCTTCCACCATGGGCAATACTAGAGCCGATCTCGATACCTTCATTCATCGGTCCGGGGTGCATGACCAAAACGCTGGGTTTGGCCTTGGCCAGCCGCTCTTCTGTGATCTGCCAGCGGCGGATGTATTCCCGGATGCTGGGCAAGAATCCGGCATGCTGCCGCTCTTTTTGCAGGCGGAGGGCCATAACCACGTCTGCGCCTTCGATGGCCCGGTCCAGATCGGTGTCCACTTCGACCAAGGACGCGAAGGGAGAACGGGCGATTCTCTTGGTTGACCTCAGAAGATCGGGCGGCATCAGGGTTGCGGGGCCGGAGAGGACGACTTTCGCTCCCATCTTGGCGAACCCCCAGATGTCGGAGCGGGCCACCCTACTATGGAGCACGTCTCCAACGATGACCACCTTAAGCCCTTCTATCGAATTTGGGGAACCCGGCTCGCTGGAGCCGAGCTTATCTTGCACCGTGTACATGTCAAGTAAAGCTTGCGTGGGATGGGCGTGGAGTCCGTCTCCGGCGTTGATGATGCTGACGTTATCCAAATGCTGGGCCAGCAGGTAGGGCGCTCCGGAATGAGGGTGGCGCAGCACTATGGTGTCCACTCCCATCGCCTGGATGGTCAGGCCGGTGTTGAGCAGTGATTCGCCTTTTTCGGCGCTGCTGCCCGACGCTGACATATTGATCACGTCGGCGCTGAGGACCTTGCCTGCCTCTTCGAACGACATTCGGGTGCGGGTGCTGGCCTCGTAGAAAAGAGTCACAACCACCTTGCCGCGCAGGGCTGGAACCTTCTTGATATCGCGACCGAGGACCTCTTTCATGCCTCGGGCGGATTCCAAGACCGCCGATATCTCCTCTTGAGAGAAATCGTCCAGGTCCAGAACGTGCTTTCGCGGCGTCGGTTCAATGGCCAATAGACCGTCGATGTCTGGGGAATCTATTGTTCGGGATAGGCTCATATCACTTAGTCCTGGCGCTCCCCATCGGATCGCGGCTGTTACTCTTCAGCGTCATCGGTATCCATATCGGAATCCGGGTTTTCCAGAAGTTCTTGGTCTTCCTCGACACCGTCCTCGAAGATCAGAGCCACTTCGTCGGTGCCGTCGGTCTCCATCAGGCGAACTTTCACGCGCTCTTGGATCGCGGTGGGCAGGTTTTGGCCCACGTAGTCAGCTCGGATGGGGAGTTCCCGATGGCCCCGGTCTAGCAGTATGGCCAGTTGTATCTGCTGGGGCCGGCCGAAGTCCACTAACGCGTCCATGGCGGCGCGGACCGTCCTGCCGGTGTACAGAACGTCATCCACCAGTACCACCCGCTTGCCCTGGATACCCATCGGTATGTCGGTGGGTTGTATCTTAGGCTGTGCTCGCTGTCGGATGTCGTCCCGGTAGAAGCTAACATCCAAGGTAGCCACAGGGACTTCCACGTTCTCAAGCTCTGCCAGGCTGGCGGCGATACGGCGTGCCAGGTGTACCCCTCCGGTGTGGATACCCACGATCACCAGCTCTTCTGCTCCCCGGTTGCGCTCAAGTATCTCGTGCGCCACCCTGATCAGGGCGCGGCGCACGTCCTCTTGATTCATTATTTGTCGTTCTTGCATCTGTTTATTTAACCAGGCTCGTTCGCCCGTGTGATCCGAAAGGGCTTTCGAGTTGGCGCCGGCCAATAAAAAAACCCTTACCGTCTACTGGCAAGGGCGCGAGCAACTCACACAACAGGTGCAGAAGATGCACCAGGCGGAGATTTGGGACGCTCTACTTTGCCAGCCTCTCGGGACCGTCTTAAAAGTGTGGCCAAGCCTTGCTCAGACCGACCGCACGACCCTAGATATTCGATTGTGTCTTTATCTTAACAGAGCGGGTGTCCTCAAAAAAGGGAGAACTGGCTCGGTTCAGCTATTTGATCTTCGGTAACTGGCTAAGCAGAGACTCGCTTCTTGAGGTTGGTCACGTAATCCACCAATAGGTATTCGCCCAGGTTGGCGGAGCTGCTATAGAAGGCCCGGCCATTGTTGATGCGGGTCATGCGGTCCACGAAGTTGACCAACTGGTAGTTGTTCTCCAGCATGAACGTGTTGATCACGATGTCTTCTTGGGTACACTTCCTCACCTCTTTCAAGGTTTCCAGTTCCGTGCGGTGGCTGGGCGGATAGGCAAAGAACGCCTGGTCGCCTTCAAGATGGGCGGTGGGTTCGCCGTCGGTTATCACCAATATCTGCCGGGTGCCGCCCTTCTCCCTGGAGAGGAGCTTCCGGGCCAGCATCAATGCGTGGTGAAGATTGGTGCCCGATACCCAGGCGTTCCAAGAGCATTTGGCCAGGTCGTCTTCTTTTATCACGCGAGCGTAATCGGAGAACCCGACGATGTGGAGGCTGTCTCGGGTGTATTGGCTGCGCATCAGGGCCATCAGAGCCAACGTGACCTTCTTGGCCGCTTGCCAGTTATTGAAGAGGCCCATTGACCGGCTTTGGTCCAATAAAAGGACGGTAGAGGTCTTGGTCATGTGCTCGTTGCGGAAGACTTCAAAATCTTCTGGGCTGAGTCGGACAGGGACTTGAGGTCCGCCACGAAGGACTGCGTTCTTGACGGTGGCTTGCAAATCTACTTGGAAGGGGTCGCCGAACTCGTATTTCTTGGTCTCTCCCAGTATGTCGCCGTTGGCGCCACGGGAGTGCATCGCGTGGTTGCCCATCCGGTCTTTCTTGAGGTGCGCGAAAACCTCTTTCAAGGCCTTTTGGCCGATGCGGCGGATGCCCCTTGCCGTTAGGTCCATCTTTTCGTCGTTGGTGACGTACCCGGCCTCTTGAAACAGCTTCCTTAGCCGGTCCATCTCGTCGTAGGTGCGCCGTGCTTCGTCGCCCAGCAGCTCGGCCAGTTTGTCTGGGTCGATGTCGTCCATGTTGCCGGTGCGCATGGCTTCTTGGAGAGACTGTTCAAGTTGGTCCAGTTCTTGCAGGCCGCGCATCATCTCCATGGCTTGGTCCATAGACAGGCTGGCGTCACCCAGGAACGGATACTGGCGGCGGAGGTCGTCCATGGGCATCAATTGTTCCATCATGGCGGCGAACTGGGCCATCTCGCGCTGGGTTTCAGGGTCCAGGGCTTGAGCTAGCGCGTCTTCCATCTCGCGCCGTGCTTCGGGCGACATGCTTTCGAGCATGGATTGCATCTGGGCTAGCTGCTGCTGCAACTGTTCCAACAGTTCATCGAAACTCTGCGGCGGATTGTCGCCGAACATCTGGCCGAACTGCTGCATGAAGCCATCAAAGTCTGGCTCTTGGCCCGACAGCTTGTCTCGCAGCATCTGGTTTAGTTGCTGCATCATCTCGCGGGTGGCGGCCATGTCATCTTCCGACATGCCCTTTACCTGGTCCATCATCTGCTGGCCCATGTTCTGGGCCATCTGGCTCTTCAGCATGTCCAGCAGTACTTGGAACTTCTGCTGGGCCTCGGGGTCCATGAAGTCGTACTCCATCAACTCCTTGAGCTGAGCGCCAAGTCCTTCGGGCAGGTCATCAAGCTTCTCGCGGTTGTGGTCGGCCCGCTTTTCCAGCAGGTCGAATAAGCTATTCTGCTGGTCTTTGTCGTCGTCTTGGTTGGCTTCGACCTGTTCTTTCGCCTCGTCCAACCGGCGCTGAATGCCTTCCCGCTCGGTCTTGACGATGTCTTCCAGCCGTTCCTTGAGATCATCGACCACCGAGTCCATGTTGTGCTGTTGCAGTTGTTGGCGGCGCTGGTTCTTCAACTGTTCCATCAGGTCTCTCAGGCCAGGCATCTGCCGGCCGTCTTGGTCCTGGATGCCCTTACGCATCAGATCCCGCAGCGCCCGCATGACATCCCCCTGATTTAGGATGTCTTCTGACAGAAGGTCCATCAACTGGTCGGCGTCCAATTCGAATATCTGCTGGGTGCCGTCCCACTGGGAGTATTTGTACGAGCGGTAGAGCATTGTGCCTTCCTCTCTGAGCGGCCCGATGGCGACTAGGACGATAGGCTAGATATTAGGCTCATGATACCTGGCGGCTTCCAGGAATAGCAAGGTTGGAATGCCGGATTTAGGCTCGTAAAGCAATGTTTTCTGGGGCGTAGTCTAAGGGCCTAGATCACCGAAGCGCCTAGGATGTCTTTGAGATGGGCGAGAGCCCAAACATGGGCGTCGGGATTGAAACTGGCCACACAATCGGAGGGCACCTCAACGGCATAGTCGCGGTTGCGGGCGTCAGAGGCGGTGTGCAAAACGCAGATGTCGGTGCAGACGCCGCAGATGATGACCTTGTCGAGCCCTACGGCGGCGAGGCGAGCTTCCAGAGCCGTATTGAAGAAACCGCTGTATCGGTTCTTGGGGATGACGTTGTCGCCAGTCACGAACTCCGACAACTCGGCAATGACGTGGGGTTCCTCGGTGCCTCTGACGCAGTGAACCGGAAACACCTGGAACTCCAGATCGTCGGGGTCGTGGTGGTCTGAGATGAAGAGAATCTCAGCACCGGCGTCCCGTTCACGGGTGAGCAGGCTATGGATATTGGGAATGATCTTTCGGGAATCATCGCCGCAGTAGAGATTGTGGCCCGGCTCTAGAAAACCCTTAACCATATCGACGACGAGAACGACGTTTGACATGTCTCTGCTCTGCTTTAGGGTTTGGGTACTGGCTGTCCGCCAGGCGGAATCGGAGGCGGTTCTCTATCGCGTGGGACCACCGGAATGGTTGCTGGGTCGAAAGGTTCGCCGTTCAACAGCAACTCTTCGATCACTGCTGTTCCCCCAGAACTAACGGCCACACGGACCTTTACATCTGCCGACTGTTCGATGATGCGCCCGGTTCCTTCGGGAATGAAATAGGTGTTGATGCCGAACTCCAATTGGCTCCTTTCGCCCACTGTGCCTCTCATGAAGACCCGGTCGGGCCCTGGTTTTTGCTGGCCGTATTGAATCCCTCTCCAGACGCCAT
Source organism: Chloroflexota bacterium (assembly GCA_027624135.1). Taxonomy (GTDB): domain Bacteria; phylum Chloroflexota; class Dehalococcoidia; order Lucifugimonadales; family UBA3495; genus UBA9611. The sequence goes on from JAQBXL010000033.1 coordinate 14,113, forward strand.
CGCTGTCTTCAAGTAGTTGCACATAGAACTGTTCGCCCGGTCTGACGACAGGGTGGAGGTCGCCGGGTATCTCACTGATCTCATACCTCAAATTAACGTACTCGCCCTGGAGCAAAGACAAAGGGTCGACCGGCACGGTCTGCAGCACCACGCTGGTTCCAGTCCGCAGTGTGTTCTCTTTGACCGCGATGAAGGCGACCAGCAGGATGATCTGCCCGGCCACTGTGGCCCAGAACGCTATCTTCATGAAGCTGCTCATGATGAAGACGGCCCAGACCGGATGCGTTCCAACATCTTTTGACGGCCCCGCTCGACGACGAAACCGCCCAGGAGAAGAATCACGCCTGCGGCAACAAAGATGAACGACTTGTCCAGCAGGCCCCAACTGTATTCGAAGTAGCGGGCGATGACGTCAACGCCGATGAATAGCAGTGCGATGTTCACCCATAGCTCCCGTCCTCGAAGATACCCAGACACCAGGATGCCAAGGAGGGATACGCCCAGCAGTACGTTGAAAGTCACGGCAAAGACCACCTCGCCTCCGGTGTCCACTCCGATCACCACGTATGCCGCGGCCAAAAGGATGGCGATGGCTACACCTTCGACCCCGGTGAGTGTAAATTCCCGTTCCCGGCGCCGGTGCAGCCAGGCAGCCGCCAGGACCAACGCCAGCGTCAGTGCTCCGGCCACGACGATCATGACTCGGAAGCCCAGTTCGGCTTCGCCTTCGATAAAACCGCCGCTCCCGCCTCTGTTGAAAGAGTCGAAAATGTCTCGGAACGTCAGCACAAAGAGCGCTCCCAAGGCCGTGATCATGCCGACGAGTTGGAAGACCTCCGAATAGTCCCGAAGGGCGGGAATCTCTTCTTTCAACCGCCCGATGGCCAGGATCATCAAACCCAGGATCAAGAATAGGGCCAATCCCAGGACCGCCTCGCCCCGGGGTATGGGGTCGAGCCAATCGGGCAATCGGAACCCCACAGCCAGCAGGAACAGCGCCAAGCCAAGGAATTGGATCGGCTGGGACCTGACGATATAGACCAGAGGCAAAACGCCGAGGAACCAGAAGAGCATCAAACTGGGATCGTTCACGTCGACGTTGTAGGCCTGGCCAATCAGGTGAACCCCGGCCCCGTAGATGAGGCAAGCCAGCAGCATCATCGCCGACCCGACCCGGCGGTAGTCACGGTGATAGCGTAGGTAATAGCCCAGCCCGTGGGCGGTGATGATGGAGGCTAGGACGATACCGACCTTGGGCCACCGGTCGATGCCATCCCAGTTGGCTGCGAAGAAGAGGATTACACCCAGCCCCAACAACACCGAGCCGACGATCGAAAGGCTAGTGACCAATCTTCCTTGCGCCCGGCTGGATGCGGGGGCCAACTCTGATGGGGAATAGCTGCCGAGGATGGCCTGCCCCTGCTCGGAGGTGATGATGCCATCGCTCTCCCAGCGGGACAGTTCTCTGGGCAATTTTTCCAGAAACTGTTCGACCCCTAACCCGGTGTGCTCTCTGCTCTCTGCCATATCTCTATATTAATGACGGAACGCCCCTAATAAAAGTTCCATCCGTGCCGGATATGTAGAAGTTGCGGTATTTCGGCGGTGATTTGGCGGTAATTTGGATGGAGGCAGCACGCCTAGGCAAGACTGGCGAACCGCGCGTCTTCGGCCAGCATTGTGGACAGCCCCATGGTCTCGAAACAGTCTTCTAGACTGACCATGTCGTCCATCAGGTGAGCGGTGGTGCCCTTATCCTTCAATTGGGCCATGACCCGCCCGACAACATGCGTCACCGACAACAGGGCGCTGGCCGGGTAGATGACGATCTTGAAGCCGAACTTTTCAAGCTCTGAGGCGGAGAGCAACGGAGATTTGCCAGACTCGACGAAATTAAACAGCAGGGGAATGTCCAGGTTCTTAGCTACCTGCTCAACTTCCTCCGGGGTGCGTAATGCTTCGACAAATAGAACGTCGGCTCCGGCCTTTATGTACTCATCGCAGCGGTGCATGGCGTCGTCCCAACCTGTAACTGCGATGGAGTCTGTGCGCACGATGATCGTAAAATCGTCGTCGGTGCGGGCGTCCACTGCGGCCCGTATCTTCTGGACCATGTCCTGGGTGGAGATCACCTTCTTGTCGTCCAGGTGTCCGCAGCGTTTGGGCGATTCTTGGTCCTCGATATGGATGGCTGCCACGCCAGCCCGTTCGTACTGCCTAACTGTCCTTCGCACGTTCAGCACGCCGCCGTAGCCCGTGTCGGCGTCGGCGATGACAGGCACGTCCAGTATCTCTGTAAGGGAAGCAGCGTTGGCCACCATCTCGGTCATCGACGCCAATGCCAGGTCGGGGTAGCCAAGTTGTGCCACCGATGTTCCAGCGCCGGTCATGTAGACCGCAGGAAACCCGGCTTTCTCGATGATCTTGGCCGTGAGGCAGTCGTAGGCGCCGGGCGCCTGGATTATTCCGGGTTTTGTCAGTAGTTGCCGGAATCTGGTGGTTGTGCGCATGGGAGCCTCCGGTAGGGATGTTGAATCGGCCGAAAATGGTGTACCGGCATTATACCTGGGTTCATTTTCGGCCGAAATAGCGGCCCGTTATGGAGGCGGTTGGGAAGGCTCAGGCTTTGACGCACTCCCTACCCACGGAGTGTTTGTCGCGTAGAACGTTAGCGTCCGGCCCAGGTCCTCTTCGGTGTTTTGTTTGGGATCATCATTTCCAGGGTGGAATCCGTCCATTTCGACCCAGCCCAGACCAGAGGTATCGACTAGAAAATGGACGAACGTGTTGCTGTTGGTTCCGAGCGACTTATACATTGACCGTGGCCACTGAGCGAAGACATTACCCTCGTTGAATTCATCTTGCTCGGCATACGCATAATTTTTGGCTAGGTCAGTGATCGTTGCCCATTTGGCTTGGACCCGTTCTTCATTTCCGGTGAAGATGGGCATCAAGGAGTCCGCAGTAGACGTTTTCTTGATCTCCGCGACCCAGACGCCCTGTTGGAGCCACGACCTGCCTCCGCCGGTGATGTCGTCCACCCCGGCCCAGACCTGGTAGCCATCCATGTTGCCTAATAACTCGACCGCGTCCAGCTTCTTAGGTTCATATGCTGGGTCCAGGGCTTTGCATTTTGTGACGATCTCCGCCGGCGTAAATCCATCCAATTCATAGGTCGGTGAAAAATTCCCTCCGCACTGCCAGTACTCCAACGAGTAATGGAAGAAAAGAGGATTATTCTCATTTGCGACCCCACGGTCACCGACAGCGATGAAGTGGGTTGGCGGAGCAACCAAGGCCCCGGCCTCAAGGTATATCTCGTGGAAATTGAGGCCTGTTACCCTTTCAATGACTTTGTCGGCGAAGTAAACCTCGGTGTCACCGTTCAAGGCTGGGCCATGGGTGTCGACTACCGTGATTGTGTATAGCGCTCGTATATAGTCGCCGTCAACATCTATAAAAGTAGGCACATCCGAGAACTCGAAATCGCCATCCGGTCCCAAAAGAGCGGTGAAAGCGGGTCCGCCGCCTTCTTCTCCTGCAAGCCGGAGCTCGACCGCGCCGGTTTCTATGGCCCCCCCCGACGCCAAAGACGCGATCGCTCTACCGACGATTGGAATGTCCTCGAAGTCGGATTCCCGCTCCGCTACGAAGCCGGTCACCTGAGGAGTCGATTGCCCGGGTCTCAAAGGAGGGAACGGCCTGCCGCAACCTTTCGGTGCGTCCACGGATGGTCGGTTGTTCCAAGCGACGGCAAATCCTAATTCGTTCACCGGGCCTGAGATTGGCTCAACTCGGCTTCTTCCGGGAACGATCCCGCTGCTTATGTCATCGATCTCGACTGGGGTTATTGTGAAGGCCGGAGGTACATCGGGATTGTATATCTCATGCCAGCCACTGAGTTCAAAGGTGGCTAGGTCGGTGATTGGACTGTAATCGAGCCAGCCATCGATGGCGTAGTTGCGCTGGTCAAGAAGGCATAAAGCGAATCCATCTATTTGGCCTTTGTAGAAGGGGTCCACGTAGGACAATGTGCCGGTGTAGTGAACACGAACCTTGGTGGTTACATTGATCCCCCGTCCTGGTGGCTCTTGCTCAAGGACGGCGTCAGCAAAATTTATATCTAGTGTGCTGAGGCCATTGTGGGGTATCTTTGATTGTCTACTGGCATCAGGCCGGCCCAAAAGCCCGTTAGGTCGAATGGTCCCGCCAAATCTGATTTCGGAACCTCAGTTGGCTCCCATGTGCCCGGCGGCGCTTGTGCGCCAAGCCGGTTTGGGGGGACGACAGCTTCGAAGTCCACGGAGAATTCTTCGTCATCGAAGGCGCCGCTGATCGTATAGAGGCCCGGGCCTGGGATGAAGTGCAGGCGAGAGAAAGCGGCTGACGCTTGTCCTCCCTCACCCCGCGTGGCGTTACCCGGCGAGGTGCCATCAAACAACCCATTTGCGCTATAGCTTTCGCCGTAGCCGTCAGGGCCTTCAACGTTATACCGGAACATGACCTTCTCTGTGCTATTTGGGTCCGTCGCGATTCCTATCCAAAGTTTGTAAGTCAGCTGAACGTTGATTCCCCCCTCGCTTGTCTCGTCCCAGTAGGTAGCGTTAACGCCCAGTGTCCGCCCCTTAACCGTGGTCAGAACACCTTTGCTGTTATCGGGTAACAACAGCGAATCAGTTGGACTGGCAGCATTCGTCGGCGTTGGTGTCGGTATGGCCTGGCCGCTACCGGCCCCACCGTCGCTGGGCTGATTGGTGCTGGATGAAGCGTCGGGCGTTTTTTCGGAAGGGCAAGCCACCGCAAAAATGGCCACGATGAAAGCTACCACCAGCAGACGCCCGTATATCCTTGCAGAGGACGCAGTTTTCCTAGGTATGGTTGAGGTCAAAGTGTTCCTTCCTAAAAGTGTTCCTTCCCTATGAAGATGACCGGAGGATGGACAGTAATATCAGGCGATCATGCCTCCGTCTATGGTCAGAACCTGGCCGGTGATGTAGCTGGCTCCGTCGCTGCAAAGAAAGACGACTGCCTCTGCCACATCTTCTGGCGCGCCGAACCGGCCCATCGGAATAGTGGCTAAAATCTTTGCCTGGGTTTCCTCGGACAGTTCTTCCACCATCGCGGTGGTGATGTATCCGGGCGCCAGGGCGTTGACCGTCACGTTGCGGGAGGCGACTTCGCGAGCCACGGCTTTGGTCAGACCCACTAACCCCGCTTTTGCTGCGGCGTAGTTGGCTTGGCCGGGGTTGCCGGAGAGCCCAACGACCGAAGACATGTTTATCACCCGGCCGGAACGCTGACGGATCAGGTGGGGCATAACGTAGCGGGTGCAGAGGAATGCGCCACGAAGATTTACGTTGATGACGTCGTCGAAATCCTCGGGTTTCATGCGTATCAGCAGCCGGTCTCTGTTGATACCGGCGTTGTTGATCAAGATATCGATATTGCCCCAGTGGTCGATAACCTGTTTGATTGCGGCTTCTGCGAGGTCCGCTTTGGAAACATCGCCGCCGACCGGTATGGCATCTCCCCCGGCTTTGATTATGGAATCGACGACCTTTGTGGCGGCTTCGGAACTGGCGTGGTAGTTGACGCCCACCTTGGCTCCGGCTTGGGCCAGACGAGAGGCAACGACAGCTCCGATGCCCCGGGAAGCCCCGGTGACCAGTGCGACCTTACCCTGCAGGTCGATGCCAGAGATGGGGATGATCTACCGGCCCGCGTCGCCGCCGACGGCTGTTGCCGCGGCTGCGTTCATTGCATTCTGGGCGTTCTCGGCGTTCTGGGCGTTCATCGAAGCTAGATCTTCCTTCATGATGTCGACCATGCCCAACTGGACGTAGCGAACAGAGGTGTTTATCGCCGCCAATATCTCGTCGGCCCCGCTGGAGCCGTGACCCACTATGACGGGACCCTTGACTCCAAACAGCGGCCCCCCGTTGGTGCGTGTGCGGTTGGTCAACTGGACCAACTCTGCGGCGAATTCGGAAATACTGGTTTCGTCCAGAGAAGAGCCCAGTCGTTTCTTTGTGTACGCCGCGAACGCTGCACCCAAGCCCTCGGTGAACTTGATCAGGATATTGCCAACGAACCCGTCAGAGATGATGACTTCGGCCTTTTCCGTGAAGAAGTCCATACCTTCGACGTTGCCTACGAAGTTCAGTTGGCTGTCTTGGAACAGTTGGTAACTTTCCCGGACCTGTTTATTGCCCTTGGTCGATTCCGAACCAACGCTGAGCAGGGCGACCCTGGGGTTCTCGATTCCCATGTAGGTGCGCGCCCAGGAAACGCCCAAGGATGCAAAACTAAGCAGCAATGCGGGGCGGCAATCGATGTTGGCGCCGATGTCCATGAGAACGGTATTGGGGGCCAGGCCAAGGAACGGTCCTCCCACACAGGGTCGCTCCAGCCCTTCCATCAAGCCCAAATTGAGGACTGCGCTGGCCATTGACGCCCCGGTGGAACCCATCGAGACCACGACGTCAGCATCGCCGGATTTGACCAACCGGGTGGCTACCAGAACAGAGGCTTTGGGTTTGGTTTGCAGCGCCCGGATCGGGTGCTCGTCGTCGCGGATCTTATCTTCAGAAGGGACGACGGTAATGGCCAGGTTGGACACGTCATACTTCGCCAGTTCCTGCTCCACAGGTCCCTGGTCTCCCACCAATATCATTGCCACGTTGGCCGACTGAGCGGCCAGGACTGCGCCTTTTACCGTCTCAACCGGGCCGTGGTCTCCACCCATGGCGTCCAATGCCACTCGAACCAGCCCTGTACTGTTATTCGTCTCTTTCTGCATGTCGTTCCTTCCTCGCCTCACCGTGGCTTCAGTCTAGCCGGGGCTTCAGTCTAACCGGGGTCGTTCTCCCGATGTTTCTACCCCTGTTTCTTGAAGCTGGCCGTTCCAGAGATCAGTTCCTGTCCGCTGGCCCTATTCCAAACGCCGACCGAGTAGGTCTGGGACGATCCCTGTTCCTTGGTCAGATTACCCCTTGCCTCGAGTCGATCGCCGACGTAGGCAGCGCCTTTGAACCTGACACGGAGCGACGCTGATTGCAGCCAATCCCGCCCGTGTGCCGCGGCCATCATCTCTGAGATAAATGCCAGTGTGAGCATGCCGTGGGCAATAATCGCGTCGAATTGGGTCCCGGCGGCGAACTCTGGATCCAGATGTAACGGGTTATCGTCGCCCGATGCCTTGGCGTAGGCGTTCAATTGCTTTTGGTTGATCTCCTTCGAGATTACCGGGATACCGCTTTCCGCAGCCTGGATGCCCCGCTCTTGTTGCTGCTTTGGTGTCATCTCAGAGGGTTCACCACTGGGCAGCAGTACCATGCTTTTTGACGTAAGTGCCGTAGTGCCGCCCGACTCTATGGTGCAGACGGTTGTTAGGAATTCTAGTCCAGCCCGGCGGCGCGGTTTCTCCATCATCGCCCTGATCTTTACCTCGCTGCCGATGGCGACAGGCGCCAGCACAGCAACTTCCTGCAAGCTATGGATCGCGCCTGGCGGGAGAGCAAGTGTGCGGAGTAACGCGCCCAAAGCTGAAGCCGCCAGATAGAGGGGCGGAACGATTCCGGTTTCGTTGTAGATGGGTAGGTCATCGCCCACCGAGCGCAGGTACTCGTCAACCAAGTCCTGTGCCGCATTGAATGACCCAAGATCGAAATTGCGCTCAGTCTCAAGCAGCAATGCCTGACCGCCTCTCCCCAGGTACATCTGGTTAGTATCTATATTATGGGGAATCAAATATTAGCCACAGTATCTTTTGGCAGGCTCGATTATACCTACGGGTAGTCTGCCCAACAACATTATGTGCTTCAGCTACGGCAGGTTTTCGCAGGTGGTTAAAGCTAGATCGGCGTTCAGAAGGCGGCGATGGCCAGATCGGCGATGTGTTCTCCGATGGCCAGCGAAGACGTAGCGCCCGGCGATGGGGCGTTCAGCACGTGGATTGCGTCATTCCCCTGAATGATGCTGAAGTCATCCAAGAGCGAGCCGTCTTTGGCCACCGCCTGCGCCCGAACCCCCGAGCCGCCGCCGGCTAGGTCCGAGTCTTGGATCTCCGGCAATAGCCGCTGCAAGTCGCGCAGGAACACCCGTTTATTATAAGACCGGTAGACCTCGCCCAGGCCAATCTTCCAGTACTTCAGAGCCATCTTCCAGAAACCGGGATAGGCCAGATTGCCCAGATTGTCACTTAGATTGAAGTCGCGCTTTCGGTAGCCCTCCCGCCGCAGGGCCAGCACTGCGTTGGGGCCGGCCTCAACGTGGCCCTTGATGTTGCGGGTGAAGTGGACGCCCAGGAACGGGAATTGGGGGTCCGGGACCGGGTATATCAGCCCCGAGACAAGGTGGTGGCTCTCCGGGCGGAGGGTGTAATACTCGCCCCTAAAGGGAATGATTCGGATCGGCACATCCTCGCCGGTCATGGCGGCGACGCGGTCGGCGTGAAGCCCGCCGCAGTTGATCAGGTTCTTGGCTTGGAGCGTTCCCTTCGGCGTTTCCAAGGCGACCGATCCGGTAGAGCGGGTGATCTTTTGCACCGGCGCCCCGGTGAAGATGTCGCCCCCGGCTTGCTGGAATCTGTTGGCGTAGGCCGCCGCCACTTTGGTGAAATCGACAATTCCGGTGTGGGGCGCGTAAAGGGCCTGAATGCCCGCAACATGGGGCTCGATCTCCTTTAGCCGCTCGGGTCCCACTAGCTCCAGATCGGGAACCCCGTTGGCGGCGCCCCGCTCATGGAGGTCCTTCAGGCGGCCGAGTTCAGACTCCTCAATGGCGACAATCACCTTGCCGCATTGCTCGTATTCGATCTCGTTCTCATTGCAGAAATCGACCAGGTTGTTCAGACCCGCCACGCAGAATCGGGCCTTGTGGGAGCCGGGGCGGTAGTAGATGCCAGAGTGCATCACCCCGCTGTTGTGCCCGGTCTGGTGGGTGGCCAGTTCGTCCTCTTTCTCCAGCACCGCCACCTTCCAATGGGGGGCGCGGGCGGCCAATTGCATGGCGGTGGACAGCCCCAGGATGCCGCCGCCGATGATTACGATGTCATACTGGCTTGATTCCATTGCTAGAAACTTCCTATCCAGGGCTATCGTCTAGTGCTATCGCTCTTTTTGGCCTGAGTCTAGGACCGGAAGGATACCGGAAATAGTGACGCTAAGACTAGTCCGCCTGGCTGGGCTGGTCAAGCAGGCGCGAACATCCCAGATCCACCGCCTAAATTAGGCTAGATAAGGAAAGACCTCGTTGGCACCCTTCAGCAGAAGGGTT
>JAQBXL010000034.1 GCA_027624135.1 Chloroflexota bacterium
TGGGGGTGCTTTTTGAGAACGCTGACTTGTACGAAAAGATCAGCCAGGAACTGGACCAAACCCTTCTAATGGTCTCTCTGGTTGACACCCATTCTTTGCTGCTTCTATAATTCCGCTAGAACCCATGGGACAGAAGTCCCGCTTAAAAATTGAATCGCCTAGGCACGTAGGGGAGCTCGGTTTAGCCGGGCTGAGAGGGAGGCCGTAACTGCCACCGACCCTTGCGAACCTGAACTGGGTAATGCCAGCGGAGGGAATCGGACTAGAAAGCTAACTTTTGTTAGGCCGTCATCATTCACCCGTTGGCGGCTTATTTTTTTGCCTGGCGAGTTCTTGAGCTAGCTAAAACGGCTTTCAAAAGGCAGTGCTCAGATGTCTACGGACGCAGCAGTGCGACCCAAAATCCGTATCGAGTCAGTCCACAAGTCGTACGTTATCGACGGTGAACAGCAGTCCGTGCTGGATGGCGTTGACCTAACGGTGAACGAAGGCGAGTTCGTCAGCATCATCGGGCCCAGCGGCTGCGGCAAAAGCACTCTATTGAACATCATCGCCGGGCTAGACCAGCCAGATTCGGGCACGGTCGAACTCTCCGGCTCGTTATCCGGGTCGATGCAAGAGCGATTGGGACGCACCGGATACATGCAGCAGAAGGACTTATTGCTGCCCTGGCGTTCGGTACTGGACAACACCGCTCTGGGTTTAGAACTAAGAGGCGTCCCCAAGAGGCAAGCCCGGAACCAGGCTCTGGAGTTCACTGAGGCTTTCGGCCTCAAGGGCTTCGAGCACCTCTATCCCTTCGCATTGTCCGGCGGCATGCGCCAACGGGCCGCATTTTTGAGGACCATGCTTCTGGACCAAGATACGATCTTGCTAGACGAGCCGTTCGGCGCTCTGGACGCTCTAACCCGGGTCCAGATGCAAGAATGGCTGCTGCAATTGTGGGATTCGTTCAACAAGACCATCGTGCTTATCACCCATGACGTCGATGAGGCGCTGCTCCTGTCCGACCGGGTGTACCTGATGACCGCAAGACCGGGCCGGGCCGCATTGACCCTGGATGTGCCACTCCCCCGGCCGCGTCAATACGACCTGGTGACGACTCCAGGATTCATCGACATCAAGGCCAAGTTGATGGAACCCCTGTGGTCTCAGATCGACCGCACGAAACCGGGCGGCGGGAACCCCTTCAGCGCATGAATCTACTCAAGAATATACTCAAGAAGACGGCCAACGTGGCGACATGGCTCATGCCCATCGCCATCTTGATCGGGCTGGTGGCTATCTGGGAGTTATGGGTGCAGTTGGCCGATGTTCCCCGGTGGCAACTTCCACCGCCGTCTGAGATAGCCAAGGAGTTGGTTTCAAGCAGCGGCCTGCTTTGGACACACACAGTAGTCACGTTGAAGGAAATCGTGTTTGGATTCTTGGCGGCCTTGGCGGCAGGTCTGATACTGGCTTCAGGAATCGCCTATTCCAGGGTCTTGGAACGATCGGTCTATCCCATCGTGATCGCCTCTCAGACCGTTCCCGTCATCGCCATCGCGCCCCTGTTGCTGATCTGGGTCGGCTACGGACTGACACCTAAGATAATCATCGTCGCCCTGATCTGCTTCTATCCCATCTCAGTTAACACGGTCGATGGACTGAAAGCCGTCGACCCGGACATGGTCAACATGCTCCGTACATTGGGGGCATCGAGGTGGCAGGTGTTCACCAAGTTGCAGATTCCCTCGGCGCTGCCGTTTATCTTCTCGGGTGTCAAGATAGGCATCTCGGTGAGCGTGATCGCCGCTGTCATTGGCGAATGGGTTGGGGCCAGCGAAGGACTCGGTTACCTGATCACCTATTCCCAGCCGTTGTTCCTTACAGCGCGGGTTTTCGCCGCCATATTCGTCCTGTCAGTGATGGGCATCGCCCTATTCGTGCTGGCCGTGGTTGTCGAGCGCCTGATGATGCCCTGGCATTTCAATGAAAAACGATCGAACGCGATGCGGCAACTATGAACGATTCAAAATAGGAGATTATCCAGCATGAAATTGATCAATATCCGGGCAGTCCTTTTACTCTCACTGTTATTGGTGTTCTCGCTTTTGGCCGCTGCTTGCGGTGGCGACGCAACGGCGACGTCCGTCGTGGTTCCGACAGCAGAGCCCACGAAAGCGCCCACGGAAGCGCCGGCTAAACTCACCGAGGTTTCGATTGCCCTAGACTGGTTCCCATGGTCCAACCACTCGGGACTTTACATCGCCCAAGAACGGGGATATTTCACCGACGAGGGCCTGGACGTTAACATCTACGTCCCCGGCGACCCGACCACCGTGCTGCAGACCGTTGGCGCTGGCCGGGACGACTTTGGCATTAGCTACCAGCCAGAACTGCTCATCGCCCGCGAACAAGGTATCGAAGCAGTCTCCATCATGGCCCTGGTCCAGCATCCGCTAAACTCGATCATGGCCCTCACAGAGTCGGGGATAGCTGAGCCCAAGGACCTGAAGGGCAAAAAGGTGGGAGCAACTGGCGCCGCCTCCGACGAGGCGTTGATTGACACGATGCTTCGCAGTCAAGGTCTCACCGTCGACGACGTTGAGTTGGTGAATGTGGGTTTCGACTTGATTCCAGCCCTGATCAGCAAGAATGTGGACGCCATCATCGGAGCCTACTGGGTCCACGAGTCCATCTCGGCAACCAACCTTGGCTTCGAACTCAACATCATGCGCATGGAAGACCACGGAGTTCCGGACTTTTATGAACTGGTGATCGTGGCCAGCGAGGACAAGATCGCCAACGAACCGGAAGTCATTCAGAGATTCGTCCGAGCCGTCACTCGGGGTTACCAGGACGCCATAGCCGACCCCCTCGACGCCGTCGCCCTCTTGAAGTCGGTAAAACCAGAGACAGATCTGGACATTGAGAACCCCGGCGTGTTGTTGCTGGCCCCGCTATGGGCGACCGATAACGGCGTGTTCGGCTGGCAAGAGCAGGATCGCTGGGAAGACTTTGCCAACTGGATGGCCGATTCCGGCCGGTTGTCCTCCGGCGCCGGAGCAGCCGCTGCCTACGACAACAGCTTTGTCGAAGCCGCGAGATAGCGGTGGGAGGTCACCTGATAGCGCCGGTGATATACTTTCTCCGAACTGAGCCGCCTGACCCGCAGGCGCGATTTTTTGGAGATACATAGTTGTCGCTCTATTTTCTATTGGGGTCGTTGACCCATGACGGACAGCGGATGTTGCATGGGAACCCGAACCTCATAGTTGACCGGACCAGGGATCTGAAGATCGCTGGGGCTGAAATATTAGGACAGTACGCTGTTCTGGGACGATATGACTTTGTGATGCTTGTGGAGGCAGACGACAACGACGCCGTGGCGAGAGTTTCCCTGGAGTTGGGAATGCTCACCGGCCTCCACCTGGAAACTTTGCCAGCCATTCCCATCGGCTTCATGGGCGACGGGAATTCCCGTGACCCAGCCGATCAAGCGGAGTCGGTTGGTCGCACTCCCGACTATACGCCCGAGCACGGACCGGGCGACGAGTAATCTTTCCGGCAGGGTCTCTGTGCTGCCGATGGCAAGGACACGAGGCATTGGGTTTAAGCGACGAACTTCGGGCCGAAATCGGACCCATCTGGGCGAAGGTGGTCACCCACCCCTTCGTCACAGAGATGGCCGACGGCTCCCTGGACCGTGACATCTTTGATGTCTATTTCGACCAGGATTACCTGTTCCTGCGCGACTGGGCTATATTGCTGAGCCTGGCCACGGCCAAAGCGCCCGACTTCGATGCGGCGCGCGAGTTGGTCGGGTTTTTGCACCTGGGACTGGGCGGCGAAGAGGGCCTGTTTCAAGAGGCTTTTCGAGAACGGGGCCTCTCCCAAGAAGACGTGAAGGCGCTCCGGTACCTGCCAACCACCCAGAACTATAGCGGCTACTTGCGCACTCTGGCCTACGAGGGCACATTCACCGAGGTTGTCGCCACGTTGCTGGCGATGGAGTGGCCCTACCTCGACTGGGCCGAGAACGCCGAGCAGGCGGGCAAGAAACCGGGCAACCGGTACTACCAGACCTGGATCGACATCCACACCAGTCCCGGCATGTCCGGGTTCGTGCCCTGGCTGCGCAGCGTGGTGGACGGATCCGCTCCCACCGCCGAACAGCGGAAGAAATTACAAACGATTTTCCTCGACGTGCTTCGCTACGAGTACCTGTTCTTCGACATGGCCTACCGGGGCGAAACGTGGCCGGAGTAAGGCAGACACCATCTGCCCTGACCATCGCCGGCTCAGACTCGGGCGGCGGGGCGGGGGTCCAAGCCGACCTCAAGACTTTCGCCGCATTGGGGGTTTACGGGACGTCGGCGCTGACTGCCATCACCGCCCAGAACACGGTGGCCGTAACTGCGGTGCATGAGATTCCGGCCGATATCATTCGTGCGCAGATCGATGCCGTTGTTTCCGACATTAGTGTAGATGCGGTCAAGACCGGGATGCTATCGAGTATCGCCATCATAGAGTGCGTCGCCGAATCATTGAAGCAATATCCTGACGTTCCCGGACTAAAGCGTTTGGTGGTGGACCCCGTGATGGTCGCCAAGAGCGGCGATTCCCTGCTGCGAGATGACGCGGTCGGCGCGCTGCGTGATCTTCTGCTGCCCATGGCCGCGGTGGTCACCCCCAACATACCCGAAGCCGAAACCCTGACCGGCCTGACCATAGTCACTGATGACGATGTCAGGAAGGCCGCCCAGGCCATAGTCGGCCTGGGTGCGGCGTCGGTGGTGATCAAAGGGGGTCACAGGGATGGACCAGCCACCGATCTGTACTATGATGGTAGTAGCTTACGCGAGTTCACATCGCCGCGAATCGAAACCGTCAACACCCACGGCACCGGCTGCACCTTCGCATCGGCGGTGGCTGCCGGACTGGCCAAGGGGCTGACAACAGAAAACGCCGTAGGGCGGGCGAAAGAATTTGTCACCGAGGCCATACGCCGCTCTTTCCCCATTGGGCAAGGGCACGGGCCGTTAAATCACTTCTACAAACTCTGGCCGGAAGCCCATTAGTCGCAACCGGAGGCCAAAAAGATGACCACGCCAACCAACACATTCCGTTGCCCCATTGAGATTGGACCTCGGGACGGTTCCCGGTTCCAGCGCGTGATCGTCGTGGCTGGCTCGGAAAACATCTATTGCGTGCTCCCCTCCACCCTTCTCGAGATGCTGGGAGTTGGAACTGAATGGGAATCCCGGTTCACGCTGCCCGGCGGAGGTTGGGAGATGCTGCCAATGGCTGAGGTCCGCATGCGAATAGACGGCCACGAACGCACCACTATCTGCGTCTACGGCAAGCCAGACAGTGACCCCATACTGGGCCGGCATACCCTGGCCGCTTTCGGTCTGGCCGCCGACCACGACGAGCAGAAGCTGATCCAGGCCGATATGTTTTTGAGCTAGCCGCGCACTATGCAGATCCCTGCCGATTTGCATCCCCGATCGGCCGTGCCTGGCCGTAGGCTGCTGCGCTATAATGTTCGATTAGTAACACAATCGGCAGTAACCTGAGTCTTTGGCTGCCGGTTTCAAGGACACCTTTTTCGATATGTTTAAGCCCGTATCCAGCCGCGTCAGTTTCCCGGAGTTGGACGCCAACGTCCTAAAGCAATGGAAGGACAAGGACGTCTTCGTGCGCACTGAGTCCGAACGCCCCGATGCTCCTCTCTTCATGATGTATGAGGGTCCTCCAACGGCCAACGGAAGCCCTGGCATCCACCACGTTCTAGCCCGCGTCTTCAAAGATGTCATCTGCCGCTACCGCACCATGAAGGGCTACCGCGTCCTGCGCAAGGGCGGCTGGGACACCCACGGCCTCCCTGTAGAGCTGGAGGTCGAGAAAGAACTGGGGCTAAAGAGCAAACGGGACATCGAAGAGTACGGCATCGAGGCGTTCAACCAGAAGTGCCGGGATAGCGTCTTCCGCTACGTGAAAGAGTGGGAGACCATGACCGACCGCATCGGCTATTGGGTCGACATGAAGGACCCCTACGTCACCCTGGACAACAACTACATCGAGTCCGGCTGGTGGATGCTGAAAACCCTGTGGGATCAAGACCTCCTTTACCAGACCATGCGTGGCACCCCTCATTGTCCTCGCTGCGTGACCAGCCTCAGTTCCCATGAAGTTGCCCTGGGCTACCGCGAGAACACGTCGGATCCTTCGGTATTCGTCAAATTCCAAGTGGATCCTGGAGCGTCATCGGACAAGACTCGAGTCCTTGAAACGTTAGGTACGGACAGCGTGCCGGTGTTCCTCTTGGCCTGGACCACCACCCCATGGACCCTGCCCGGCAACACCGGACTGGCGGTGGCCGAAGATGCCGACTACAGCATCGTGGAACTGGAAGAAGAAGGCGGCCGCCACAGATTAGTGCTGGCCCAAGCCCTGATAACTGCCAACATCAAACAAGAGCACACCATCATCGGGTCGCTCAAGGGCTCCGACCTGGTGGGGCTTGGCTACACACCGCTCTACGATCCAATAGAGTTTGGTTCCCAGGTGCGCCATTTCGTCCAGCGTCCGGGTCCGGGCGGCGGGATGGTCACAGAACTGGAGGACGGAGGTGAATTCGCCCCCAAAGTCATCTCCGCCGAGTTCGTGTCTTTGAACGACGGCACCGGCATCGTCCACATCGCCCCGGCCTTTGGTGACGAGGACCTTGGCGTGGGGAGGGAGAAGGGGCTAGCCTTCATCCAGCCAGTCGACCTGCAGGGCATAATCACCGGCAATTATCCCTTCGCCGGCAAGTTTGTGAAGACCGCCGACAAAGAGATCATGGAGGACCTCACGGAGCGGGGCCTGCTATTCCACCATGACATCTACCGTCATACCTACCCGTTCTGCTGGCGGTGTGACACCCCGTTGCTCTACTACGCCAAGAGTTCCTGGTACATCCGAACTTCGGCGCTTAAAGACCAACTGGTCAGCGGCAACGACACCATCAACTGGTACCCCGAGTACATCAAGGACGGCCGCTTCGGCGAGTGGCTGCGCAACAATGTGGACTGGGCCATATCGCGGGAGCGTTATTGGGGCACGCCCATACCCATCTGGCGGTGCCAGGAGTGCGATCACACCATCTGCGTTGGCGGCGTGGACGAACTCCGGGGAATGGCCGGGGTCAAAGGCGCTTCGATTAACGAAAGCTTGAACGCCGACGGCCTGGATCTGCACCGGCCCTTCGTGGACAACATCGTCCTAGCATGCACGGCTGACGGCTGCTCGGGCGAGATGCGCCGCATCCCCGAGGTCATGGACGCCTGGTTCGACTCGGGCGCGATGCCCTTCGCTCAATGGCACTACCCATTCGAGAACGACACCATCGACACGGACGGCCGCTTCCCCGCCGACTACATCTGCGAAGCGGTGGACCAGACCCGCGGCTGGTTCTACAGCCTGCATGCTCTATCCACCCTGCTCAAGGGCCAGCCCGCCTACAAGAACGTCATCTGCTTGGGACTGATTCTCGACGAGAAGGGCCGCAAGATGAGCAAGCGGGTGGGCAACGTGGTCGAGCCACTGTCAGTTCTGGACGAGCATGGCGCCGACGCCCTGCGCTGGTACTTATTCACTGCCTCCCATCCCGGCGAGCCACGGCGTTTCTCGGCCAAGTTGGTCAGCGAGACTCTCAGGAAGGTGATGCTGACCCTGTGGAACGTCTATTCGTTCTTCATCGGATATGCCGAGATCGACAAATTCGACCCGTCCAAGACGCCCGCCGATTGGAAGCCGGAGAACGAGCTTGACCGCTGGGTGCTGTCCGAACTGAACACGCTGATTGCCCAGGTGGACGGCTATATGGATGGCTACGAGCCAACCAACGCGGGCCGCCGCATCCAGGAATTCATCGACCAGCTTTCCAACTGGTACGTGCGCCGCAGCCGCCGCCGTTTCTGGAGAAGCGAGGGCGACGCCGACAAGTTGTCCGGCTATATAACCCTGCACACCTGTCTGGTCACGGTCACCAAGCTAATGGCCCCCCTGGCGCCCTTCGTCGCCGAGGAGATGTACCAGAATCTGGTCTGCTCGGTGGGCCCGTCCGCCCCAGACAGCATCCACCTGTCGACGTACCCGGAGCCCGACTTATCCCTGGTGGACGAGCCGCTGATGGAGGCCACGCAACTGGCCATGAAGGTGGCCAGCATGGGCCGCGCTGCACGCTCCAAAGCAGGTCTCAAGGTGCGCCAACCCTTGGCCAATGTCCTCGTGAAGGTTCGCTTCCCCGCCGAACATGAATACATCAACCAGGTCCGCCACCAGATCCTGGAAGAACTGAACATCAAGGACATCCAAGTCATTGATGACGATGCTCCGCTGGTGCGTCAGGCACTGGAGCAACCCGGTGGACAATCGGGCGAAGTCATCGTCTCGGTGGACAGCTACACCGTCTCGATCGAAAATGGCTACATGGTGGCCGTGGACGGCGCAATCACCCCGGAGTTGGCCGAAGAAGGTCTAGCCCGCGAGGTTGTTCACCGCATCCAGGGCATGCGCCGGTCGTCCAACTTCGACGTCACCGACCGGATAGTGACCAACTACCAAGGCCCGGAGAAGATCACCAGCCTGATGCAGGGGACTTTCTCCGATTACATCCGCGACGAAACCCTCAGCACCGAACTGGTCGACGGAGAGGCAGGGGACGGCGCGACCACGGAGTCGGTCAAGATCGAGGGCATGGAGATAACGCTGGGCGTCCAGCAGGTTTAAGCGCCGGCAGAGGAGAACACAGATGCATTGCGGAGTGATGGTCACCGGGTATAACCAAGGGGACTGGGACCGCCTGATGAACGAAGATTATGATCGCCCGCCTGCGGTCCCGGACGCCCAGAATATGGATGACACCCTCTACATGGGCGAACTGGTCGAGCCCTTGGGGTTCGATTCGATCTGGGCCACCGAACATTACGGCTCCGCATATTCCATGCAGCCGAACCCGTTGCAATACTTGGCCTATTGGGCGGGCCGCACCAGTCGAGTCGATATGGGCACTGCCGTGATCGTCGCGCCTTGGTGGAATCCAGTGCGGCTAGCGCACGAGATATCCATGCTCGATATCTTGTTGAAGGGCCGACGTCTCCACCTCGGCATCGGCCGGGGCATCGCGCCCCACGAGTACGCTTCCCTCGGCTATCCGATAGAGCAATCGCACAAATACTTCTATGACGTGATCAATGTGCTCAAGGCTGCTGACGGCGCAGAACGCTTCGAGTTCGACGGCGAAGTGTACAAGATCCCACCGACTTCGATCCGGCCCCAGGCGCGCCATAAGGGCGAACTGACCAAGAATATCAAGGTCGCATTCACCACTGAGGCGTCAGCCAAAATGGCCGCCGAGAACGGCCTTGGGCAGATGTTTGTCTCCGGCGACAATTTGGACGAGATGACCGATAAGGTGCGGCGGTTCAACAAGATCCGTAACGACCTCGGCCTACCGCCTGACCAGCCCACCACTCTGTTGTGGATGTATTGCGCCGAGACCGAGGCGGAAGCCGAAGAGGGCTGGGAGTACTTCTACAATCAACTTACCGCGGCCCAGCACCACTACTTCGAATGGAACAACCCGGGCTATGAAGGCATCCACGGCTACGAGGAATATCTCTTGCGCCAGTCCGCTGATATCGGTACCGCCGACGCCAGTTTCGCCGCGCGCCGCGCGACCCAACCCATTGGCACACCGGACCAGATCATCGAACGGATCAAGACGCTGCAACAGACCATCAGCCTGGAAAAGATCGTGATCCACATGTTCTATGGTGGGATGCCACGGGAGAAGGCCGAAAAGAGCCTCCGCCTCTTCGCCGAGAAGGTCCTCCCCGAGGTGCAGGCCATGGCCACTCCGATCAATCCCAGGTCCTTGGGTGAACCCGTCGTCTGAGCTTGTCGAAAGCCACAATCAATCCATGTACGGGATGATTCGGTCCCCGATCAGGTCGATGGTCTTCATGATCTGCGCGTGGGACGGCCCTCCAGAGTGGGCGTGGCGCAGGCGGAGCAGGCAGGACTCGGCCCCAGTGGCTTCGCTCCACCGTTGAAATTCGGTCAGGCATTCTTCGGGGTCGCCCATGATCAGACGGTCTTTGGCTACCCGCTCCAGCGTTAGTTCAGACTCGCTCTTGATGGACTTGAACTCGGGTAGTCCGTTCTGCCAGTAGTAACGGTAGGCGGCCATCACTTCGGGACCGTAGACCTCTTCCGCCTCTTTTCTGGAGCTTGCCACCCAGGCGTCGCGCATGATGATGGCCGTGGGCTTTTTGCCGGCAGCCTCGGCGGCCTGGCGGTATTTGTCGATCAACTGGCTAGTGCTGTCCAGGGTTGTGCTGGGAGTTGTGACGATGGCATCACCAATGTTGGCCGCGCGGCGTGCGCTCACCGGGGCGCTGGAACCGATCCAGATGGGAGGATGGGGCTTTTGTATCGGGTCGGGTCGTACCCGGAGGTTCTCTATCTTGTGGTGTTTTCCGTCAAAGGAGAATTCCTCTCCCGACCAGCACTGGCGCAAGATGTCGACTTTCTCTTCAAATAGCTCTACACGGTCGGCCATGTTGACACCGAACGCTCGGAAATCTGCGTCTTGGTATCCCAGCCCGACCCCAACTGTCACTCGGCCTTTGGAGATGATATCCAGGGTTACAACGTCTTCGGCGAGTCGAACAGGATGGTGCAACGGCAACAGGATGACCGACGTCCCCACCCTCAGCTTGGTGGTGGACGCAGCAACGGCGGCGCACACGATCAGCGGCGACGGCAGAAACCCGTCTTTGTCCTGATGATGTTCTCCGAAGAAGCATGAATCGAACCCGGCCTGCTCGGCCAATCGTGCTTCTTCGATGACCTCGTCCACGCATCTGGGCAGGTCTTCGCCACGGGGCGGATTGGCGATGGAACTGTAGATCCCGAATTTCATGGAAGTACCTACCTTAGATCGATATTACGGAAGCGATATAACGCAAGAATTATTTAACCCGTCTCGCCGTAGAGGGTATCACCGTTTAGAATGGCAATGTCCGGTTGAAGACCCTGGGAGGGATGCCCCAACATGCCAGAACTGCCCGAAGTAGAAAACACGCGCCGAAACTTGGTCCGGGCCGGGCTGTCGGGCAGCACGATAACCGGAGCTAACATCACCTGGGCCAACACGGTCAAGAAGCCCTCGGCGGCGGAACTGGCTAAGGGCTTGAAAGACCGAACCATCCAAGACATCCAACGCCGGGGCAAGTACCTGATCTTTCCGTTGTCGGGCGGAGATCCCGCCTCGTTGCCGTCCACCTTTATCGTGCATCTGGGCATGACTGGCAGGTTATACGTCCAACCGCAGTCCCAAAAACCCCATCCCATGACCCGGCACTCTTTTCCCCTGGATGACGGGCGGGAACTGCGTTTCGAGGATGGCCGCAAGTTCGGCAAGCTATGGCTGGTGGACTCGACCGACGAGGTGCTGCCCGCCATGAGCCCGGAACCCTTCGACGATGATTTCACCGTCGAGACCCTGGCGGAGTCATTTGTTGGCCGGAAGGCTCCGGTGAAGGCGCTGCTGCTGGAGCAGTCGATTGTCTGTGGTCTGGGGAATCTCTACGCCGACGAATCGTTGTTCCTGGCGGGCATCCACCCGGAGCGGCCGGCATCGGGTCTTTCTACTGACGAACTGGCCCGGCTGCGGCAAGCGATCATCGACGCCCTCACCGCCGCATACGGGGTCTACGACCGGTCCCGCGACCAACACTGGCCCGACCCGCCCGCGGCCCTGACGACCTGGAGCCACCCGAGAGACACGAAAGCAGGCTGTCCCAACTGCGGCACCAACATGACGGGCATCCGGGTCCGGGCCCGGGGCACCTATTTCTGCTCGAAGTGCCAAGTGTAGGGGGCCGGAACTGGTGCAGCGGCTTAACGCGTCAGGATCGGCATAACTGGCAGACTAGTCAACTCCGGTGGACAATCCTTCGGCACTGGCGATACCATGCCCGCATCACAGGCTCGGCGACCGTGGGCCAATCTGAAGCCGTTGCCTGATGCTCGAATGGCCGATACCGAAAACACCAACTACATCCTGCAGCTAACCGACTCCGTCACCACGCGGAAGTACGCCTTGCGCCTGGACCCTAGTGACGCTGGCCTGCCGTGGGAGCAACTGCTCGAACGGTGCCTCAAGAACCCTTCGATAGACCGGCTGCTCGGAGAGAACAGGATAACGCCGGAGTCGGCCCGGAGCTTGTCGGCGATTCAAGACCTGGTTTACGTCAGCGACGATGCTGGCCGGCTTCATGACCCGTTTCCAGGGACGATCGTGAAACAGGCGGGCCAGAGCTTGGCGGCGGTGGCAGTCCCAAAGGTGGTGGCTGGCCAGACCGGCGAGGTTGAGCTTGCGGTGATCGACCTTGAGATCGACCGCATGAACGTCGGCTACGGACGCAACTGGACCGGGTTCCACGCCCGGAGATGGGCCAAGAACGAGGCCACCTATCTCGGATTCGTTAAGTCCACGCTAGAACAGAACCGCAGCCCATCGGAAGCCGAGTCCATCATTGGACGAGAATCAGCGGAAGACCGGCTGTCGCTCCTGCGGTCACTGGCGAAACGTATCTGGGAAGCTGACTTTGAAAGCTATTCCCGATTCGCCGGCGAAAAGCTAATCTTCAAATCAGGGGATGAAACGGTCCGGAACATCATCCAAGGCGGAGGTGGCATCTGCTCGGAAAAAGTTCAGGCCTTGAAGTTTCTCACCGACAACTTGGGGTATGAGTCGGAGTATCTGCTGGCCGGGCCGAACGCTCAAAAACCGATACCAGAAGCCCGGTTGCGTGAATTACTTACCACCTTCGAATTCGGTTATTCCAAGCGGTATATGCGCTATTGGCAGCACATGGCGCTGTTGTATCACCTGGACGGCAAAGACATCGTCGTGGACGCCACCAACGGGAACATTCCTTTCCTGTTCTTAGTTGGTCCCGAGGCCGAGCCGTTGCTAAACAGCCGGGAAAAAACTCCGGTGTCCGTGCGGATGTCACTGCACGAGGAGTCGTTCTACTTCCACCGGGTATCCCAGGACATTCCGGAGAACCTACTGTTCGCCTTGGAGGGCTTGATCCCGGAAGCCGATCTGGTTCAAGTGGTCGAGAATGAGTTGGGCCTGATCATTTCAGAGGGTTTCTTCGTCACGCCGATCATTTACAAGAACCAGCACGAATTCCTGGGCCTGGAGCGGCAGTATAAATCAGCTTGCGAGAAGGTTGGACTGAAGTGCGTGGTTGAGCACGAATGGAGTCTGGATTCCGAGATCGGGCGGCGGTTCACGCAGCAACATCCCTTCGCAAGCCAACAGATCATGGCTTCTCAGCAACACCTGCTGTACCGCTACAATGGGAACGAAGCACAAGAACACGAAGCCGGGTTGGTTATCGTAGACTTGAAGAGCTAGCGGATGGCCCATATTGACCCTAATAATTTGATGAAGATCAGGATTGCCGTTGACCAACCAAATTCTGAGCATATGGCGGAATGTTAGATCAGCTTAAAAGAGGCCTGACTCGGGTCCGGCGCAGGCCAGGTGTCGGCGCCAGTTTCGTAGTGGCTGCCCTCTTGATCAGCATCACCGGCAACGCCATGACGTTCTACTTCTTCGAGAGAGGGGCCCGTCCGGAGTTATCCGTGGCGGATAGCTTTTGGTACAGTATGATATCCATCACCACGATTGGATACGGAGACCTGACCGCCAACACCACCGGTTCCAGAATCGGGACGATTTTTTTCATCACGCTGCTTGGTCTAACCGCGTTCACTGCTTCGGCCGGCATGCTAATCAGTTGGCTGATCGAATTGCAGCATAACGAACGGACCGGCAGGGGAAGATTGTTTGTGAAGCAACATATTCTGATAATCAACTACCCCAGCGAATCCCGCGTCCGCCACATAATCGACGAGTTCACATCTGATCCAAAGCACCACGACGATGAAATCGCCGTAGTGAGCGACCAGGTGGAGTCTCTGCCCTTCTCTCACCCCAATGTCTACTTCGTCCGGGGTTCGCCTTTGGAGATTGACTCCTACGAAAGAGCGGCAATCTCCAACGCCCAGAAGGCGATCGTGCTGAGCACGGGATACGACGACCCTACCAGCGACAGCATCGTGGCCTCGGCCGCGTCAATATTGCACCGGCTGAACCCCGAAGTCGTGGTGACGGCAGAGTGCATCGACCCCAAACATGCCGTGCTGTTCGAAGATATTGCAAACGTGTCGCTGGTGTTCCCGCTTCAGTTGGCCAACAACCTTCTGGTTCAGGAGTCCCAGGACCCAGGCGTTAGCATGCTGATCCAGGTCATCACCAGCAATCAGATGGAGGGTACCCTGCTCAGCATCCGCGTGGAGTCAGTCCCGGACAAGCAGGTGCCCTATCCTCACGTCGCCAAGCACATGCTGGACCACGACATCAATCTGGTAGGCGTCGTTCGCCAGGGGACGGTGCATCTCCGGTTCGTCGATCTATCCCCGGTGGCAGATGATGTGCTGGTCTACATCGGTTCGTCCCGGCTGGATTGGGCGACAGTTCAAGAATCGTTGGTTTCTTAAACATGGTCACGAAGACATGATCAGGATTCCGTTGTTGAACCGTCCTATTGGCTTTCCCGGCATCATGGACGCTCGCCAAAAAACGAACCGAGGTTTCGGGCATGACCGCTTGCAAGAGATCCGGGAGCTAGACCTAACCTCTGCTTCTGATGACGATCTGCGCGATACCATCCTGTCCCTGACCCGCGAGGCCCAAGATGGACAGGGTGATGACTCTTTGCCAATGGTGTTCGCAGTCGTAAATGAATCCATCAGCAGACGCCAGGGCGCTTGGAGGTTATTCGACCCAGGGATAGATAGCCAAACCCTGCGGAGATTTCACGACCTTGCTGACCGTCTCTCACAGACCCCAGATTATGAGCGGGCCGTCAGTGAGTGGGTGAACGGCGGAGGGCGATCCTGGGAGAGTTTCGGCCGCGCCGTTACTCCGGTTTTGGATCTCCAGAGATACGACCCCCGGGAAACAATCTTGGTCCAGGCGGTCCTGTTCGTTGGCCAACGGAGCCAATCGGAGTACACCGCGAATATCAACCTGCCTGCCTGTTTCTATCAGACGCTCCGGCAAGCGCTTCGGGCCTGCGACCATGAAGGCGTGCTAACGTTCCGGGTGACTGACGAGCAGATACTGGCTGGAATATTGTTGTACCAGGGCAAGGTCGTGGAGATGAATGCGGGTGAGGGCAAGACCATCGCCGCCGTATTCCCCGCCGTGCTGCACGCGGTCCATGGCCGGACGGTTCACGTCATTACCGCCAATGACTACCTGGCCGGCCGAGACGCCGATTGGCTGGCGCCGGTCTACGAATCCCTTGGCTTAAGCGTGAGCGCGGTGCTAGATGTCATGGACGAATCGGAGCGGCGCTTTGCCTACGGGAAACACGTGGTCTACGGCGCCCTGCGGGAATTCGGTTTCGACTTCATGCGGGACAACCTGAAGCTGTCAGCCGCCGAGATCGTTCAACGAAACCTGGACGTGGCCATCGTCGATGAGGCCGATCACGCGCTGATCGATGAAGCGAATATCCCGATGATCATCTCCGGCGGCGCCGGCGCTACCCCAAAGATTACCGTCAAGCTCCGCAAGACCATTGAGCAGTTGATCGATCTGCAGCGTGCCGCTATCTCGGCGCTGGAACAGGAGTTGGATCAGATTCCAGCTGGGTCAGACGCTTACTTCTTATGTCTGGCCAAGCTCTATCTTTCCAACCCTGATAGCGCGGCATTGCAGCAAGAGTTCGCCGCTGATCCCCGATGTTATAAGCGTGTGCTTCGCGTTATTTCCGGTTGCCGAGTCGATGACGAATTCGACCGCCTGACCCAGGATCTTTGCTATTGGATCGACGACGACGGCAAGTCCATCTGCTTGACTGAAAAAGGTCTGAATCATGTCGAGTCACGTCTCGGCCCCTTGTTCGACGACCTGGCGTTGCAGGAGCGGATCAGCAACATCCAAACGGATCGAGACCTTCCTCTGGCCTTGCGTCGAATGGAGATAGACAAGCTCAACCGGCAACTCGCCCGCAGGCAAGACCAGATGCACCAGGTAGTGCGCATGTTGTGGGGCTACGTTCTACTGAAGAAGGATCTGGATTACCTGGTGAGAGACGACCGGGTGGTGCTGATCGACAAGCACACTGGCAGGGGGCGCCCCGACACCCGGTATCACTACGGTCTTCAAGCCGCGATCGAAGTCAGGGAAGGGGTGCCGGTGCAGCCTGACCATGAAGTTCTAGGCCGAATATCGGTACGGGGTTATCTGTCCCAATATGGCCACGTCTCAGGAATGACCGGGACCGCCATGGGCTCCAAGAGCGAGTTTGAGCGTGCCTACGGATTGGATGTTGTTGCCGTTCCGCCCAGTAATCCCATCAAACGCACCGACTTCGAACCCCAGATGTATCACAACAATCAGGACAAGCTACAGGCCATCGTCGAAGAGGTCCGATTCTGTCATCAGGTGGGCCGGCCGGTGTTGGTCGGAGCGCACTCGATCGATGAGTGTGACGCGATCTCCGAACTGCTGCAGCACGGCGGCATCAAGCACAACCTGCTGAACGCCATATACGACGAAGACGAGGACCGCATCATCCAGGAGGCTGGTCTTTTTGGCGCAGTGACCGTGGCCACCCACATGGCCGGGAGAGGGACGGATATCATCCTTGAAACCGGACTAGACCGCCGCATTGCCGATCGCTACGCTAGCGTGGTGGGCGATCTGATGGACGAGGGGGTTGGCGTCGTAACGCTGAGATGTCCCACCAACGATGCTGTTAAGATTTTGTTCTCGGCCATCGATGGGACGGACTTGGATTGCTCGGTTGAATCGGTTGCCACAGAAGACTTTGCGGATGGCACTGCCGTTATTGTTTCGGCTAAAGAAGCGGCCAGTCACGCCCCCAAAGTCTCGCTAGAATTCGGACTTGGCCTGTATGTGATTGGAGCGGGCAATAGCGGGAATTCAAGGGTCGACCACCAACTCGTCGGCCGCAGTGGCCGGCAAGGTGACTTTGGCGCTTCCAGGTTCTTCCTGTCTTCGGAAGACCGGTCCCTGAAGTTTGACCTGCGATCAGTCAAGAATGAGCCAGTTCCCCAGCGTATCGAGAGACTCCAGAAAAACGCCGAAAGAGACGCCGAATCCCGGCGGGCGCGGATCGAAGAGTATACCCGCGTCTTGGAGGCGCAATCGTTCGATTATTATCGCGGCAGAAAAGGCCTCCTCGGCATGAAGAGTTTCCGCCCGTTCCTAAAGGGGTTGGTGGCAGCAAGGGCGGGCCAGCTGGCCCAGAAGTACTTCCCGGCCTTGCTGGTAGATGACTATCAACGCCAATTCTCCGGACTGCGCGAGGAATTGGAGCTAGACTATAAAGTTGATACCACGGGACTACAGGGTCTGGACCTAAACCTGCTGGAAGACGAGATAGCCGCTTTGTTGGAAAACAAGATTGAACTATCCAGGGAACGGTTCACCGACGATGAGTTTGAGAAACTGTGTCAGCTGTTGTACCTGCAAACCGGCGATGAACTATGGAGGGACCATATGTCCCACATCCAGAGTTTGGTCCTGGGAACGCAACTGCTGGGTCACGATCGAATCGGCGACTTGGCTGCCTATACACTGACCAGCTTCGCATCCTATGACGGTTTTCAAGCTCAGATCAAGGATTCGTTCCTGCCAAGATTGGTTGCTTTCCCCAGCGAACCGGCCGAGGAGCCGCACCCTCCATCATTAACGCCATTAGCGCTTTTCGAGGATGTCACCAGGATACTTGGGTGAGCCCCCGTAGGGTATTGATCAAAAAGGGTATTAATCCAAAATGGTATCAGTCCAAAATGGACGTTTCCAGTTAGAGGGGTATGAGTAATGGCTAAACGGAAAAGAATGAGTCTGTCTCTGGTTCTGGGCGCCAGCATGATGGTTGCTGGCCCGGTGATAGCCGGTTGCACCAGCGGGGTGAGCGCCGACGATTGGGCCGCCACGGAAGGGGCCATTGGCCGGATCAATATGGAGGAGGTCGAGGAGTCCTTCAAGAAGTCCCAGACCGTTGAAGATTTCGAGAAACGCCTGAATGAGATCTACGAAGGGGACGGGATCGTTCTGGTCCGGGCCAAGGATGAAGAAGGCAAGCGAGTCATCGAAGGTTACGAAGACCTGAACGGAGATTCCGATCTAGACCCAGCGCAAGACGACCTGCTATTCACCATCACGAACGAGAATGGCTCCAACGACCTGCGGGGAAACGGCTCTAATCAGCACTACCGCAGCTCATTCGGCGGCGGGAATTTCCTCTTCACCTATCTGATATTTTCGTCCCTAGGGCGCGGCGGCTACGGCTACTACACCCCTCGATCCCGGGTGCCTCAGATGGAGACGCAACGAAATGGTTACCGCGCATCACCCGCCTATTCGGGTAGCGCAAGTGGCAGCCAGGTACAGAAAAACTCCACCTACTACAATAAGCAAAGAGCCAGCACTGGGCTAAGCTCCAACAGGCAGAGCTATATCGGGTCGCAGAAGACTAGCGGAGCATTCCGGACTAGCAACACGGGTGTCAGGTCCGGCTTCGGCAAATTTGGCGGGTCTTCCGGCCGGTTTGGGGCCAGCGGCGGTGGCGGCGCCCAATCCATCATCAAGCGCGACCGGTGGTAAACGCAATTAATTACGAGTGTTGATCCATGGATGCTAACCCCTCCAAATACCACAAAGATCTGGCCGATTTTTCCATAGAGTACAACCCAGCCAAGGCCTACTACGTAAAACATAGGCCGTTCACCCTCCAAGTTTCCCTGGGGGAGATGAACTTGGAGGACGCTTTCTGGGTGGAGCTTGGCCACGAGTTGGTCGACTCCCGGCTCGGCGATTTTCTTGACAACGTATTCTCCGGTGACCAGAAGCAACAATCAAAGTTCCGCAAGTTGATCGATGTCAGGGAGAACCCGGACCTTCCCGACATGTACACTGCGTTGCTGGAGATATTCTCTGAGTGGCGCAGCGGGAAATGCGCGCTTCATTTCTTCGTCAACCAGGGCCCGGAGATCAAGCTAACTGACCGGCTCGACGACCATCTAAGCTTGATGCAATCGCCGGCGCACAGGATCGATGAGCGTCCATTGTTGGATTTGGTGATCGAGCAGAAGCTGGAAGTCCTGGACTACCTGGCCGATTCCGGCTACTTCAAGTCCAAAAAGACGACGATGGAATTCATGCAGGCCAACATGCTCATGTACTTTCTCGACAAACATGGGTACAAGCTATCGGAAAAGCCGATCGACGAGACCGACAAAGCGCTACTTCCCATCGCCAAGAAACTTCAGTCAGCGAAGCTCATCGCGCCGTCGAACGTTGAGGGGACCTTTGCCATCACCGAACAAGGCCGTCAGGCCGTCGGGAAAACCATCGCTGAGACCGACACATATATAGACCAATATGACGTGTTCAAAGACGTGTTCTACGATCCTGACAGTGGCGCCTTGGAGTTTGAGACCGGAGTCGGAAAGGACTTGAGAGTCCAACTCTATGAGTACGATGACCAAGACCCGGTTCGAATCGTATTCCTGCTCCGCCTGCACGACTCGACCTTCGATGCAAGTCAGGAAGGCCAGGCGAACTGGCGTGAATCCATCCATTCCGAGCAGTTCTTCGGCGAGATATTAAGTCCCATACTCAATGCCGAGCGGGTGGACGAAGCGGTGATTGAATCGGTCCTTGACGCCGGATACAGCTTCGCTGAGGAGCGTTCCGGTGCATCCAGAGATGTAGAATCGCAGGACGATCTACTGAGACGGATAAAAGAAGACTGACTAGGGTCCGGCTTGCTCAGATGGCCAAGAACAGTATCATCGCCGAACTGATAACCACCGCGCTCTCGATGAAAGCCACCCCCAGGTTCCCCTCGGCAGCGATGGCGTTTGACGTCGATACAGTGGGCAGCAGCAGCTTGTCGAGCAGAACCCGCATGGCGTAAAGCAATACGAAACCGACGACTCCAAAGATTACGAAGGCTGCGACCCCTTCGGACCACCCGCTGAAGTCCCCGAACACTGCCTTGAATGTGACCAGCCCGATGGCGATCAGGTTTCCGCCAAATGCGATACCCACGGCGGTGTTGTTGCCTTCTATCTCAGCGTGAATGTCGAAGGATGTGGTGAGCTGGTAGAAAAGAGCGAAGAGCACCAGCAGCGCCAATCCCATGCCGAAGAACGCCGCCGCAGTGTCGGGCCCGCCACCCGCTCCGGCGACTGACCCCGCGATCAATAATCCGGTGGCGACATACATGCCGAACTCCGCGGCTCCGCTGCCGACATTTTGGCCTTCAACCACCTCTTTCTCGATATCGAACTTGTAGAGGATCAGCCGGTTCATGAAGATCCTGACAACGTTCAGCGCAGCAATGCCAGCCAGCGAATACAGGAACACTCGAAGGACATCCTCAGCGAAGTCCCGGTCAAACCCCAGCCCGTCCACTTCTACAAGGCCCAGTGGTTGATACAACGTGCCGAGAAATATCAGGATGACACCCATGAAGTAACCGCTCAGCCGAACGGCGACGGCCAGGTTCTTCTTGTTGGCGACTTCATCATCAATCCGATAGGGAGTGATGATGTCCCTCGCGAGCTTTGCGATCACCAGAATAACCAGCCCCAGCCCGACAAACACCAGCCCACGCGGAATAATCTTCAGCGTATCGACAATCGCGTCTTCCATTAATTCCCCATCTCAAATCTGTGCATTCTTTATTTCGAGGCCGGATCGTCGTCAGAACAGCCACCAAATCATGCATTAAGTGGCTGATTTGTACCAAATATCGACCTACCGGAAGGATTTTGTTATTGTAGGGTCTGCGTTGAAACCGGTCAATCAAAACTAACTTCAAGACCCACGGCAAGACCACTGGGCTTCAGGTTAGTCTGACGCAATCTCAACTACAAGAGATTGTCCGCCCACAATGCGGGAAAACGCACGGCCAATCGTTTTGCTCGGAGCTCATTCAGATTTGAACAGCAACCCCGATCAGGCGACTGCAGACGAGTTGGCGGCGCTGTCCCAGGTGTTCGCCGGGGCTGCCGGTTCGATCGCGACGCCGGCGTTCGTGTATGAAGATGCGTTCATCATCTCCAGGTGCGAACACCTCAGGAAGATCGCCGACCAGGCCGGATGCAAGCTGCTCTACTCGGTCAAGGCGTTGACGTTGCCGTGTGTTCTGGAGTTGATCGCTCCCCATGTTCACGGTTTTTCCGCCAGCTCCTTGTACGAAGCAGTCACGGCCCGCAACATCCTTAAAAATCTCCCTCAAAACCTCCCTCAAAACCTCTATCAAAACCCCTATCAAGCAGAAGGGACCGTTCATATAACCACGCCGGGTTTGAGGCCCGATGAAGTCGAGAAGATCTCCGAGGTTTGCGACTACCTGGCCTTCAATTCCATATCCCAGTGGCAACGCCATCGATATGATCTGGCTGACGCATTGGAAGTTGGACTGCGCGTTAATCCGGAAGTCTCCTTTCTGGATGACCCCCGCTACGACCCTTGCCGGGCCTATTCCAAGCTAGGTGCTTCAACCTACGCCGTGAAAGAGGCACTAGGCCATGACTCACCGTCGTCTCAGGGCATCAGCGGAATGCTCATCCATAACAATTGCAACTCCCCGGACGCCCAGGAACTGCTATCGACGGTCCAGAAACTGGAGAGTGAACTCGATCGCTTTCTTGATGAGTCCGAGTGGATCAACCTGGGCGGCGGATATCTATTCGACAAAGACAGCACGAATCAAGATGCGTTCGACGAAGCTGTGGGGACACTGAAGTCGAGGCACGGTCTTGAGGTGTTCATGGAGCCGGGTTCGGCGTTCGTGCGTGACGCCGGGTTTCTAGTGTCCACCGTGCTTGACCTGATCGACAACAGCGGCAAGACGATTGCCGTCCTCGACACCACGGTGAATCATCTGCCAGAATCCTTCGAGTACGAATGGCGGCCAGAGATGCTTTTGGATGTCGCAGGCGGCAAGTATCCCTACATCATCGCCGGGTCCACCTGCCTGGCGGGCGATGTATTCGGGGAGTATGCGTTCGCAGAGCCGTTGGAGATCGGGTCCAGAGTGGTGATGTACGGCGTTGGCGCCTACAACCTGGTCAAGGCCCATACGTTCAACGGGCTTCCCCTGCCGTCGATCTACTCCCTCGATGCCAGCGGCGAGGTCACACTGATGAAGCGATTCACCCTGGAAGAGCAATCTGAAAGATGGGGGTTCGACGCCAGTGCGCGTTTCTGAGATCGCATTTCAGCTGCCCGGCCCGCCCAGCCAAGGCCACGTTCTCGACTGGCTGACCCAACAGACTTCAGAGAAGTTGCCTGACGGGGAAGAGTTGGTGCGCCTGGTTGTCACCGAATCAGACCGCGAAGTCTATCGATGTGAGGCCACGACCTACCAGGCGGGTCTGGATTCCCACCGGATACCATCGGATTCTGCGATAGCCTTTCGCAAGCGTCAGTCTGAGAACACCGAGCGATTCAATGTTGCCATGCTCATACCCACTGGGATCGGCGCGGCCATCGGCGGCCATGCCGGTGACGCCACGCCGGTGGCCCAACTGCTGGCCGCCTCCTGCGACACTCTGATCGTCCACCCCAACGTGGTCAACGCGTCCGACATCAATGAGATGCCGGCGAACTCCCTGTATGTGGAAGGGAGCGTCCTCTGCCGGTTGATCATGGGGACAGCCGGGTTGCAGCCGGTGCGGTCGAATCGCGTGCTGGTGCTCGCCCAGGCCCACCGCGACCAGGTATTCGCGGACCTGACGGTCAACGCGGTGAATGCGGCCCGCGCCTCTTACGGACTGAATTGCGCCGGAATAATCGAGATGGAAAAGCCGTTGGTCATGAGCCCCGATTACACCGGCTCGGACCGGGCGGCGGGCAGCGTCGAAGGCTTGGAACA
>JAQBXL010000194.1 GCA_027624135.1 Chloroflexota bacterium
CCCTTCTGCTGAAGGGTGCCAACGAGGTCTTTCCTTATCTAGCCTAATTTAGGCGGTGGATCTGGGTGGACAACGCCCGGTTGACCTTTGGGTTTGCGCTCGATACAATCCTGCCGACTTTCGGACCGGATATCTCCCCGATCGACCGCAGCCTGTGCGATTCGCTGTGGGGTTTTCTACGTATCTACCCCGGAACAATCGATCATGGCTCAAGGACCTAACGTAATCGAACTATATGAAGGGGCGGTCCAGCAGATGTTGCCGATTTTGGGAGCTGTGAAGGCGGCCCAGTTCAGCGTGGCCTCCCCTTGCGCCGAGTGGACGGTCCAAAACCTGATTATCCACAACATCAAAGTCGCCGATTATGCCCACGGCATAATTCAGGGCAACAACACCACCAACCCCATGGAGGTGGGCGACCCTCTGCCAGAGCAGGGGGCGAGGGACGCTTTCGCCGCTGGCACCGGCCGGGTTTTGGACTTGTTGAAGTCCACCAAGGATCTGAACCAGGTTATCGAGACTGCCTTTGGTCCGCTGCCCATCGCCAATTTTGTTATGTTCCCCACGTTGGACATAGTGATCCAT
Organism: Chloroflexota bacterium; assembly: GCA_027624135.1. Lineage (GTDB taxonomy): Bacteria > Chloroflexota > Dehalococcoidia > Lucifugimonadales > UBA3495 > UBA9611. Next base: position 586 of record JAQBXL010000194.1, read on the forward strand.
AAGTGGGACTTGGCCAAGGGGACCGGCCAGAGTACCGTCTTGGACGCCGGTTTGGCGGAGGCCTGCTTCGGGGCGCTACAGATGGGTGCTGAGGCGGGGCGGATAGCAGGAGTATTCGGGCCCGAGGTCACCGTGCCAATCTCCGCTAGCTTTCAGGATAAGTTACTGGCGCTGAGCGGCCGGACTCCGTAATTTCCCGGTCCATTAAAGAGCCTAAAAAGACCCCGTCCTTCCGCGGAAGGACGGGGTCTTTTCTTTCGTTCGGGTACATCTCTGCGGCGGCGCCTCAAGATCAGTGGCTCCGCACGGCGTTGCCTCAAAAGTAGCCGCTGGAACGAATATTGAGACCGAGAGGCACTACTCAAATGTCACCCTGAGCGTAGCGAAGGGTCTGGCAAGGTGCTGATTGGCAGATTCTTAGTCGCTTTACTCCTCAGAATGACAGTTTTGAGGCAATGCCGCTCCGCACCGTCACCGGTTTTCGCATGGAGACTACGGTGGAAACTACGGTTCGACCCTAACGGAGTCGCCCACCTTGATGCTGCCTCCGTTGATAACCATGGCCAGCATGCCCCGCTTCCCGTCGATCTTGTCCTTGAGACCCAGAGCTAACGCTTCCATCTTGCTGCAGGCTTCGCAATCGCCCACAATCTCCAGGCTCACATTGTCGCCGATCAAGAATCTCTGACCCGTCTTCGTTTGTGTCAGGTCCAAGCCGGTGACGGTGATATTCTCTTTCACCTGTCCTGGAACCAAGCCCAGGTCGTCCAAGATTGCTTTGTCGATTAACAGCACCTGGCGCGTGTTCCCCTCATAGGCGCTGCGGTCGCCCTCCAGTCCCAGGCCGGAGATGGCAGTGGCCTCTTGGACCGGGTCGGATGGAGTCCCTTTGACTCTGGCGATGTGCAGGTCAGTTATGGTTCCTTGTTGCATGGTTGCGCCTCCTCAGCTGATTGATCGGCAGGTAGCTTCGTGTTGTTTCGCGTCAGGGCGTATGCTAATCTGAGGCCCGCCCCGCGCTCGGATACAGTGCCTAGCAAGTGACCACAATGCAGGGATTATAGCCTTTGCGCCGCACTGTTTCCACAGGCCCATTCGGTCTCAAATGGCCGTTGACCAATGTCCTTGGCGGCGGCAATCTACTAGCCAAATCTACTAGGCAGGTGAAAGCATGGCTTACGAATTCATCAAGACAGAGAATAGGGCAGGCGTGTTCATCGTGACCATGCATGACACCCCCACCCGGAACGCCCTGGGCCCGCAGATGGCCGATGAACTGATGGAGTGTCTGGACAGCTTCGAGGACGACCCGGCAGCCCGGGTGTTGCTGCTCACCGGCACCGAGCCATCGTTCTGTTCCGGCGCCAACGTCCGCGGATTCAACCAGCGCATCCAGGACCGGGAAAAAGGGGACGAGAAAGGAGAAGAGGCGAGCCTCCCCTGGGGCAAGATGGAGAGCCAGTACGCCAGCCGCGGCCAGAAGGTGGCTTTGGGCGGACAGGCTAGCCGGGTACCCCTCAGGATCCACAAGCTGCAGAAGCCGTCCATCGCATCGGTCAACGGGCATGCAATCGGAGTTGGAATGGGCGTGGCCTTGGCCTGCGACATTCGCTACGCCGCCGAGAAAGCGGTTTTCTCCGAGGCGTTCTCCAGGATGGGACTGATCCCTGGCGACGGCAGTTGCTGGCAGTTGCCCCGGCTCATCGGAATGAGCAACACCCTGCTGCTGCAGTACACGGGCGACCGCATCGACGGAACTGAAGCGTACCGGCTGGGCATCGCCAGCAAGGTGTTCCCGGATGGCGAGTTGATGGACGCTTCCATGGAGCTGGCCACTCGGCTAGCCAAGGGGGCGACCCAGTCTCAGGCGTTGATCAAATACCTGGTCCACAAGAGCCTCTCCATGGACTTCGAAGAAGCGCTGGACCTGGCCCACGTAGCCCAAGAGCAAGTCCGCAAGACCGAGGACCACAAAGAGGCGGTCCAAGCCTTCTTGGAGAAAAGGCCGGCGGAGTTTAGGGGGCGGTAGTCGGGCCGTGACTGTACTTCAGTCTCAGGATGGCGGAGGGATACCGAGTTGCTTGCAGATCTGTTCTGCGGTGTGGTTTTGGACTTCCCTATGACCTGGTATGGAGGTCCGACGATCCGTAGCGGGGTTCCCCCAGATCGAATGCTCTCTTCCCTCGCGAACGAACTGGCAACCGCGCTGGCGCAGGTGTCTCAGCAGATCGCGCCGCCTCACGGGACGGCATTTTGGGGAACAAGGTCTACTTGGGATGCGGCCTGTAGCAGCAGATAAATGGGTTCTTCCAGATTCGCCTCTATGTCAGTGCTGCTTGGTTCAGGATTCGGCAATGGCTCTCCCATTGCTAGGTTGGTTTCGGCCATGTCCACCAAGGCACTGGCCAGCAGGCGCCGGGCCTGCTCCAAGTCGGGTCCCCAGGAGATAACTCCTGGGAAATCCAGCACCTCGGCATGCACCCCTTCTTCAAGATACTTGTACATGGCCTTGTAAACCAACATGCCCAGTCACCTCACGTTGATGACGCCTTCGTGGTTGATATCGATTTACGATGCGATTAATCATAATTGTACACCATGCTCGCCTCAAACTAGCCGGAGGGGAAACGGTGTTACGGTTGACCGCTGAACTGCATTCAGCAGCCCCTGGAACCTTGCTGTGCGGACTTCATCCTGAATAAGCAACTGTACGAGAAACGGGGTGGTGGATACGGGTACGCCAGCCGCGCCGAACCCCCCATCTCAGAGCAGATTTGGGCGGCGCTGGACTTCGAGGAAGCGCCGGACCTGGCCCACGTAGCCCAAGAGCAAGTCCGCAAGACCGAGGACCACAAGGAAGCAGTGCAAGCCTTCTTGAAGAAGCGACCGGCGGAGTTTAAGGGGAGGTAGTTGGCTCATCATATCAGCTAACCGCGATGAAAGCTAATAAGAAACATGAGTCATCCCGGAGTTTGGTAAAAAGCTAAAACTCGTATAAATATTGCTTGCAAGAAAAGACCCCTTCAGGTGAATTGGTA
>JAQBXL010000195.1 GCA_027624135.1 Chloroflexota bacterium
TCGGCGACGCCTCGATCAAGTCGGAATATCCCCATGAATAGGCAAAACGGACCAGTCTTCTGGCTGGCACCTCAAAGTGGGAGTAAAATTCCCGGTTCGCAGTCCCTGCGCATAGGAAACCAGTCGTAAGAGGGAAGAGCGCCTTCCCCAGGATAAATCCCTTGAGCGACGATTTCCAAGGACTCTTGATCTGTTCGGCAGAGATGTTCGCGTCAGTCATGAACAGCAAGGGGATCTTGAAATAGAAGCATGCCAGGATGGTCAGCCACCAGGTGGGGTTCATCCAGGACATGATTACGACGGCATCCGGGCGTTGTCTTTTCAGCTCACTCCAGATACCTAGATTTGCCAAGCCAACCAGAGATTTTAGATACGAACCCCAAGGAGAATAGTTCTTCAAGAACTTGGATCTGTAGCCTTGGAGCAGTTTGTTTTCGATTCCCCAGGTTTCGTCGGGTCCATAGGCAGACCTAACGTCTGATCCGGTAACACCTTCGTCCGAGCAGAAGTAGACGGATAGGTCCAGGCGAGGATCGGCCGACAAAGCACGGTAGACCGCCGTTTGGTAGTAAAAACAGGTCGGCGCGACGATGGCCAATCTGTACGGGGCCTGTGAATGGTCCGGTGACTGGGGTTCTTCTGGGAATATGTTTGGTTGGGATTCGTTTGGCTGGGGTCGGTCTGGCATAAAAGCGCTCGTTAACAGGCGGCCTCTTGATTTTGATGGCTGGAACCGTCTAGCTCTGATCCTTGGTCCGCGTTGGGGTTTTCACTGATCTCGTCGAAGAACTGGCGGACCACCCTTTTTATGGCCAAACAAAAGGTTTCGGTCGAGCAACTGCGGGCTCGCTCGTCCAGACGTTCTCGCAGGAGCGCCCGTGACTCGCTATCTCCCAAAACGTGGACGATCTTTCCCACCGCGTCGGTGATATCGGTGTAGGTCACGGCGGGCGTATCCACGATCTCGGGAAGCCCTCCGCCTTCCCGTACGAAGACGATGCAGCCTGCCTTGAGCATCTCGATCGCCGCTATCCCGGCCGGTTCACCGGAGGCGGCATTGATCCCGTATTTGCATCGGTCCATTAGCCCAACGAGTTCGTCTTTCGGCAGTACGTCGTAGACGAACACCCATGATGCGTTGGCTGCTTGGAGCTCCTGAATCTTCTCGAAATAGCGCCGGTCATCCGGCCGGCCGGCGATGTGGAGAGTGATTGGAAATCCGATCTCTCTAACTCGTTTCAATATTTCGATCGCCTGGTCAACCATCTTTTCCGGCACTATGCGGGCGACGCATAGAAATGCTTCTTCGCGGTCTTCCCAGCGCCTCGCCACATCCGGGGTGTTCACCGGAGGATAGACCACTTCGTAGTCTTGAAGAGCGTACATCTCTTCCATCCGTTCGCCGGTCCACTTGGAGGTGGCCAGAGAGACGTTGCCCCGAAGCGAGTCGAGCGAGAACCCCGATAGGGATTCGCACGCCCGCATAAAAGTTTTTTTCATCAGGTAATAGGCCCCGGGAGTGGCCGTTTTGTCGCCCAGTATCTTCATCAGGGTGGAGGCCGGGGCGTAAGCGCCGTATTGGATGCCGCGCTTTCCGAAGTCCATGCCGCCGCCGACCCCGATAAACAGGTCGAAATCGCGATTTAACGACTTGCAATACCGCATCATCAGATGGTCCCTCGCCATCGCGAACCGCATGAGCCGATTCTGGAAGAAAGGCAGACGAGGGTTGATAACAGCGTACTCGCCTTCGTCTATCCTGGTGCCGTAGAAGTCGTTGATGTTTGCGGTATTCACGGGAGAAAAGGTGAGGAGAGAGACGGAGTAGTCGGATTTTAGGGTTTCGATAGCCCAGGCAGTAACCGCTTCCGTGCCGCCGCCGGGGATAAAATCAGGCTGGACCAAGGCCACCCGCTTGCGGCGCTGACCTATACCCATATCACTTGCCGTCAATCACGAAACGGGAGTCGAAGCTGTCCATGATTCCTTCGACCACTGTGGGCCTGACGTGCCGGTTATCTAGCTGTAATGCCTTGTTATTGGAAAGCATGGCCATCTCGAAGCTGGGAAAATAATCGCACCGTTCAGGATTTTGACTGATGACCTCCTTGATGGCCAAAAGGAGATTAGCCTTATTCTCGAACGACCTCACCGCCACGTTCACGTCGTAAAAGGTCGCGTAGCTCGGCACCGGCGACACGGTAAAAATCACCTTCGCTGACGGATTGTTCGTCCAGAACAACCGCAGGGTCTCGTTTAGGTATTCGATATTTTCGGCCAAGGTGAACCGCTTCAGGTCGAAGAAATCCGCGCCGTGGGTTTCGACCAATTCGGCGGGAGGCTTGTGAGCCCAGGCAAGGCCGTCGCTCTTGCACACCCATGTTTCGTTCTGACCGATTGTCAGTATCAGCACTTCGCAATCGGTTAATGCGGAGCGTGAGCGGGTAACATGGTCGGCGATCGACCGGGCCGCCTCGTCTTCGGTGCTATAAAATATACCTTCCCGGTACGGGTCGAAAACGCCCCGGCTCGAGCGGGCCACGCGAATCTCCGGCAGGAATTCTGAGAAGGTGTATTGAAATATCTGGAGCATGTTCTTGGTGGTGTAAACCCTGCCCCATTGTGCGGAACCAGTATCCGATTCTTCGGCTTGTATGAAGTTGAAATTCCTTTCGCGCAGGCGCGCCCGAATCTCCAAAGCGAAGCAACTGCCCATCGAAGCGATCGGTGTGTCCGGGCGGATGAACCGGCTGATCGGGTCGACCGGTTGAATCAAAAAATCGCGGTCGAGATTCCCACCCTCAGGATAGACCTGGTAGGAATTCAAGCCCTGCTGCTCCAGGCCTTTGTGCCGGGGGACCCAATTTCTCAAACGCGTCTGAGATTTCAGGTCCGCCAGAGCCCAGAAAACCTTTCTGAACCGGCGCCAATTCATGGCAGTCGCACACCTTGGTTTCGGCGGCCGGTCATACGAAATTCACGTGTTGGGGACTGTCAGTCAGCAGGTACTCCCGTCAGCATCGTGGTGGGGGTAATCTTCTCCCTGGCCGTTTTGCTGCCGCTTTGGGGATACGCCACAAAGGTTGAAGACAAAGGTCCCAAGTCCGAATTGCGCGACTTCATGGTATTCGCCGTCTTGGGATTATGGGGCCTGCTGGGCGTATATCACCGCGCCTACGATATCGGAATGGCGTTGCCTGCAATCGTTTTGTTGCTCTACGCGGTCAGCAGCCGGTGCGCCTGGAATGCGTGGGGTCTAACTCAGAGTCAGTCAATCGTGTTGTTTCTCATTGGAGTCTTCTTCATCAGCCTCCCCGTGCGCTTCGTCGAAGATGCGATAGGCGTGTGGTGGGAATCTTTCGCGGTTGGATCAATCACTGTGGTGTTGCTCGTTTTGTTGGCGGCCTCATTGAGCCAGGTTAGGCAGCTTGGACGGACCGGGCAGCGTGCTCCGCTTCGTCGTTGATCGCGATTCAACACACCGGAAACGCATTCCGTCGCCACGTTCACGTTCGGCTTAACCTGGACCTAATCTTGCGGAGCGTTGGCCTCATTGAGAGAAAGACCAAGCT
>JAQBXL010000196.1 GCA_027624135.1 Chloroflexota bacterium
CGTGGGCGATGAAGATGATGGCCATCCCCGAGATTACTAGCGGCCGTTTAAAGCTGCCTTTGCTTGGGGTCCAGCTTGTCCCGCAGCCAGTCCCCCAATAGGTTCATGGAAAGCACTACCAGCATGATTGCCATCCCTGGGAAGAATGCCATCCACCACGCGGCCACCACCAGCGATCTCCCGTCGGCCACCATCAGGCCCCATGCCGGGGTGGGCCTGGGGATGCCCGCCCCCAGAAAGCTTAGGGTGGCCTCCAAGACGATGACAAAGCCCACCTGTAGAGTGGCCAGCACCACCAGGCTGTTGAACACGTTGGGGAATATGTGGTGAATCATGATGCGGGCGTGAGAGGCCCCGGAAACCCGGGCCCGGGCAATGAAGTCCTGCGTGCGCACGTGCAGGGTCTCTCCCCGGACCAACCGGGCATAGCGTGACCACAGGAGGATAACCAACACTAATACTACCGTGGATATGCTGGGCCCCAGGGCGGCCACCAGCACCAGGGCCAGCAGAATGATGGGAATTGATAGGGAAATGTCCACCATGCGCATTATCAATGCGTCCACCCAGCCCCCGAAGTAGCCGGCGACGATACCAAGGGAGGTGCCCATGACCCCGGAGATGAGGATGGAGATCGAAGCGATGACAATGGACACACGGGACCCATAGATGATGCGGCTCAGGATATCCCGCCCCAGGTTGTCGGTGCCAAAAATGTTGTCGGTAGAGCCGCCTTCCATCCAGAAGGGCGGCTGCAAACGCTCACTCAAATTTTGGGCGGTTGGATCATGGGGAGACACGAGGCCCGCGAAAACCGCGGGAATCACCAGGACCAGCAGCAGCACGATTATGGGAATGAGGGGATAGCGCCTGGCTGCCGCGCCAATCCGGGCCAGCCCGGGAAGCGAATACCAGGGATGCCGTGGCAGGGTAATCGTTTTCGCCGCCAAGGTCATGCCTCCTTACACATTGCCCGCCTCCCAAGGCGGGGGGACTTACAACGGGGATTCAACTTGATCTCGCCTATTCGACCGTCCGGCCGTCGTAGCACCATGGCGTTCCCGCCCCCTCACGTCTAGGAGTACCGTATGCGGGGGTCGAGATAGGCGTACGCGATGTCCACGGCCAGGTTGGCGAGAATGTAGATGCTGCTGAAGACGATCACCACCGCCTGAAGGACCTGGAAGTCCCTGGCCCGGGCGGCCTCCACCGCCAGCAACCCCACCCCCGGCCAACTGAACACTGTCTCAATGGACACGGAACCCACCATCAGGCCCCCCAAGATGATGCCAAAGTAGGTGAGGGGAGCGATGGCGGCGTTGCGCAGGCAATGTTTCCAAATCACTTTCCGTTCCGTCACTCCTTTGATGCGGGCCAGCTTCACGTACTCGGAGTCCAGCACGTCCAGCATCGATGAGCGGACCAAACGCATCAACGCGGCGACCTGGAACCAGCCGATGGATACGGCGGGAAGAATGAAACTGACCAAGCCCGTGCGCCCGGAGGTGGGAACCCACCCCAGTTCCACGGCGAAAATCCACATCAACACGATGCCCAGCCAGAAGGCGGGTAACGACTGGCCTAACAGCGCGACAATCTTGCCGGTAAAGTCGAAGACGCTGTCCTTCTTTACCGCTGAGAGGACACCGAGGGGCACAGCAAGCGCGGTGGCCACCACCACGGCGACGCCGGCAAGCATTAGTGTGGCAGGCAGCCGGTCCATCACCAGGCCCATGGCCGTCTGTCCGTTCCACTTCCATGATTGACCAAAGTTGCCCGTGACCGCGTTCTTCAGGAAGACGACGTACTGCTCGTATATGGGCTTGTCCAGCCCCCAGACCGCCCGTACCACCTCGTAGTCTGCCTGGGTCGCTTCCGCGGGCAACAACACGTCCAGCGGGTCACCGGTCACCCGGCCCAGCCCGAAGACAATCACGGTGACCGCCAACAACGCAATCATCGTTTGAAACACCCGGACAACTAAGAAACGCTGCATTTGGTGGTTCCTCCGGAGCGGCGCCCGGCCAGGCGGCGGGCGCGATTAAATCGCATTCATGCCGCGGAGGCGGGGACTGGCCTTCCCGCCTCCACAGACCCAAGCCCTGGCCTAACGCAGCCTACTTGGTCACTGGTTTTACGTACTCTATGTGGCTCATGGAGGCGTTGACGTTCCCCGGCCAGATAAATTCGGCGACGATTTCCGGGTCTACCACCAACTGGCCCGGCAGCCAGGCTATGGGAATCGTGGCGTAGCCGTCGAACAGGATGTCTCCGATCTCCCGCTGCAAGCGGTCCCGCTCCTTAAAGTCCACCGATTTCTGGACCTGTTTGTACAGGTCCTCTTGCTTCGGGTCCACGATGATCCGAAAGAAGCCCTGGGGTCCGCTGATGTGGTAGATGCGCAGGGTTTCCTTGGGCGGCCGGAAGGAGCCGCGGATGGGAGCGACGGTGTTGTGGGTCTTGGCCGGGACGTAGTAGTCCGACCGGAACCTGGCCCACTCAACCTCCTCGCCTACCGCGTTTATCCCCACCTTCCCTAAGTAACCCACGATGGCCTCGGCCATGGTAATCATCTCGGGGGTGCCCGGAAGCGAGGTTATCAATGACTTGACATCAAAGCCGTTGGGATAGCCGGCCTCTTTCAATAGCTCACGGGCCCGCACCGGGTCGTACCCGTATTTCGCGTCGAACTCTTCCTGCCAGCGGGGGTTCCAACCGGCGAGGCTGGGATGAAAGCCAAAAAGAGGCATGTCGGTTCCCTGGCCCCCGAGGAGGGTATCCCTGATCTCCTTCCGGTTGACGGCGCGGTTCATCGCCTCCCTGACCCTTACGTCCAGCTCTGGAACGGTGGGGTCGTAGGTTTCCATGTAGGGCTGGAAGACCCCTCCCATGACGTAGGTGAGCGCGAGAGAGGGGAGTTGGCTGTTGAGCACCTTTTTCCCTCTGCTGGTGGCCTGGGAGTGCAGGTCCCGGTTAATCTCGGCTACTTGCACCTCCCCGGTCAGGAGTTGGGCCAGCCGGGTAGCTGCCTCGGGTACCCGCAGGATCCGGAACTCCTCGAATTCGGCGGTCTTCCGGTAGTGGTCCTCCACCCGCCGGTAGGTAATGGAGCTGCCAAGCTCGCGGTCGGTGAAAACCCAGGGACCGGTGCCCGCGGCAGCTTTCTCGTAGCCGGCCACGCCTTCGGCGTCGAACTGGTCCTTGCTATACATGAAGAGGTTGCCATTCTGCGCCGAATTCACGAAGGGCAGCTCCGCCTCGGGGCGCAGCAGATTGAAGACCACGGTATTGTCGTCGGGCGTCTCTATGTTGGCGGCCACATCCTCCTCGGTCTTACCGTATAGTCCACGGAACAGGCCCGTGTCAGTGGCGATGGCTGAGGGCTGCACGATCATGGCGACGGAATGCACCACGTCCTGGGCCTTAAAAACTCCCCACTCCTTCACGCTGGAACGGAAGGGTATGCCCTCCCTGAGCTTGAAGGTCCATTGGGTGCCGTCGGCCTTGTCCATCGACCATTCGGTGGCCAGTCCTGGCTCCAAG
>JAQBXL010000197.1 GCA_027624135.1 Chloroflexota bacterium
TTTGAAAGCGAAATAGTGGCGCGAGAAGCCGTCGGCGGCATCATCGCGTGTACCCAGTCTCCGGACCACATCATGCCTCCAAACGCCACTCTGCTACAGCACCGGTTGGGATTACCGGTATCCGTCGCCGCGTTCGACTACAGCCTCGCCTGTTCCGGTTTTATCTACGGTCTTTTCCTGGCTAAAGCCCTGATTGAATCGCAATCATTAGACAATATCTTATTGGTTACCGCCGAGGCTTACTCCAAACTCATCCATCCCCAAGACCGCGGGACCATGGCCTTGTTCGGGGACGGCGCTGCCGTGAGCTTGATTCGCAAAGGTACCAAGGGAGTTGGCAAGGTCGTCTTGGGTACGGATGGTTCAGGCGGAAACCGGTTTATCGTTCCCGCCGGCGGGTCTAGGATGCCCAAGTCATCGGAGACCTGCGTAGAGATTGCCAACGCGCTGGGAAACGTCCGGACTCCGGAGAACATTCATATGGACGGACCGGCGGTGATGACTTTCGTCAAAAAGCGGATCCCCGATTGCGTAACCGGCTTACTCCATCAGGCCGGCTACACCCAAGAGAACATTTCTTTGTTTATTTTCCACCAGGGAAGCGCCTTATCCCTGGATTATTTGGAAGCCGCGCTAAAACTTCCCAAAGAAAAGGTCTACAGAAATTTGGCCAGAATCGGCAATACAGTGTCGGCATCCATACCGATAGCGATCCGCGACGCCCAATCGGATGGACTCATCGTCCCCGGTAGTCGCGTTCTGCTTACCGGCTTCGGGGTTGGATTCTCTTGGGGTGCGTGCATCGTAGAATGTTAGACGAAGAAACGGCCGCCAATTTGCCCGGGAACGATCTGGGGTATCTGGATGCACTGCTGGCCAAGATGCGGCAGCGAGCGGATTATCCGGCGATTTTTTGGCGGGGCCAAGAATATTCTTATAGCGCCTTGTCGCAAGGGATAGACGCTTGGGCCGGTCGATTTGGCGAAATGGGAATCGGGCGCGGGTCTGTTTGTGGGGTTTTAGGGGATTACTCCCCCCAAGTTTGTTCCCTGATATTTGCTCTCATGAAGACCGGGGCAATCTTCGTGCCATTTACCCACTCAGCCGCCGCCCAGATTCCCGAGCTATCCAGCCTGGCCGGCGTCGAGATTTTGTTCCGCTTTGATGAGTCTGATGGCTGGACGACCGAACGATTCGAGCACCCAAATATCGCACCCGAATCACGTCGATTAGTCAGCAAATTTCTTGAGCGCGAGCATCCTGGCCTGGTGGTCTTTACCTCGGGTTCAACTGGGCGCCCCAAGGGCATACTCCACGATTGCGAAATGGTGCTCCAGAAGTTCTCAATGGAGCGCACTGCCTACCGGACTTTGTTGTTCCTGCTCATGGACCATTTCGGCGGATTCAATACATTGATATCCATAGTTGCATATGGGGGTACAGCTGTCATCCCAGGGAATCGCGGACCCGAAGAGGTCTGCCGGATCGTAGAGCAGGGTAAGGTCGAACTGCTTCCCATAACCCCAACATTCTTGAACCTATTATTGGCTTCGAAATGCTACCAGCAGTTCGACTTATCGTCGGTCAAGCTGATCACTTATGGCACCGAAGTAATGCCCGAAGCAACCCTGAGCAGGATTTCTGAGATATTTCCGTCGGCCAGACTCCAGCAGACCTACGGTCTTTCGGAGCTTGGCGTGCTGCGTTCCAAGTCACGGGAATCGAATTCAGTCTGGGTACAGATCGGCGGACAGGGCTTCGAGACCAAGGTTGTCGACGGCATGCTTCATGTGCGGTCCCAGTCGGCGATGGTCGGTTATCTGAACGCGCCTAGCCCGTTCGACGCCGAAGGCTGGATGAACACTGGCGACATGGTTGAGGTAGACGGCGAGTTCATGCGCATTCTGGGCCGCCAATCCGATGTGATTAACGTCGGAGGGCAAAAAGTCTTCCCGGTAGAAGTTGAAACCATACTTTTGGCGGCAGACAACGTGGTCGAGGCCTCGGTACACGGAGTTCCTCACGCTCTGATGGGGAGTATCGTGGCGGCTCAAGTCTCCCTCGAGCAAGATGAAGATCCCATCCAACTGAAGGCGCGTTTGAGGAAAATCTGCTTGGCTCAATTGGCCAACTACAAGGTCCCGGTTAAATTTTCTATCGTCCCCTCGGCAGAGTTGCACAGCGACAGAGGTAAAAAAATTCGGTCGGCCGCGGAATAGACGAAACCGTTGCAAAATATCGTAACTGCGTCTCTATGCCTCTCCCAAACGTCGAATTGAACCGCACTACTGGCATTTCCCCTCAAGGAACCACTCTATTTAGCGTTATTGGTCAGGCGATGTTGTCTGTCATTGGTCACGACGCTCAAAATTTCTAATGCAATCAATATCATTTAGCGAAATAGTTCGAGCCTTGAAGGAAGCTGGTTTAAAACCTGGCGATATCGTAAATGTTCATTGCCGCCTGTTCACCATTGGGCGGATCCTTGATACTCCGGCATACGAAATACCGGAGAACTATTTACATGCTTTCCGTGAAGTTATTGGAGACCAGGGAACCATCGTAGTGCCTACGGGCACAACCTCATTCGGGCGGTTTGGAACGCCATTTGTCCTTGAAGAATCCCCATCTGAATTCGGGGTGTTCAGTGAACATATCCGCAAATCGCCTGGTGCTGTCCGCTCTCTCCATCCCATTCAGTCCCTCACAGCCCTCGGCCAAGACGCACAAGAGCTTGCAAACGACCACCCCCGATGGAACGTAGGTCACGATACGATCTGGGACCGGATGCTTCAAAAAGGCGGCAAGGTTGTGACCCTAGGCATTGCGCCCCGTCACTGTCTAACATTCGTACACCAAGCGGAGTGTCTCGCTTGCGTACCTTACATGTACAACAAGATCCTTCGCGGCGAGGTGTTTGCGCGTGGTGAACGAATCCCAGATGACTTTTTCATTGCCGTGCGGTATCTCGAATATGGGATTGGCTTCGATCTTTCACGATTAGAGGATGAATTGGCCGCGCGGTCAGCGATAACCCAGATTCCCTTAGGCGGGGACAATGTGTGGGTTACCCCTATGGAATCGGTCTTTGAGACGGTGTTGAAAGGGTTGCGGCACGACCCATATTACCTTCTTCGGGATGTCCCCACCTTTGTCGACGGTCAGATCCCCCTGGACGGCACTACCATCCAGCGAGAAGGCGCCGCTCCCAACTATTTTCTTCCAGGCTAATAACTCAACGCCGAGGACAGACATCATCAACGCGATCCCGCTGATGATGACACGGCCGAGGACCCTTGCTGGGCTGCCGCTCACTGGCGAAATTCCCGGTCGACGCTAGTCACCTAGTTCTCTGATGCTTTTTGTAGATAGTATTACTTTCTTCCCCTTGCTCAGGCTCGTGGCACTCAGTCGTGGTGTTGATACCATCTGGCATTTTGAGCCCCTCACGCCCTTCGCGATACGACTCGTCGGCGCATTTCGAAGG
>JAQBXL010000198.1 GCA_027624135.1 Chloroflexota bacterium
TAGGATACCTAAACCGCCAGTACGCGGTTAACACACTCGGTATCCGACCAGCGAAAGGCCGCTACTCAGACCTGCCCCATCAGTATCCCGAATACCGGATTGATCCCCCCGCCCCGTTTGCTGAGAAGGCGTTCAGCATTCGCCATTGCCAGGTTCGACAACTGGAGGTGCTGGGCAATGGGGCTTAATCTCCAATTCCGCATTTCCATCAACCCTCTCTACCCAGGCGAGAAGATCACCCAGGGAGACTCGCGGCATGCTCGATACCATGGTGCCTTTCGGCCCGAGACCCCCACACTGGAATCCTTCCTGTCGGCCATCGAACAGGGGAAGTCTTTCTGCGCCGAGTTACTGGTGGGGGACTGTGGCCGAGAGCATCACGGGCAAAAGTGGTGCTGTGAGGAGCGGCGTCAAAAAGCTGACCCAACCCACTGTGGCCGACCGGAGGGATATCGCATTGGCTGGCACTTTCAGTCCAGCCAGGTCCTGGCCTTAGACGTGGATTCAGGCAACCTCACTATTGACGAATTGTTGGCCGACCCGTTCATATCCAGCTACGCCACTTTCATATACCCAACTATCTCCTGGACTCCGGAAGTACAGAAGTGGCGGGTGGTATTCATCCTCAGTGAGGCTATTTCCGACGCCCAGGTCTTCCGTAAAGCAGCTACGGCACTGCTAGACCGGTACCAGGCTACCGATCAACAAGTAAAAGACCCGGCCCGTCTGTTCTTTGGAATGAAGCCCGGCAATGGGGAATCGGTCCTACTGGGCAATCTGCTGCCGATGGGCGAAGTTCTGAAGCTGGTATCCGAGTTCGAGGACCAACGCCGGAAGCTAGACCGGGAAACTACTGCCCGTCGTCTTCCCGCAATTGACTCCGGCCAGATTACAGGCAACACCCGTGATGAAAGATATGTTAGCCGCGCCATTCAGGAGGAACTAGCATTCTTGGGTAGCCGCCCAGCAGGCAGCGGAGAACGTTATCCCAACATCGTCCCAACCGTGATTGGACTGGAATCGCTGCGGCTTTCCGATTGGCTAGCACCAGCAGCCAGGGCGCAGATCGACACCACCGCCATTGTATTAGAGGGAGCTGCCCAGAACGGCAGCCTAGCCCGGTACGGTGAACCCCATCTGCGCAAGGCCATCGATTGGGGGATTGCACATGCCGAACCTCGGGCCATGCCGGCGAACTGGCTGAGCCAAAGTCAGGATCGTATAGCGGACACTGACGATCCAGAGCGAGCTAATATTTGGGTGACCCGGCGACACATGCGCGATATTACTGGAGATGCCCTCGACGCCCTGGTCCGGGTGAATGATCCTACCCGGATATTTTGCAGGGGAACTGCCCTGGTGCGCCTCAATCTGGAAGAGAGCGGCCTAGCCGCCGAACCCCTAAGCAATCCAGCCCTCAAAGGGGAGTTGGACCGGGCCGCCAATTTTCTTAAAGCTAAAAAGGGCGATGATGGTGATGAACCCCAGGAGCCTGGCGACCCGGCTCGCCCACCTTCTGATGTGGTAAACGATATTCTGTCCCTGCCTCGCCTTCCCTTCCCAGTCTTGAACGGTTTCGCTACCACTCCGGTATTTCTCCCCGACGGGACTCTACTCGCCGCTCAAGGGTATGACTCCGGCAGTGGGACTTACCTTCGCCTCAGTGGACTGGATGGGATCAGGTTGGACCTGTCCCTAGATCAGGCTCACAACCTCCTGGTCAATGAGCTTCTGGTAGACTTCCCCTTTGCCGACGACGCCAGCCTAGCCCACACTATCGGCTTGCTGCTCCTACCCTTCATTAGACCGCTCATTGCCGGAGCGACTCCATTACATTTACTTGACGCTCCGGCTCGGGGCACTGGCAAAGGTCTGCTGGCCGACGTGATCTCGGTGGTAAGCTCCGGCGTTCCGGCCCACGTTATGTCACTCCCGCGGGACGACGACGAATTGGAAAAGCGCATCACCGCGGCCCTGCTGGCCGGTCGCCAGCTAATCCAACTGGACAACGTTAGACGCCTGCAATCATCCCCTCTAGAGGCGGTGCTGACCACCACTCTGTGGGAAGGACGACGTTTGGGTAAGTCCGAGATGGTACGGGCACCCAACAATGCCACCTGGTTGGCCACGGGCAACAATGTCCAGCTTTCCGACGAGATGAACCGCCGGACTGTGCTGATTCGGCTCGACGCTGGGGTCGAGGCCCCAGAAGAGCGTACCGGTTTCAGACACCGGCTGCCTGCCTGGGCTCTGGCTCACCGCGTCGAGTTGGTCAGTGCCTGCCTGTCCACCGTCAGCCATTGGGTAGATACAGGCATGCCCCGCAGCCAGGCTAACTTGGGCCGGTTCGAGGATTGGGCCGCCGTAATTGGCGGAGTTTTGGGAGTTTCTGGGTTCCTCGCTAATCGAGAAATTCAGCGGGCCCAGGACCCGGAAAGCCAGGAGTGGGTCGTCCTGTGTCGGTCATGGTGGGAGCAGTTTGAAACGCTGCCGATCACCGCCAAGGACTTGCTGGAAATAGCGAAGCAACAGAACCTGCTCCTTGAGTACTGGGGTGGACGGCGGGAACTGGCCTCCCAGCAAAGAATCGGCTCTGCCCTGGGTCGGAGGAGAGACCGAGTCTTCAGTGGGTTCCGAATCAGGTCGGCCAGCACCGGGGATACTGGAGGAAACGCTTACCGGCTGGAAAAAATCGTGGTAGGAAATAAGACTCCCAAAACTCCGGAAACTCCTTTTGCCCAAGCTGAGGAGGCCGAATGTCGGGATGAGTTGTACCACGTTCAGAGGCGC
Organism: Chloroflexota bacterium; assembly: GCA_027624135.1. Classification (GTDB taxonomy): domain Bacteria; phylum Chloroflexota; class Dehalococcoidia; order Lucifugimonadales; family UBA3495; genus UBA9611. The sequence goes on from JAQBXL010000198.1 coordinate 2,791, forward strand.
AACTCCGGGACTCAAGGGACTCTTCTTCAGAGACTGAGCCGAACCACTACCCCTTTCACAAATGCTACTCCCGGAGTTTCCGGAGTTTCCGGAGTTTTTTCCGGAGGTCAATCTGAAAATGGTCGTGACGTAATGGTGGTGGACTAATGAACGCCGTACAGATTGTCGAGACCTTACTCGACCTGGGAGTAAGCCTCGGTTCAGACGGTAGCAAGTTGCTGCTCGAACCGGGCAGCAGGGTACCGCCGGAGTTGGTGCCAGACATCCACCGATACAAGTTAGAAATCCTGCAACGGCTACCCTCGCCGACAATTGCCTGCGAAGAACCCACTGCTACCCTCTTAGCCTGGGCTGCTGAAGCAGCCGAGACCGACTTGACCCTGCTGGAACCGGTGCAGTTCCTGGAGACGCCTATGCGCCCCTACACCACTACCGAGGTAGGACTCTACTGTCGTCAGCAACTGAAGTACCTGTCGCTAGCCCGCTCCAACAAGACTACCGGCGGTTGGGGCCGGTTCACCCCGGAATGGTGGACCGAGATGGAGGTAAATTCCCTCGAGGCTCTGACGGCGATAAAGGCATCGGTTGATGAAAGAGATTCCCATGGAGAAGCACAATGACGATGGAAGTATCACAGATAAAGGTGAAGCACCTGCCCATCGGGGACCTGCGCCCCGACCCGGC
>JAQBXL010000199.1 GCA_027624135.1 Chloroflexota bacterium
ACTGCAAAGTGACATGATATGGAGTAATTATAGCTGTGAGAACGGCAACTGACACTTGATTAGGCGGTAGATCAAATCAGTTAGACGAATTACAGAACAGAGTTTTTAGCCATATGGGAAATGTGGGCTGAAAGGAGATCGGCCGTTGGTTAGAGACCACAACAGGCGGTTCGTACTCAAACCCCGGTTTACCCGCATAGCTGACCAGAATCATTTTTTCACCGGTCTCGTCGGGCCTGCGGAGGGTTGCCAGATCAGCGGGCATAAGATCGACTAATATCTTGAGCACCGCTTCGCATTTGTCGGTGAATGAAGCACGACCGGATAGCGTCTCGGCGATTCGCTGTATGGCTTCCAGAATCTTGCTTTGGCGCGATCCTTCCTGAGCCGCTCCGGCGGTCGACTCTTGGGAGGCGAGTCCGTAACTAAACACCACATCAGCCAGACACGAAACGGCTTGTTCCGATGATCCAGCGCCGTTTCGTTCGATTTCCAGTGTGGCTTGCTGATGGGCCTTGGCAATGTCGGCAGGCAGAAAACCTTCGGCAGCGAAAGCAGTGCCTAAATCAGCCGCTCGGCTTCGGTGGTTCTCGCTGTCATTCCGGTGGTAATCCCGGAGCAGCGACGAATATTGTTTCCTGAGGTCTTCCAAAGGTTCACCAAGATTGATGATGGAGCGATGCGGATTTCATATAACACACCGCGCCTATTCTATTACACCCCCACTACAAGCTAATTTGCGGTTGGGAAGGGGTAGTAATGTCGTATGAAACTCAAGCGGTTCAAATCTTGGGCGTAGCAACAGGCATTTTGGGTAATGTCAGTAACCACGTTATTCGAGAAACCCCGCCCTAACCCAGCACCGAGAACCCTTCGGGCAGGGCGCGTCGTCCTGTGGCGGCCAGAATGAGAGTAGGAGCGTGTCCCCTGTAAAGGGCTAGCTGACCCAATAACTGCATAGTAGCTTCTAGGCCGTTCTCGGGCGGTTCGTCGTTCACTCCCACGGCAGCGGCCAGATCCATGGTGTGGATGATCAACTCGAATGTGCGGGTGGGCAGGTAGTCAATGAGCCTCATTCCGCCAGCGATCGTGCCCATGATGTGGTCGTCGCTCAACTCGTCCAGCTTATTCTTGACGTACATGGCGAAGCCGCGAACCATCATCTTGGGGTCGTCGATGATCTCCAATCCGGCGGCTCTCCCCCGTTCAGCTACCTGTTTGTGATCGACGTCGCCGCCCAAGACTTTCAGGAAGTAGTCCACCGGCCGCTCAAGCTCGATCTCGTCTGCCGGAGCTGCCGAGTAACTGAGCACCGTGGTGAAGGCGCGGTAAGTGTGTCCGACCAGGTCGCGGACGTACCACTCGCCCAGGGCGGGAGCTTCGAAACCGTCGACGTCGATCTTATCGACAACTCCGGCGAAGAACTCACCGGCTGCCAGGTAGGTTTCCCTGATATCTTGACCGCTCATCTGATTCACCTGGTTTACCGGTAAATGATCTGGATGTCTACGGCTGTCCCACTTCTGCTGCTATTCCCAGGGACTCGATCAGTCCGCTGAGTTGGGACCAGGTTTCGTCCTCAACAAAGATGCCATCTCTTCGGCGGGCTTGCTCGTTATTCCACTCGATCTCGCCAGGGTAGAGCACTTCTTTGAAACCGGCGGCTGGGGGTGAGTCCTTGATGTACTCCACAAACTCGCCCATCTCTTTCTTGAACTCTTCCAGGGGCCTGAAGTGCTCCAAGTTGAAAGCGGCGATAAACACGCCGTCGTTGTGGCGACCTTCGGGGTCGATGCCAAAGCCCAATCCGGTGAGCAGGCCGGAGAAGACCTCCACCATGAAAGACAACGCGTAACCTTTGTGACCTTGGTCAACGCCGACGGGCAGGATAGCTCCGCCTGAGTAATAGTCGTTGGGGTCGGTGGTGGAGTTGCCGTCTTTGTCGACGATCCAACCCACCGGTATCGCTTCCTTCCGGTTCCTGGCCAGCGCAATCTTGCCCAGGGCCACGGTGCTCGAGGCCATGTCCATCAGCACTGGGCCGTCCAGGTTGCTGGGCATGCCGATGCTCATGGGGTTGGTGCCTAATTTTCTGGCGATGCCGCCAAAGGGCGCTACGTGCTTGGGGGCGGCTCCAGAATCGGCGGTAATCATGCCGATCATGCCTTCAGCAGCCATCATGGTGGGGTAGTCGCCCAACCGGCCGATGTGACTCTGATGATATACGGTGATTGCCGCGACGCCGTTGGTCTTGGCCTTCTCGATGGCCAAACGGGTGGCCTTTTCTGTTTGCACGAAACCGAATCCCCAGTTGCCGTCAATAACGGCAGTGCAGGGTGCTTCCTTGACGATGTCGAAGGCGGCTCCAGGGACGATATGCCCGGCGTCGATACGGTCGACGTAGGTCGGCGTTTGGATGATCCCGTGGGAATCATGACCGCACAGATTGGCTTTAATCAGGTGGTTCGCTACGATCTGGGCTTCATCTTCCGGAGTGCCCTTGGCGCGGTAGATGTGATAGGCGACTTTGTGCAGGTATTCGGGCGTGAAAACGGGCATGTTTCAACCTCGGTGAGAAAGTGCCCCTAGTCTAGTGCGGGGCCTGGGGTTTGTCCATGTTTGTCCAGGCCGGGGAGTGCATCACCAACCTTGTTGGCCCCTCAGCAACCATGATATTCTTAGCCATGCAGTGCCCCTGTAGCTCAGTGGATAGAGTGCCGGCCTCCGAAGCCGGAAACGAGAGTTCGACCCTCTCCGGGGGCACCATAGCCTTTGTACTCCATCGTTTTCCCCGGTTGTCCCAGACGGAGATCCGTCACCCCGTCTGGAGGTTACCGGCCATGAATCCTCTCTCTTCATCAGCCATCCGAGAATCGTAGTCTATGAAGACATCAGTGGGATAACCGAACTCTGAATCGTACTCGACCGTAACGCCAAAAGCTTTCTTATCGATGGCGTCCTGGATGATGTCGAAAAGCCCGACTACGGTGTAGTATTCTGCGGCGCTCGGGTCTCCCACGGTCGATTCGTTTTCTTGGTTTTCAACAAATTTGACGTCAACTATTGCGCCGTCGCGTACCGTGATATTGACCAAGGCTCTGAAATCAGCGACACAGAAGCAGATCCAGCGGTGCTCGAAATGATATCGCTCGATGGCCTTTGAGTCCCAAAGCTGGCGATTGAGGTCAAGCTCAATCTGCAACGGGCTCTTGTCGACTAAAGTACCGGGCGTTTGAGTGGGGATAATAACCGTTGGCGTTTGTGTTGGCGTGGTTGGCGGCGTCGCGGGTGTCTCGGTAGCCGTTGAGGTACAGGCGACAGTCGCCCCGATAATTAGAACAATTAGAATCGTTATCCACCGAATGTGCATTTTCTGAGTCTCCAGAGCCTGTCCCGTAGACCTTGCGGTCGAGTGGGTCATTCCGTGGCGGAGCAGTTGTGTTTGACGGGG
>JAQBXL010000200.1 GCA_027624135.1 Chloroflexota bacterium
GACAACAATTGAAATAACAGCGACGCATTACTGAGAGAGCTTTTTAGCCATATGGGAAATGTGGGCTAACCTCGATCAAAGGCTCTGCCGAGTTGCTACTGAGTTACGAGGATGAGGACCGCGAAACCCAACTGGATTTCTTGAGGATCATCAACAACGAGAGCGACCGGCTGACCAGGCTGATCAATGATGTGCTCGACCTGTCCCATATGGAATCTCGCCAGATGCATTGGATGTGGCAGGATCTGAAACTGTCCGAAATTGTAGCTGCGGCTGTTGACAGCACTCAGGCTTTGATGATGCAGAACAACCTGTCGATCGACGTGGATCTAGATCCCAATCTGCCAAATCTGTGGAACGATCACGACCGTCTTGTTCAGGTGGTGACCAACCTGCTAAGTAACTCCATCAAGTTCACATCGCAAGCAGGGAAAATCCGGATCACCGCCAAGCAACTGGCCGCCGACGAATCAGACGGGTTGGGCGAAAAGTTGGAAGTGTGCGTTTCGGACACCGGTATCGGAATTCCTGCCTCGGAGCACGACAACATCTTCCAGAAATTCAAGCAGGTGGCGAATACCCTCTCAGAAAAACCCAATGGCACCGGCCTGGGTCTGGCGATCTGCAAAGAGATCGTCGAGTATTTCGGCGGTAGTATCTGGGTGGAAAGCACGCCGGGAGAGGGCAGCTCGTTCTACTTCACGGTGCCGGTATCTGCGGCAGAACAATTATCAATGCTGGACGATGTTTCCGCCGAACCTGCCTAGGAAAACACCCGATAAACGCCCTAAGAACCTTTGATCAAGTCCAGGTATTTGTAGCCGGAACCGGTGTTGAAAAGGACGACCGACTCGTCACGGTCCAAGAATTTCTGGTGCAGCAGGTGCTTCAACCCCACTAAAGTGGCAGCGCCCTCCGGAGCTGGGAAGATACCCTCTGCTGTGGCCATCTCGTACATCGCGTCAATCATCTCCTGGTCCGAAACGGCCAGCGCTGTCCCACCGGTGGCTCGTATGGCATCCAATATCAAATAATCGGCGAAGGGATGAGGAACCCTTAGGCCATCAGCCTTGGTCGTGGCATTTTCCCACATCAGAGAAGAGTTGGCGCCGTCGTTGAAGGCCTTGACGATTGGCTGACAGCCATCCGCCTGCACGGAGATGAACTTGGGTTGTTTTCCTTCGATCCAGCCCAGTTCCAGCAACTCCTGAAACCCCTTGTACATGCCGATGATCCCAGTGCCGCCGCCGGTGGGATAGATCACGGCGTCCGGCATCTTCCAGCCGAGCTGCTGGACCATCTCCAAGCCCATCGACTTCTTTCCCTCGGCCCGGTACGGCTCTTTCAGGGTTGAGAGATCGAACAACCCAAACTCCTTGGCCACGGCCACGGCTTCGCGCCCGGCATCGTTGATGAGGCCTACCACCAGGTTCAATTCCGCCCCTGCCACCAGGGTTTCTTTCTTGTTGGCGGCTGGGGCGTCCTGGGGCATGAATACCCTGGTCTCCAAGCCGGCTCTGGCTCCGTAGGCGGCGGCGGCCCCAGCGGCGTTGCCTGCCGACGGCATGGTGAAACCCTTGACTCCCAGTTCCAGGGCTTTGGAGACCGCGGCTGATATGCCCCGGGCTTTGAAAGTGCCGGTGGGATTCAGACCCTCGTCCTTGACGTAGAGATTGGTCATGCCCAGTTTCTTCGCCAGGTTGACCGTCTTGATCAACGGCGTGCCGCCCTCACCAAGGCTCACGATGTCTGCGGGGTCGTCCACAGGCAGCAACTCGGCATAGCGCCACATGGTGTCAGGTCGGCAAACCAGGCTGTCGCGATCGACTTCCCGGCCCAACTTCGCCAGGTCGTAGCGCACGAAGAGAACCTTCTCGCAGCATGGGCTAACGCCGATCAGCTCATTGTGGGGGTAACTCTTGCCACAGACGGTGCATTCCAGATGGTCGATGTAGCTGGTCATGGATCCCATGTCTCCTTTAATTGCTCTACCGTAATCGCTCTACCGTGGTGTGCCTGGGCCGCCTTTACTATACGCCAGGAGACGCCCCACGGGACAGAAGCCGGTTGGGGTTAGCTAGATCGCCCTGCTACGCTTGCCACCGGACCGCTGTTTCAGTAACATGCCAATGCGTTAAGGGGTAAGACCCCGAATCAAAATCATCCGATCCAAGGCATCCGATAATTGGAGAGAGCTATGAAACTCGTATTCTTTGATGATTTCAAACTAGGTGTGGTCAAAGACGACACAGTTGTCGATGTCTCCGGCGCTGTTAGCGGCATCGAGCACACTTCTCCTCAAGACCTAATCAACAAGGTGATTGAGGGGTTTTCCCAGCACCGCGCCGCGCTCCAGCAGGCGGCCGACAGCGACCCGGGCACCCCCATCAGCCAGGTGCGGTTGCGGTCTCCATTGCCCAAGCCGCCCAACATCATCTGCATGGCGGTGAATTACATGGAGGACGGCACGCGAGCCGAACCAGCCCCCATAAATGCTTTCCAGAAGTCGCCCAACTCCGTCATCGGAGACGGCGACACCATGATCCTACCCGACGTTCCAGCCTCTATCTTCGAAGGTGAGGCCGAGATCGCGTTGGTGATCGGGAAAAAGGCCAGAAACGTCAAACCGGAAGACGCCTTCGACTACATATTCGGGTACTTGAACTTCATCGACGGCTCCGCCCGTGGTCTTCAGGCTGGCGGCAACACGTTCTACCAGATGAAGTCGCGGGACACCTTCGCGCCCATGGGCCCCTATCTGGTCACTGCCGACGAGATAGACGACCCGCAGAAACTGTCGATCAATCTTTGGGTCAATGAGGAACTGAAACAGTCGTTCAACACCGACGATATGGCCCACAAGATTCCAAGGATAATGGAATGGGTAACTTCGATCCACGAGCTTGAACCCGGCGACGTCGTCGCCACGGGAACCAATCACCGGGGCCTGAGCGCGTTGCAAGACGGCGATAAGATCGAATTGGAAGTGCAGGGACTGGGAGTGCTGCATTTCAACACCCAAGACGATCTGAAGCGCACCTGGCTCAGGACCACCCGGTCTGAGATGGTCGACCAGGGCAAAGAAGGCACCACGCCTCAAGTCAGCGGGAAGTACGCATAAGCCGAGCGCCTGGCTCGCTCCCTTAAATTGGGTATTATAAAAAGGCATGTCTCCATGATGGACATGCCTTTTTACTTGTGTTCACTGATTGTGTTCACTGATTGCGGCGCGGATTTCGGCGCGCTTTAATCCCTCGATCCGCGCTAATGTAGCTTCAAGGCGTTGTCTTTCGCCGCCTTCATTTTGCGAGTAACGAGTGGGGCTAAAGAGCCTGTCCCATAAACCCCTTCCAGGCAGGTATTCGAAGGAGTAAGCTCGAGGTGACATAGGGAGAGGGAGGTGGGACTTCATGGCCTACAATCTGTTGTCTTACGAGCGAGATCAAGCG
>JAQBXL010000035.1 GCA_027624135.1 Chloroflexota bacterium
ATCGTAACCCTTCTGCTGAAGGGTGCCAACGAGGTCTTTCCTTATCTAGCCTAATTTAGGCGGTGGATCTGGGCTCATCCGGCTGCCTCATCCGGCTGCTTGGCGGCTGTTGTATCATGGGGTGCTCACCAGGCTTGGACGAACTAAAAACGTATAAAACGGGAGGCTTAAATGTCGAGAATACCTACGGTTACCAGAGAAAGCGTGCCCCAAGACCAACTCGCCGCATTTGATGAATTGGTCAAGTCGCGCGGCGGCACCGTGCCGGATATCGGACCCGTCGCCATAATGCTCAACGGCCCAGAACTCGCCAGCCGCGGAGAGAATTACCGGGCCTACTTCCGGGGAGATGAGATCACCCTGCCGACCAAGGTTCGAGAGCTGGCAATGATACTGACCGCCAGGGAGTTGGACTGTCAGTTCATCTGGCACGCGCACTCGGCCAATGGACGCAAGGCAGGACTCAGCGACCAATTGGTTGACAACCTCCGCGACAAGAAGGAACTGACCGGTCTATCCGATGAGGAAGCGGCGGTGATCAACTATGGGCGGGAGTTCTTCCGAACCCACAGGGTCACCCAGCCGACCTTCGATGCCGCCAAGGCCCAATTCGGCGTTCTAGGTCTGGTGGAATTGACCAATCTGATGGGTTATTACTCGGCTCTGGCGTTTAATATCAATGCCTTCGACGTGGGTCTTCCGGAGAACCTCACCGAACTGCCGCTGCCGATCTAGCCGAATATGCCCGCAACCCTTTTAACGAAATGGGGATCATTGCCGTTGCCCAAGAACCAGTAGGGCGGGTTTCAAACCCCCCTACTGGTTCCTATCTGAACCATGCTTCAGAGAAGCGCGTTGACCGGTAGAATCGCTTGAGTCCTGCCTAGACTTTGATAATGCTGGTGTATTATCATGTGGAGTACAGTGGTAGCTAAGGATAAGGTTGCTTCAAAAGGCGCTACAACCCTTATCGATAGGGTTGGAACCTACCTGCCCAAGGAAAGCACCGATCTGGTGGGGAAGGCCTACTCCTACGCCGACGAATGCCACGAAGGCCAGCTACGCAAATCAGGCGAACCCTACATCGCCCACCCCCTGGAAACCGCTCTCTTCCTCGCCGACCTCCATCTGGATTCCCACACCATCGTCGCCGCACTATTGCATGACGTTGTAGAAGACTGCGGTGTTTCTCTAGACGAGATTACCCGCCGGTTTGGGCCAGAAGTAGCCAAGCTTGTGGACGGTGTCACCAAGTTGACCCGCATGGACGACAAGCTCCAACTTCCCACCGATGATGCTTCGAACCTCATGGACGATGCGGAGCGTCTGCATGCCGAAAGCCTGCGCAAGATGCTGGTTTCGATGGCTGAAGACATCCGCGTGGTGCTGATCAAGCTGGCCGACCGACTGCACAATATGCAGACTCTGGACGCGTTACCGCCGGAGAAACGGAAGCGCATCGCCCAAGAGACTCTGGACATCTATTCTCCCCTGGCCCAGCGCCTGGGCATCTGGGAGATTAAATGGCGCCTGGACGACCTGGCATTTAGACACCTGAACGAAGAGAAATACCGGGAGATCTCCAAGATCATGGCCGCCAAACGCACCGAGCGTGAGGCTTACATCGAGAAAGTTACGACCACGCTGCGGGACGAGTTGGCTCGGGAAGGCATCACAGCCGAAGTGATTGGGCGGCCCAAGGGTATCTATAGCACCTACCGGAAGATGCAGAAGTACGAAACCCAGGGCAAAGAATTCGGCGACATCTACGACCTATTCGCCCTGCGAGTTTTGGTCGAGGAGACTGCGGACTGCTACAAATCGCTGGGAGTAGTTCATCAGTTATGGCACGCCATCCCAGGGCAGTTCGACGACTACATCGGCAATCCCAAAGAGAATATGTACCAGGCCCTGCACACCACCGTCATTTGCGAAGGTGGGACTCCTCTGGAAGTCCAGATCAAGACCTTCGAGTTGCACCGGATCGCCGAGTATGGAGTCGCCGCTCACTGGGCCTATAAAGAGGGCAATTCAGGAGACCAACGGTTCGAAGAGAAAATGACCTGGCTCCGGCAGCTGCTTGAGTGGCAACGGGATGTCACCGGAACTGCCGAGTTCATCGAGTCGGTCAAGCAGGACATTTTCCACGACCAAGTCTTTGTCTATACCCCCAAAGGCCGGATCGTTGAACTGACTTCCGGCTCCACACCGGTGGACTTCGCTTATAAGATTCACACCGAGATGGGCCATCGTTGCATCGGCGCCAAGGTCAACGGAAAGCTCGTCGCGCTGGACACTTCACTGGGGAACGGCGACACGGTTGAGATTTTCACATCCAAGGCGGACCGGGGTCCCAGCCTCGACTGGTTGAATCCCAACCGTGGCTATGTGCTTTCGGCTAGCGCCCGTTCTGCGGTACGCCAATGGTTCCGGAAACAAGAGCGCAGCACCAATATCCAGCGGGGCAAGGAAGTTCTGCGCCGGGAGTTGCGGCGTTTGGGTCAGAAGATCGATGACGACACCTTGATTAGTCTGTTCAAAGTCGACAGCAAGGACGATCTGCTGGCTAACCTTGGCTCCGGCAACTTGGCCGAGAGTCTGCTTTCCCACCGTCTGGCCCAGGTCGGTCAAGAGACTGAAGAGCCCCTGACTCCGCAGCATCACGATCGGCCTCTGGCCAGTCCCAGTTCAGGTATCACCGTGTTGGGCGTCGGTGACCTGCTGATGCGCATGGGTCAATGCTGTAACCCGATCCCCGGCGAGCCGATCATCGGTTTCATCACTCGCGCCCGGGGAGTGACGATCCACAAACGGGACTGCTCCAGTGTCCGGAATGAGGACGAGCCCGAGCGCCTGGTGGACGTGCAATGGGGAGAGGAAAAACAACTCTACCCGGTGCGCGTCACGATGAAGGCCTACGACCGGGTGGGACTCCTGCGGGATGTAACCTCGGTGGTTTCCAACGAAGGCGTCAACATCGCTTCGGTGGTGACCGGGGAATATTCGGCTAGCACGGTCACCATGGCTCTCACCTGCCACACCACCGGTCTTGACCAGTTGAACAAGCTTTTCTCCAAGCTTGAGGGCATCCGTGGTTGTATCTCCGTGACCCGTGACCGCTCCAGCATGCCCGCCCCTACCCGCCCCTAGCCGATCCCTTCCTCAACCCCTCTTCCACATTAGTTCCCGATAATCTGCCAGCACATCATTCGACTATCTTCCTCATGAGAATCTTGGCCGCCGATCCCTATATGTATAATGTGGGCTCTCGCACCGTGAGCTTGATCTAGTTGATATAGGTTTGGAGGTAACGTCATGCCAGAGAGAAAGCCCATCATGGGCACACCCAACGGGGCACTGTCGCCTGGAGTCGTCGTTGGGGAGCTACTATTCGTCTCGGGCCACGTGGCCATGGACAACGGCGGCAACGTGGTTGGTGTCGGTGACGCCGAGGCCCAGTCCCGTCAGGTGATGGCCAATATTCGTGCGGTGGTAACAGCCGCTGGAGGCAAGATGGAGGACGTAGCCAAGATCACCTGCTTCCTCACCGACATCGCCAACTACCCAGCCTATAGCAAGGTGCGGGCGGAGACCTGGCCCAAGGACCCGCCCGCTAGTTCCACCGTAGTTGTTGTCGGATTGGTTCGGCCCGAACTGCTGGTGGAAGTAGAAGCGATCGTTCGCCTCCCAGGCTAACCAGGCGGGCGGCACAGCCGCGTTCCCAAACAAAACCGGCTGAGCCGGCGCGAGTCGGTCTCTGACGGGCGCGGCGAAGTAGGGGAACTAATCGGCGGCGGCGGCCGGGGCGGCGGGAACTGCTTCTTCCCAGTCGGGGATGAGTATGCGGTTGGTGGGCTCCATGGACATGATGACGATCGCTCCCACGACGCTGGTGGCGGTGGAGACTAGGATGGTCGCAGCATAGGAGTCGAACAGCCAGAATAGTGCTCCTCCGGCCCACGCGCCCATGGCCATGCCCGAGCCCGCGCCGAACGCCTGCCAGCCGAAGGACGAACCCATCGGACCCCGACCAAAATATTGGCGGTTTATCACTGGGAACGCCGAGCCTTCTCCGCCGTACCCGATGCCAAATATCACCGCGAACAGGTAGAACTGCCAGGGATCATGGGCCCAGAAGAGCATGAGCACGGGCAGGCCCTGCCAGATGAACGCGGTCGCCATCGTTCCCCTGGCGCCGATGTAATCGGATATCACCGGTGTCAGGAACCTGGTGCTGACACTGACCAGGGCCAGGGTGCTGAGCACTCCGGCGGCGGCCACTTCTTCCATGCCAGCTAATACCGCGATGGGAATGACGTAGATAATAACTATGGAGTGGCTCACGCAGCCCAGGAAATGGATCGAAACCAGTTTCCAGAACGTGCTTGTCGACTGCATGCTGTTGCGGAAAGCCTTAACCCGCAGGCGTTCCCGCGCCGGGTCCCGGTCCTTCATGGGCCCTTCCGATTCAAGGGCGCCAAACGGCCGTATCCCGAGGTCAGAGGGACGGTTTCGGAAGAAGGCCATCAGCAGCAACATGATTAATCCGCCAATGATTCCGACAGACCAAAAGGCAATCTTCCAGGATGCGCCGGTGATCAGTACGCTGACCAATATCGCCATGATGGCAGGTCCAAGGCCGTGGGACGCCTGCAAGAATCCCACTCCGTAACCCAGATGTGTTCGGAACCAATAGGAAGCGGTGGTGATGATGGGGACGTTGAAGCAAGCCTGAGCCACGCCCAAGAACAGGCCGTATGAAATCCAGAGGTGCCAAACCGCTGAGACCACGCCAGTCATGACGGCCCCGATGGCGAAGGTGGCGATTCCGACCAATATGACCTTGCGCGCGCCGTAGATGTCGGTGCAGATGCCACTGAGCGGGGCTAGAAGAGCCCCAGTGATGCTGGCCAAGGCGTAGGCCAGAGTTATGGTGGCTGGGTTCCAGCCCATTTCCTCTTCTAATGGGACAATCAGCACCCCGAAGGCTTGCCGTATGGAACCGCCGGCCATATGCATGAAGGCCGCGATGGCAATCACTATCCAGGCATAGTGAACCTTGGTTGAGATGCCAAATGCGCCTTTGTGCTTGGGTCTAATCATGAGTAAGACCCATTCTGCACCCGAGGCATACCCGTGTCAATTGATAAAATTGCGCCATTAATATCCGGTAATATCCGGCGATCAACTCTGGGCCGATACCCCGTGGGCCTGAGCGGTCTCCCGCGAAAGAGCTGCGTCGAGATCGAGATGATCGTCGAGGTCGGGGATCAGGTGCTTTAGACTTTGCCCAGGCGGATGAACCGTCCTCCGATGAGCCACTCCGCCACGTAAAGATTTCCTTGAGGATCGACTGCGAGACCATGAGGGCTGTTGAACTTGCCCGATTCCAGCAGGCTGGTGGGAATCACATTGCCCGAAGCGTCCTTGTTATTGGGCCACCCTTCAACGTCACAGACCTGGTCATTGGCCCCGAGGTAGCAGACGAATTCGTCGTTCTTTCCGCACAGGGTAAGGCGTGCCCGAAGCTCGGCGATGACCAGCAGGTCACCGTGGGTGGCGAACCCGCTGGGAGTGGTGAGGAAGTCGCCGCCGAACACCCGCCTGTAGTTCCCTTCCAGGTCGTACACCTGGACCCTACCGTTGGCCCGGTCCGCCACATAGAGTTCTGGGTCGGAGCCGCCCCGGTCAGTACCGCCCCGGTCAGTACCGCGGCGGTCGATGAATATTGCGTGGGGACAACTGAACCTGCCCGCGTCGCCCTCGTCGCCATTGATGCTGGCGATGTAGTTCCCGGTATCGTCGTACCGGTGAACGTAGCTCTGTCCGTAACCATCGGCGACCCAAACGTCGCCGTTTCCGCCGTGCCGTTCTTCATTCACCGCAACCCAGGTTGGTGAGTACATGCCCTCGCGGTACACGTCAAGGTCGGGTCGCTCAAGACTGGCCAGAACCTTGCCAGACAGGTCCATCTTCAGCACCTGTCCCTTTGCGCCTCCGCCTCCACCATATTCATAGCCCAGATCGGCCTGACGTTTGCGGCCGTTGTCCGCGATCCAGAGCAGCTCCTGGCCGCCATCGTTCACAAGTGTGATTCCATGGGCGTCGCTCAGTTCGACCTGCCAGGAACGCGCCAGGTTCCCCTTCTCGTCGAAGACCATCATGGTTTGGTCGCCTGGGTGGTAGGTGATGATCTGCCCCGACTCCATCACCGCAACGCCGTGATGAGCCCAGCCAGTCCGGGCGCTCTCCGAGTCGGGAATACTAGCCCAAGAATCCTGCCATTCGTAGGTATTCGCGCCAATGCCTATCCGCATCAGAATCACTCGCTATCCGGGCTGATTAAGGTTGAAGGATAACTTTGGTATAGCCGTCGATCCGCTGGTCGAATTTCTTGTAGGCGTCCGGAGCATCGTCCAGCGATACCGAATGCGAGACAACGAAACTGGGGGTGGCCCTTCCTGAGATGATCAAGTCTCGTAGGTCGGCGTTGTACTTCTTGACGTTGCACTGGCCGGTGCCCAGCCGAAGTCCCTTTTCGAACAGGCGGCCAAAATTGATGGATAGCGCCCCGCGCTTGGCGCCTTCGTCCACGCCGCCCGGATCGGTCGGCACGTAGAGTCCCGGTATACCGAGAGCGCCGGTTGGATTGACCACGTCAATGATCTGGTTGAGAACGATATTGGGCGATTCGTCTTGTTCCCCGCCAGCGGCTGATGACCCGGCGTTCGCAGCCTGGTATCCCACCGCGTCGATGCCCTTGTCCACGCCCTGCCCGCTTCGCCGATCCTTGATCTGTTGCACCGGGTCACCGGTGTCGAAGTTTATCGGGATACCGCCAATCTCAGCGGCTTTGTCCAAGCGTTCTTGCACGTGGTCGATGACATAGACCTCGGCTGCCCCCCGGATCAGGCAACTGTAGGCGGCCATCAGGCCGACGGGACCGGCCCCGAACACAGCGACACTCTCGCCGGGGCTAACGTCGGCCAGCTCCGCTCCGTGGTAGCCGGTGGGGAAGATGTCGGCCAGAAGGGCAAAGTCTGACTCCCACTGGGTGCCTGCGGGCAGAGGCAGGCAATTGAAATCGGCGAAAGGCACTTGCAGATATTCGGCCTGACCACCGACCCACGGGCCCATGGCCACGTAGCCGTAAGCGCCGCCGGCGAAGCCAGGATTCACAGTGGTGCAGAAGCCAGTGAATCCTCTTTGGCAGTTCTTGCAGAAACCGCAAGCGACATTGAAGGGCATCACAACCCGGTCGCCCTGTTTAAGGGTCTTTACGGCAGGGCCAACCTCTGCGATCACGCCCATGTTTTCGTGGCCGAACACGATTCCTGGCTGGGCGGCGGTGCGGCCCTCGTACATGTGCAGGTCTGACCCGCAGATGCAACTGGAAGTGACCTTTACGATTACATCGTTGGGGTGTCGGATAGTGGGGTCTGGGACGGTTTCAACGGCAACGTCGAACGGCCCTTTGTAGACGACAGCTTTCATACCTCAGGCTCCTGTCAGACTGACTGCGTGATGGAATAGTTTTGGATGCGGACGTAAAGGGAGAGTAGCAGTGCTACCGCTTTTGGTACACCTGGAACCGGTGGCGGTTGGTCTCGGCAACGTAGAGCCGCCCCTGATGATCCAGGCTAACCGACACCGGCCCCCAGAAAAATGGCTCGGTCTGGGAAGAGATATGGTAAGGGGTGTTCAGGTGGGCGGGCAGATCGGGATGTAGGTTCGCGACATCTCGCTCGGCTTTCTCCTCCGGGTTGGAGGCGAAATAATCCTCGGCCCATTTGGACGCTGTGGCCTGTCCACGCAACAGCAATTGGAAGCTGCCGTCGGGCCCAAGAACCTGCACCCGCTCGTTGCCCCAGTCAGCCACGTAGATGAAGCCTTCCGGGTCGATCGCGACGCTGGTTGGCCGCTGGAATTGGCCTTCACCGTGACCAGACTCGCCAAACACAGCCAGGAATTCACCGTCGTTGGTGAACTTTTGGATGCGGTCGTTGCGCCAATCACAGACATAGACGTTGTCGTGCTGGTCTACTGCAACACCCCAGGGGAGGTTGAACTGTCCCTCGCCGCTGCCGAACGAACCCCAAATGGCGATAAGTTTCCCATCGGCGGAAAACTTCTGGATCCTGGCGTTGTGCTGGTCAACCACGATCACGTTTCCCGAGGAATCGATGGCGATACCAGCGGGGCCGTTGAGTTCGCCGTCACCAGATCCAGGCACGCCCCAATGGGATAGGTACGCCCCCGAAGTGTTATAGATGGTCACCCGGTGGTTGTATTCGTCGGTTATAAATAGGCGTCCGTCGCCAGCCAATGCCATCGCGACGACCCAGACGAATTGTCCATCGCCAGCGCCGTTGCCGCGGCCAAACTCGCCTAGATATTCCTCATCAATAGTGCAGATGCCAACCCGGATCGCGGAGGCCCGAGCCGGGTCGCAGCGATTGAGCACATATATGCGGCCATCGCCGTCGACCGCCGTATCATAAGGGTTGGCGAACCCGCGGCCATTCAGGCCGTTGTTCACGATGCCGATGGTCTTCACGTAGTCCAGAGTTATGCTGGGTGATTGAGTCTGGGTGCTCACGCCGGCCCCCTTGTTGGCGGAGATTGGTTAATGGCGAATCAGGCCAGTTGGTACTCTTTGGTTGCCGCGACCAACCGCAGCATGTTGCCAACGCGTTGCTCAGCCTCGTCCCCCG
Source organism: Chloroflexota bacterium (assembly GCA_027624135.1). Classification (GTDB taxonomy): domain Bacteria; phylum Chloroflexota; class Dehalococcoidia; order Lucifugimonadales; family UBA3495; genus UBA9611. The sequence goes on from JAQBXL010000035.1 coordinate 8,715, forward strand.
GTTGGTGACCATTAAGGTCAAGGTCGCCATTCCGCGCAGCGTAGTTCACCAGGACGGACCGGGTCTCGTCGGAAACCTGGATGGGGCCCAACAAATCTAGGCAACCGTCTGCCAGGTCCGCAGGGTCCAAAACGCCGCCCTCAGAACTCGATTCCAAACGGTTGATGATAGAGCGGACACCGGGGCTTTTAACGTCGGACAGTTCTTTGGCGGCGAAGTTCACCCGCTCGACCAACGCTCCACTGTTGATCCATTCTAGACCCTCGTGCCAACCTTCAACCGAGGGCGGCTGCAAGAGGCCCTGACCCATGTAAAGCATGGTGTTGGACACTTTCTCGATCCCCAAAACCGGGTTTTGATATTTGCCGGCCATGCGGATCGCGCCGACCACCATCTCGGCGGGCGCCTTCACGCGGGTAAACCGGGCATCCTCCGACTTGAAATGATCGGAGTGGAACAACGTGCGCAGCATGCCCCGTACCTGGTAGCCAGAGGAGAAATAGGTCGCCATCATTTCGTTGATGACCTGTTCACCCGCTTTTGTCACCTCGTCGGCGGCAAAGAACTGGAACAACCGGGTGGCCAGGAACCGGGCGGTGGATTCCTGTTTCACGATTATGGCGATGATTTCTTCGCCGTTGAAACGGCCAGTCTCTCCCAGGAAGGTCTTTTCGCCGTCGTCGTGGTCCTCATCCCGGTACTCGAAGTGCCAAGCGATGCGGCCATAGGGCCAGATGGAGTCTTTGGCCGCCCGGATGGACATGTATTCCGCGTTGCCCAGCGTCCAGCCGGTGAAGGCTCGGGCGCATTCCTTGACGTCGTCCTCGGTATAGTTGCCGATGCCCATGGAGAAGAGCTCCAAGAGTTCCCGGCCGTAATTCTCGTTGACGGCTGTACCGTGGTTCTCGTTGTTGTCCAACCAGAGGATCATCGCCGGGTCTTTGGACAGCTCCAGCAGCAGGTCCTCGAAGCTTTCCAGACCCGACCGGCGGAACATGTCCACCTGATTGAGCAGGCACCTAGCCTGATTGAGCTTGGCATAACCGGTGGCGAACAAGCTGTGGTAGAACAGGGCGATCTTCTCTTCCATCGGAGATGAAGTGCTGATCATGCGGTACATCCAGTAGGCCGCAGACCCAGCCAGGTCGCGCAACTCTGACTGTTCCACGTGGTAGCGGCGGATCAGATCGTCGGGCATGTTGCCAGGGTCAGACGGATTCAGCAGCGCTTCCACGGCACCGTCGTACCCCATCTCCAGGTACCGTTCCAACTCGTCACGGCTCGCGCCAAATCCGGCGCGGCGAAGTAGGTGGGCCATCAATGCGGTGTCGTTGCTAATCATCACTGCCCTCTATCGGATCAGGTTGAGTTCTGGGTCTCTGTTCTCTGTTCTGGTTCCGTGTTCTCGTTTTCTTGGTTTCTTGGTTTCTTGGTTTCTTGGTTTCTTGGTTTCTTGGTTTCTTGGTTTCTTGGTTTCTTGGAAAGATGCCTAGGCGCGGAACAGGTTTAGCTTCTCGAATTGCCCATTGACGATCGGCGCGGCGTCCAAGCCCATCCAGTCTTCGAGGATGTCGGTGTAGACCGAGCGGAAGTCGTTGTTGGACCTGAGGTCGCCTTCCAATTGCTCGGCTTCGGCCAGTGAGGGGTATTCGCCGTACATCCCGCCGTCGACGGCGCCCCCAATCAGGAAAGCCACGCCGCCTGAGCCGTGGTCGCTGCCGGAGCCGTTGTCCTTGATGCGCCGGCCAAACTCGGAAAAGATCAGTATCGCCGCGTCCTTTTCCCGGTCATGCTCCTTGAGGTCGTCCATCAGGGAACCTACAGCTCCGGAAACCTCGTCCCAGAGCTTGGCGTGGGTTTGTAGTTCGCCCGAGTGAGTGTCAAAACTGGCGTGGGTGGTGTATAGAATCCTCGCTCCCAGATCGGCGTGGAACACCTGCGAGATGCTCTTCACATTTTGGGACAGGGAATCTGGGGCGTACTCCACTGACGATGAATACATGGCAGGAGCCGTGCGAAGGATATCCGCGCCTTGCAATGCGTCCTGACCGGTCTGGCCCAGGAAATTCAGGACCGGATCCCGTCCGGCAGCCCCGCCGTACATCATGGAGAAAGCTTCCAGTGTGAACATGCGCAACTCTTCGTCCTGCACGTCGGGGAAGAGGCCGTAAGTCGCGAGGTCGCCTACTGATGCCACAGACACTCCCTGGCAGGCCAGCGACCGGGGGAGGCCACGCCCAAAATTGATGCCGGTGAGTACGTTCTCGCCCTGGGGATCAAAGTCTCGAATGGCGCGGCCAAGCCAGCCTTCGCGTCCAATGGCGTCGGGCTCTGCGGTGTGCCAGATGTCCATGGACCGGAAGTGTGACCGGTTGGGGGTCTGGTATCCGATCCCGTTGATCACGGCAACCTTGCCCTCGTCCCAAAGCGACTTTATCGGTCCCATGCTGGGGTTGAACCCCACCTTGCCGTCTATCGGTATGACCTTTTCTTGAGGGATGTTTACCGTGGATCGGTTATCGTAATAATGGCCGTCCCCATAAGGAACAACCGTATTCAAGTAATCGTTGCCACCGGTGAGCTGTATGACGATCAAACTCTTTTCGCGGTTAGTGGTGGTCATTCGAGTGAACCTCCTTAGTAGGAGAAAGAGTGTGGTTTGATGCTGCCCTAGCCTTGCGATGCGCCATCGGCACCGGCAAGAGTCCAGGATGCACGACCAGGCCTTTTAATGGGCCGCTTAGAGGCCATATTGTACCCTTTGTTGAGCGTCTTTTCGAGGACTAAGTGCCCTCGTTCTGACGGTAACGGTTGACTATGGGGAGGCGTCGGTCTTTTCCGAAAGCGCGAGGCGTTATCTTCACTCCCGGTGGGGCTTGGCGGCGCTTGTACTCGTTACGGTCGACTGCCGATATGACTTGGCGGACCACCTGAGGGTCGAAACCATGAGCCACCATTTCCTGGTAGCTCCAATCTTCCTCCACGTAGGCGGTGATCACTGGGTCCAGCACTTCATAGGGAGGCAAACTGTCGGCGTCAAACTGGTTCTCCCGCAACTCTGCGCTGGGCGGTTTGTCGAGAATGGCGGCGGGAATCACATCGTCAGCGGTTCCGAATAGATGACCATGCCGGTTCCGCCAGTCGCATAGCTCGTAGACCAAGGTTTTGGGGACGTCCTTAAGCACTGCGAAGCCACCCGCCATGTCGCCGTAGAGCGTGGCGTAACCCATAGCCATCTCAGACTTGTTGCCGGTGGTCAGCACGATCCAGCCGAATTTGTTGGACACCGTCATCAGCACATTGCCCCGCACTCGGGCTTGGACATTCTCTTCAGCAACGTTGGTTTCTGTGCCCCGGAAACGTTCTTCCAGCATCTCTGTGAACGCTTGGTGAGCCGGTTCTATGGGCACTTCCCAGAGGTCGAGTCCAAGATTCTCGGCCAGCTTTTTAGAGTCGCTGATGCTGCCCTCGGAGGAATAACGGGAGGGCATGGTGATGCCAACAACGTTTTCCTTGCCCAGCGCATCCACGGCCACCGTCGCGGTCAAAGCTGAGTCCACCCCGCCCGACAGGCCAACCAGGGCTTTGGTGAAGCCGGATTTGTGCAGATAATCTCCGGTGCCCATAACCAAGGCCCGATAGACCTCTTCAGCGTCATCGATAGCGGCTGCGAGAGGCTGGGACTCCAGCGGTGTTTTGTCTGCGGGAGGCGAGTTTGAAACAATCAGAGTGCTCGGGGTTCCCACCGCCTTGATGGCGGCGGCCGTCGCTCCTGCCGGACCCTGTTTCCGCTGGTTTGGAGAGTCCGGGAACTCCAGGTCGGTTATGAGCAGGGATTCCTGGAAAGCGGGTCCACGGGCTGTTAGCCTCCCAGAGGCGTCGCAGATGATGCTGCCGCCGTCAAATACCAGCTCGTCCTGTCCGCCGACCGTGTTCACGTAGGCGACGGTTAGGCCGTGGTCCGAAGCGCGCCGGGCGATCATATCTTCCCGTAAGGCGCGTTTACCGGCGTGGAATGGTGAGGCGTTGATATTGATGATTAACTCGGCCCCAGCCTGGCATTGCACAGTGGTCGGTCCCACCGGATACCAGACGTCTTCGCAGATGTTGACGCCGATCGACACGCCGCCGATCTGGTAGACCGGGCAGACCGATCCCGCCTGGAAGTACCGTTGTTCGTCGAAGACGCCGTAATTGGGCAGGAATATCTTGTGGTAGGTGTCCACCAATCGGCCGTCATAGCAAAGGGCGGCGGAGTTGTATATCTGGGGGCCGATCTCGTCGGGTCCGTATTCCAGATCAGGCTTTCCGTCCCGCCTTCCGTTAAACGAGAGTATGCTCACGTAACCCAGGACCACTGCGATGCCTTGGGAGGCTGCGGCCACTTTTTCCAAGGCCGCCACGTTTTCGGTGAGGAAAGAAGTCTTGTAGAGCAGGTCTTCCGGAGGGTAGCCGGTGGTGGCCATCTCAGGGAATGCAACGAGGTCGGCCTGGGCCTCTTGGGCGCGTTTCAGGTAGTCCAGTATCTTGGCGGTGTTCCCGGGGATGTCCCCAACCGTGGGGTTGATCTGCGCCAGCGCCAGGCGGAAGGTTCGTGCCATTTATTCCCTCGTGTCAGCCCCTCGTGTTAGCTTCAGGCCAGTATACAGAGTTCGATTTGGACCCACCAGCCGCCGTCGGGATCGGGGGCGTTCTCGCGATTGACGAGGCGCGCCATACCCTCGCGGTGGTGGACAAGCCTACCCGCCAACGCTAACATTCCGTCGTTGAGTCTATCAACTTAGGAGAATAATCATGGAATACGCGATCAACCACGTTCATATCAGAGCCGCTGACCCACGCGCATCAGCCTCCTGGTACCAGAAGATATTCAACGCCAAGATAGTTTCCGAGCGCGAGATCATGCCAGGCACGATCACCATCGGGATGCAAGTGGGCGGGCCCACTCGGTTGAATATCTCTTCTCAGCCCGACGGCTCATCTCCCGAAAGGGCAGTTGCCGAACTCAACCGCTTGGGGCTGGAGCATTTCGGATTCCATGTTGAAGACTTGGAAGTTGAGATGGCCCGTCTGGAAGCCGAGGGAATCCGCGTGGTTCTGCCTCTGACCGTTACTCCTCAGGGCATCAAACTGGCTTATATCGAAGGGCCGGACAACGTTCTGATCGAGTTGGTACAGGCCGCCTGAGCAGCTTTTAGTTAATTAGAGTAGAAAGAAGGTTTTTATCGATGTCTGAAAAGATGACCGGAAAGCAGGCCCTGCTGGAGATGCTGAAAGCCGAGGGCGTGCAGCATATATTTGGCAACCCCGGCACCAGCGAAGCGCCAATCATGGACATGTTGGGTGACTATCCGGAGCTTAAGTACTTCCTCACACTGCAAGAAAGCGTCGCCATGGGCATGGGCGAGGCCTACGCCAGGGCTACCGAGAAGCCGTCGCTTGTCATGCTTCACGTAGACAGCGGGCTAGCCAACGGCATAGCCATCATGTTGGACGCGCTCAACACCGGAACGCCAATGGTCATATTGTCGGCCAACTACGACGCCCGTAAGATCAACGAAACCAAGACCGATCTGGCTGAACTTGTGCGGCCCGTGACCAAATGGGCAGTCGAGTTAAACCTTCCGGACCAGATACCGTCCGCCATCCGTCGGGCTTTCAACGAGGCCAATAGCCACCCCAAAGGTCCAGTGTACGTGGGCTTTACCGCCAACGCCCTGGAGGCGGAGGCAGAGATGAACATCGTGCCTTCCGGCAAGGTGCATGACTCCTACCGGCCCGACTCAAAGGGGATCGAAGAGGCGGCGTCGCTGTTGCTGGCGGCGAATAGGCCGATCATGATCGTGGGTGACCGGGTCTCTGAAGACCATGCCAACGACCAAGCGGTTGAACTAGCCGAACTGATGGGACTTCCAGTCCACCAATCCAGAGGCGCCGAGGTGTCCTTCCCGACGACCCATCCCCAGTTCTTCGGCAATCACACTCTTAGGGTCACCAGAGGAAGAGAACTCCTTAAGGAGGCTGACCTTGTCTTGGCCATCGGCATGGACGCCATGGACGAGTTATTTTACTGGGGCGACGTGATCCTGGGACCGACGACTAAGTTGATTCACATCGATCCCATCCCCGGGCGGGTTGGCCGGTCTGAACCGACGGACGTGGGCATCATCTCCCATTGCGGATTGGCCATCGAGGAGCTGATCAACTCCATAAAGCCTCGACTCACGCCCGTACTGGAGAACGATATCGAAGGCCGAAAGCTGGAGGTTGTCGCTGCCGTGGCCGAGAGGCGGAAAGCAATCGACGACTCGGTTGCCGCCAAATGGGACAACAAGCCGATGATTCCAGCCAGGATGATGTGGGAATTGGCCAAAGCAATACCGGCCAACGCCATCGTGGTTGACGACTCCATCAGCAACCGAGCCACCATGCGGCACTATTTCCAAGGCGAGAAACGAGGCGACCTCAGGGCGTTCCGGGGGCAGTCCATCGGCGGCGGGATCGGCACGACCATGGGAACTCAGGTCGCCAATCCAGACCGACCGGTGATTGGCATAATCGGCGACGGTAGCGCCATGATGACCATCCAAGGGCTGTGGACGGCGGCCAACGACAATATCCCCTGCATATTCGCCATCTGCAACAACGGGATGTACCGGGTCTTGAAGGTGAACTTCGACGTCTATCAGCGGGAGATACTGCAGCAGAAGGAATCGGCGGGTGAGAACCTTCCTTATTCGGACTTCCCGACTCCCTTTGACGTTTCGGCCATCGCGGCTGGAATGGGTGTTCACGGCGAGCGGATCACCGACCCTGCCGAGATTGCCCCGGCGGTGCAGCGGGCCATCGCGTCCGGCAAACCAGCTGTGTTGGACATCGTCATCGACGGGTCTCTGTAGCCCAAACCCATCCACCCGATCCCCCAACTAGCGAGGCAATGTTGGATATCTTTGAGACGATTGTGGCTAAAGCGGCTGGCATCTCATCTACCAGTCCGCTGGCTAGCGTCCTAACTGGGCGCGGCGACATCATGGAGTTGACGGAGAGGTCTCATGAGGCGTCGCTCAGGCCCAAACAACCGGGCGGGCTGACGCACTTTGAGCGGGCCGGTCTGGCCTGCCGGGTCGCCAAGTTGAATGGCGATGCGGGATTGACGCGGCATTATGAAAGCATGTTTCAGGAAGGCAGTCAGGCCATCGCCGACACTGGTTTTGACGGCGGCGGCGATGCCCGCTTGAAGGCCATCATCCGGCACACAGACCTGGTGGCGACCGACCCAAAGGAAGCTGCGGCAAGCGATATCTCAGCGCTACGCTCCGCCGGGCTAGATGATGCGGATATCGTTCGGCTGTCTCAGCTTATCGCCTTCGTTAGCTACCAGATCAGGGTGGTTGCTGGGCTGCGGCTGATGGCGGAGGTAGGATGACCGAGCCGATAAAGGACTTAACCGCTATGATTCCTTTCTGGCAGCCCCGGGTTACTCCGCTCGAATTGGAGCAAGCCACCGATGAGCAGATGGAGGCCATGAAGGTGACGGTCTCCAACACCGATATCGGCGCCTACACCCTGGTCCTCGCGCTAGACCCAGAAACACTTAAGGAACGCACGCCCCTGTTCAACGGCATCATGTACAGCCGGGGTGGACTGTCTCGCTCGGAGACCGAGATGGGCGCGGTGGCCGCTTCGGTGGTTAACAGGTGCATTTATTGTGCCGCGGTCCATGCCAACCGGTTCAACCAATTGACCAAAGACGAGACCGTCATGGAGCGGGTTTTTGCTTCTGGCGAAGATGCCGACATCGACCCGCGCCAAAAGGCATTGATGAACTTAGCAACCAAGCTGTCGAAGTGCCCGTCCGAAGCCACTAAAGCAGACATCGAGCTTCTGGTCGAGAACGGGCTTGGCATGGATGAGGTGCTGGACTTGATCTTGTCAGCGTCTCTGTTCGGCTGGGCCAATCGGTTGATGCATGTCTTGGGAGACCCCATTCCCCAGGACTAGAGCTCTCCACGTGCAACACTACGTTCGACAAGATTGGAGTTCGCTCCTTTGAGGTTTATGGGATTGCGTGAACGGCTGGCCCAGCGATTGCCGTTCTACTATGGCTGGGTGATATTGGCCATGGCCTCGGTGCCGAGTTTTGGCTCCCGCCCGACCATGGCCGTGGCAACCCTTTCCGTATTCGTCGTGCCCATGACCGAAGAGTTCGACTGGTCTAGGGGTCAGTTCTCCGTTGCTGTGAGCTTGGGGGCCGTCTGCGGACTTCTGGTTTCGCCATTCGCCGGGAGATTGATCGACCGGTACGGGTCCGGGGTGTTGCTCTCCGCATCTGCGACGTTGGTGGGCTTATGCGCCATCGGATTGTCAACGGTCACCCAACTCTGGGCCTTCTACGCTCTGTACATCCCAGGCCGGGCCGCGTTTTCCAGCCCCTTGGAGCTTGGCACCTCCACGGCGGTCAGCAACTGGTTCATCCGCCGCCGGCCCCTGGCGTTGGCCTACATGGGCATCATCCAGGGCATTGGACTCACCATCTTTCCGCTCATCGCCCAGGTGTTGATCAACGGCTGGGGCTGGCAGACCGCGTGGCTGTTGCTCGGCATCTTCACCCTCAGCACCGGAATAGCGCCGATCCTGCTGCTCATGGCGCGGCGGCCAGAAGACATGGGACTGGAACCAGACCCAGAAAAAGCCAGGCAAGCCATCCGAGTGGGAGAAGCTGCTTCAGCTAGCGGGGGCTCTACATCTGGCACTGGAGCGATGCCTAAGCCGAGCCGGTTAACCGAGATCAATTACACGGTCCGCCAGGCAATGGCCACCAGAGCTTTTTGGATACTGGCCCTGTTCTCGGTTTTCGGATTCATAGTCCAGGCGGGGGTTAGCCTGCACCAGGTGCCGCATTACATCGAGCAGGGCGTGCCCGCCCACCTGGCGGCGTTGACCGCCAGCACCTTTGCCTTTGGGCAGGTGCCAGGCGGGATCCTGTGGTCGATGTTGGCCCGCCGTTTCCCATTGCGCATATTGCTGTCGGCAGCAGGGGCGATGATGACGGTCGGGGCGATTGGTACGGGGTTCAGCAACTCTTTGTCCACGGGGATTCCAATGGGATTCCTGCTGGGGGTCGGGGTTGGCGGCATGCATCTTCTGCTGCGCCTCACTTGGGCCGACTACTATGGCAGGTTGCACTTGGGGAGCATCCGCGGGTTGACGCTACCGGCTCAGATCGGCGGTCAGGCCATGGGGCCGATCATCGCCGGGTTCATGGCCGATTCAACCGGCGGCTACAAAACGCCGTTCACCATCTTTGGAATCATCGTGGCGGTCGCCGCTCTGATGGTGCTGACCGCGACTCCGCCGGGCCCTATCCCGGTGGGAAATGTGCCGGTTCGTGAGCCTGCCGGAGACTAACTTGCCTTTGCTTTGCGGCTGAACACAGCGAACATCGGGTCGTCGGGCGGGCTGGTTTCGGCGTTGAGGAAAGTGCCCTGGATGTCTTCAAAGTTCTCGGCCCCTTCCATGTAGGTCCCCACCAGGTCCACCCGGCCTCGGTCGGTGGAGTTCCGCCAGATCAGAACGGCTTTGGTCGGGAACATGCGGTTGGAAAAGCTCACGATGAAGACGCCGCCCGGCCTCAGGATTCGGTTCACCTGCTGGAACGTAGCGACGGGCTTGGTCAGATATTGGGCTGAGACGGTGATGACCACCGCGTCGAAAGTTTCGTTCTCAAAAGGCAGGATTGGATTGTTGTTCACATTGTGAACAACATAGCCGTCCAAGTCCGGATTCTCCTGCAACTCGACGTGGTTCAGGCCCAGGCCAACCAATCGCTTCTTGGGGTGACCCTGGGGCCAATGGGACCGCCAGCTGCTCATCAGGTCCAGGACTTCAGAGTTTTCGGGGATCTGTTCCTTGAAGAATCCGCTGATGGCCGCGATGGCCGCGTTGTCGATGTGCACGACCAGACGCGGAGATTCGTAGAAGACGCCGTCGTCCTCTTCGTCTTCGCGCTGGAAATATTCGGGTGTAAGTCTAGACTCCGTAACAGCACCTCCGTGTAGGCGTTGTAGGGGTGTGCCGGGCGGCACCGGCGAATTGTACCACGGTCACGCCTGGCTTCCCTGCCTGGCTTCCCTGCCTGGCTTCCCTGCCTGGCTTCCCTGCCTGGCTTCCCTGCCTGGCTTCCCTGCCCGGCTTCAATGACCGGGTGGTGGAGCGTGCAACAAGGTATTACAATCCCGGTACCAATCTGAAAACGAGACCAACGAGGAGTGATAGCTATGGCTGAGGAAAGCAAAGAGGAAATGCTAAAGAGGATCTCGGAGAATCGCGGGTATTCCCTGGAGATGCACCGAATCATGGCCGAAGTGGACATCGATTGGGTTACCAGCTATAACCAGTTCATCGAGGCGACCTACACGGGACAACGGCTGCTGGACCGCAAGACCAAGGAACTGCTGCAGGTGGCGGTGGAGGCTGCGCTGAAGGCGGACGTTGACCAGATCCAGGCTCACATCCACGTGGCGATACAGGAAGGTGCGACACCCATGGAAGTACTGGAAGCGATGCAGTGCGTGATCATGCCGATGGGAGCGCTGGCCTACCGCCGAGGCCTCCAAGCCTGGTCCGCCGAAACCGGCATCGGCCTAGAAAAGTAACCGGCGCAGCCGGGTTTTCATCGGCACTGCCGAGTTTTCTCTGTCCTAGGATGCAGTAGGGGCGTCCCAAGATGACTGGAACGCCCCACAAAAGTTATCCCAGAAAACCCGGCTGAGCCGGCTATTTTTGCCAGTTTACTTTGTTGGTTAGGGTGCCGATGTCGTTGATCGAGATGGAACAGACGTCGCCGTCCTTCATGTTCTCGGTTGCGCCGTCGGTGCCCATCCACAGCACATCGCCGGGCACCAGGGTCAGATACTGGCTCATCTTGCTGATGAAGGTACGCACACCGAAGATTGCAGTGGCTATGTCGTACTCGCCCACGATCTTGTCATTGACCTTGATGATTACATGCAGGTCGTCGGGATTCAGGCCGGTGACGATCCATGGGCCCATGGGCTTGAAGGTGTCAGTGTTCTTGGCCCGCCACATGGTCCGGTCGCCCCGCTGCCAGTTGCGTTCGCTGACGTCGTTGCCGATGCTGTAGCCAAGCACGTAGTCCAACGCCTGCTCTTCTGTGACGTTGCGACAGGTCTTACCGATGACAACCACAAGCTCGCCCTCGTACTGCAGCATCTCGGTGGCGTCCTTGGGCACGATTATGTCGTGGCCGTCTGGCACTAGGGCGTTGATGGCCCGGTAGCCGACGTCAGCCTGTGTGGGCAGGACGGGTTCTTCGCCGCGCATCTGGGCGGCCCAGGTAACGTGCTCGGGGTAGTTGATCCCGGCCGCGTAGAAGGTTGGCGGAATCACCGGCACCTCAAGCTTCACCGTGTTCAGCTTGTGCGTGTTGGACGTCTTCTTGTAGGAATCGAAGGGACTGCCCTCGACCTCGGTCACGGTGTCTTCTTCGATGATGCCGTAGGAGATTGGTCCTCCGGTGGAAAATCTGCACCATTTCATGCGTGTTTTACCTCATATGCGGCCGGTAACACTGCGGTGGCCGCGGATTGTGCAGGCCAATTTTACACCGCCCACCCGCCTGGTCAAGCTGACAGTCGTCACTAATGGTAAAATCTAGCCCGCCGGACCGCCATCCGTTGTTACGAAGACTCTAGCAAATTAAAACCGACAAGGTGGAATAGCCATGCGATTGGAAGGAAAGACAGCTCTCATCACAGGAGCGAGCCGGAACATCGGTAAAGAGATCGCCCTTACATTTGCCCGTGAAGGGGCCGACCTGATCCTGAACACGCGAAGCAGCCAGGCTGAACTGGATGAAGTTGCTTCAAAATGCCGTGAGCTAGGCGTAAAAACCCACATCGTCATGGCTGATGTATCCGACTCTGGCAGCGTCAAAAAGATGGTTGCGGAAGGCATCCAAGAACTTGGAAAGATCGACATATTGGTCAACAACGTGGCCGTCCGTCCCCATAAACCCATCCTGGAAGTTACCGACGAAGAATGGCACACCACACTGGGAATCAACATGCACGCGGCCTTTTATCTGATCAAAGCGGTTCTGCCGGGAATGATTGAGCGTAAGAACGGCAGCATCATCGCCCTGGGTGGACAATCGGCCATCACCGGACGTCCTGGAACCAGCATCGTGACCACGGCCAAGACGGGCGTGCTGGGTTTGATCCGGGCCGTGGCAGCGGAGATGGCGCCTAACAACATACGCGCCAATATGGTGAACCCCGGTTCGACCGACACTTCCCGTGGCAACCCCGAGTGGTACCCCGAATTTCAAGCAGGCGTGGACCGGGGCTCGAACGAGCATCTTAAAGAGATACCAATGGGACGCCAGGGGACGGTGCAAGACATCGCCAATGCCTGCCTGTTCTTCGCCTCCGAAGAGTCCAGCTACATCACCGGCGATAGTCTGAACGTGATGGGAGGTCGCTACATCCACTAGCCAGCCGCCGGCACAGCCGGGTTTTCTGGGTTGGTTTGGATTTGATAGTTGCCTTGATCAATGGACGGATGTGAAGTGAGTGGCGACGGTTGAGGTCAACGGAACTACGCTTTCCTATGAGTTGGCTGTGGGCGGACAGTCCTGCTTGATGATGCATATCTCCAGCAGGCAAAAAACTCAAATTTGTTACCTAAGCAATATGCTACCAGCGGACTCTGATTCTCCGCTCCCAAGCT
>JAQBXL010000201.1 GCA_027624135.1 Chloroflexota bacterium
CCTGGACAGGGGAGAGGGGTATTGCGGCAGCCGTGTCAACCAAATCGGCAGTTATCTTGTGTTCGCCGGAGCTAAACACGGACACTCTTGCCACAGACCGGCAAACATTCATCGTGGTTGCAAGACCGAGATTGGCATTCGTAGAATTGGCACGCGCGTTCTTCGTTCAAGAGGATCCAGCTGTGATCCATCCCACCGCGGTGATTGAGGCCGATGCGGTTGTCGCCGAGGACGTTGCCATCGGAGCCAACGCCTACATCAGCAGCGGCGCAACGATCGGCCAGGGCGCCCGCATCGGCAGCAATGTTTACATCGGTCCCGGGGTTTCCATCGGCAAACGCGTAATCGTGCATCCCGGAGCCAGCATAGGCGCCGACGGGTTTAGCTACGAGTTAACTTCAAAGCGTGAGTGGTTGAAATTCCCGCAAGTCGCCAGCGTTGTCGTTGGAGACGACGTTGAGATTGGCGCCAACACCTGCATCGACCGTGGAGCGTTGGCAGACACATTCGTCGGCGAAGGAACCAAACTCGACAACCTCACTCACATCGCCCACAACGTCCGTATCGAGCCTCATTGCGTGATCGTGGCGGAGGTATTTATCGGTGGCAGCTCCACCATCGGGAGTTATAGCTGGATCGGCCCCCAAGCATGCGTGAGAGACCAGATACACATCGGTAGGAACGTTTTAGTCGGCATGGGTTCGGTGGTGACCAAAGATGTCCCCGACAATGCGGTGGTCTTGGGTTCGCCGGCAAGGGTCGTCCGAGAGAACCCCCCGCTGCCATGGGAAGCGGAGCAGACGTCGGCGAACCACTGATGCAGAAACCTGGTTACGATGGCACGGTGAGGCAACGAGAGCGTGAGCAGTGAGTGAGAAGAAGATTCTGGTGATTGCCGCCCATCCTGATGACGAAGTTCTCGGATGCGGCGGTACGATTGCCAAGCTGAGCAGCACGGCCAACGTGCAGATCGCCATTCTGGGCGAGGGCGCCACATCACGCGTTTCCGCGCCTTCGCAAGCCGACCCCCAATGGGTCGGAGACCTCCAGACCGACGCCCGCAACGCCTGTAAACTGATGGGAGCGGCGAAGGTTTCTTTCGAAGGATTGCCCGACAACCGGTTCGACCAACTTCCTCTTTTGGAGGTAGTGAAGAAAGTGGAAAGCCTGCTGGAAGAGCTGGCCCCGGACACCATCTACACCCACCATCCCGGTGATCTCAATATCGACCACCAGATCACCTTTAGGGCCGTGTTGACCGCTACTCGGCCCATGGTGGGCTGCCCGGTCCGAGACATCTATACCTTTGAGATCCCTTCATCTTCAGAATGGTCCTTTCAACGGGTCGGGCCGGCATTTCAGCCCAACGTGTTCGAGGACATCTCCACCACGATGGAGAAAAAGATCGGCGCGATGGAGTGCTATCAGAGCGAGATTCGGCCATTCCCTCACCCCCGGTCGCCAGAGGCGTTAAGGGCGATCGGCACGAGATGGGGATCCGTCGTCGGACTGGAATATTCCGAGGCGTTCGAACTCATCAGATCGGTGCGATGACGGCAAACGGAAAAGTCTTGTTCCGGGTCGACGCTGACCACCGGATCGGCCTGGGGCACCTGCAGCGGTCTCTTTCCTTGGCCGCCGCGCTCAGGGCGTCCGGGACGGAGAGCGTCTTTTTCGGCCTGGCCGACGAACACAGCGGCGAGCGTGTCAGGGGCGCCGGATTTCCCGTTTCCACCCTCCCAGCCGTCGATCCCTGGTCCAGCGATGATGTAAGCGCCACCCTGGCCGCGGCGAAAGACCATGGCTGCGAAGCCGTGGTAGTAGATTCCCACGAACTGGGCGCCGATTATCTTGCCCTGCTGCGGAGCGGCGGGCTTTACGTGATCGCAAGGGATGACCTGGCGCTCTTTCCTTTCCCTTGTCAGGTGGTGGTCAACGGCAACGCCGACGCACCCCAGCTGCCCTACCGGTCCACTTCCGGGGACACCGCGTTCCTATTGGGCCCGAGATACATCGTGTTGGGATCGGATTACCAGGACAATCCCCCGTCGGCTGCGGCAGGCGACTCGGTGAGCAACGTCTTGGTCATACTCGGCGGGACCGACCATTACGGCCTGATGCCCAAGATACTTTCGTCGTTGGCGGAAGCGCCCGGCGGCTTTTCGGTGACGGCCGTGATCGGCCCCTACTTCCGAAATGTGCCAGCAGTGGAATCGGCAGCAGAGCAAGCCGGACGCCAGATTACGCTGGTCCACAGCCCCGATTCCGTTCAGCAGTACATGCTCCAGGCGGACCTGGCCATCTCGGCCGCCGGACAAGCCCTCTATGAATTGGCGGCCACAGCGTGCCCAACCGTGGCGATTCAGATCGCCTCGAACCAAGCCGGGCAGATGCGGGCCATGGAGCAGGCGCAAGCGGTCAGGGTGGCGGGAAATGCCGAAATCGAGGACGTGATACCCCGCTTAACCGCAGCCGTGTCCGCTCTGATTTTTGACCTGGAAGCCCGGGTATCCCTTGGCGCGGCCGGCCGGCGGTTGGTCGATGGACAAGGGGCCGTGCGTGTGGCCCAGGCGGTTCGGGCTGCTCTGAACTGCGGTATAGGCAAAGCGACGTCGATTTGAATCAGCAGAGCGTTGTTCTCACCGGCGACACCGTCATCCTGAGACCTCTGACACATTCGGACATTGGCCAAGAATACCTTTCCTGGCTCAACGACCGCGAAGTGACACGGTATCTAGGTGTCGGAGGGTCCAGATCAACTATTGCTGATGTCGAAAAATTCCTCGAAAAATTTGAAGATAGTCCCAACGATCTTGCGCTTGCGATAATCGACCGCGAGTCTGACCTTCATATCGGCAACGTCACACTAAACAACGTGAGTATGGTGCATCGAACCGGCGACACCGGCCTTATGATTGGCCGGAAGGATTTCTGGGGCAGAGGGCTGGCATTCCAGGCGTGGGCATTAATCATCGAACACGCATTTGACCAGATGGGCCTACGCAAGGTTATCGCGGGTGTGGTCGACGGAAACACCGCCAGCCTCAGGACGTTAGAGAGATTAGGATTCAAGATCGAAGGGACCCTCCGTAAAGAATTCCTCGTGGACGAAGAGCCCAGGGATATCTACAGGTTAGGTCTTTTTCGAGAGGAATTTCGCCGGTTCGATTCGAGCCAACCGCCCCGGTGATGAAAACCAAAGACCCAGCGATGGAAAACCGGTGGCGAATCGATTTGACCGATAACTCAAGTCGCCGGACCGTGGGCAAAAATTAACTACCTGGGACGCACAGTTTTGAT
>JAQBXL010000202.1 GCA_027624135.1 Chloroflexota bacterium
TCCCACCAAAGCCGGCCTCAGTTGGGATTGCAGGCTGCAACTCGCCTGCATGAACGTGGAATCGCTAGTAACCGCAGGTCAGCACACTGCGGTGAATACGTTCCCGGGCCTTGTACACACCGCCCGTCACGTCATGGAAGCCGAAAACGATTGAAGTCGCTGAGCTAACCCGCAAGGGGGGCAGGCGCCGAGGTCGGGTTTGGTGACTGGGACGAAGTCGTAACAAGGTAGCTGTACCGGAAGGTGCGGCTGGATCACCTCCTTTTAAGGAGCAACAGATTAGGTCTGTTGTCCTTCCTTTAGAGGAAGGACGGAGGCCAGGTCCACTCCTAGGTCGTTCGATAAGTGTTCCGTTATCCCGAAAGCCGACAGGTAGAGCGCAAATGTGCTCCCCGGCTCACGGAGGCGGTTCCCTAAGACAGCTCATCGAGCCCGGACTTGATCCGGGACCTATAACATAGCAAAAACTTAACGAACAGAACCTCTCTTACTTCCACTACTCAGCAGTTAACGCGCCACAACAAGAAGCCCCCCTTCTACCGAAGGGGGGCTTCTTGTTGTTTTGAATACCGCGGCCAGCGTTTGGTTTTGCCCGTGTTTCGGTTTACCCGTGTTTCGGTTTAATGGAGTCTAAAAGAAATCTCGCTACCTGATGGCCTCGGCTTCGGCCTTAAGGTCCAACTCCCAGGCCATGTCGCTGAACACTTCGATCAGCGTGCCCACTCTCCGGGGTACCTCTACGTTCGGTGAGTGCCCGAACCCGTGGTAGATCTGAAGGTGCCGAAGGGCTGGGGGCAGCGCTTGATAATCAGCAATTATGTTATCGAACCCCACCGTCGTATCTTGATCGCACCCGATGACTAAGGTCGGCACATTTATCTCGCCCAACCGGTCTCTCAGTTTCAGTCCGGCCATGGAACGCAGGCCCCCGATGAATCGCTCCACCGGATTGCGTGCGATGTCGGCCATAACCGCCCGCTTGAAGTCCTCGGTCACGTGGGGAGCGTTAAACCCCAAGTCGCCCGCAAGCGGATCCGGTTCATTCGCTCTTTCCCTCAATTCCTCTTCCCAACCGTCCTGCAAAGACCGTCCGTTAAGAGGGGTCGAGTCCATCAGCACCAATCCCTTGATCCGGTCTTGGTGTTCCAATGCAAATTGAGCTACCGTGGCCCCGCCCATGGAATGACCGATCAGAGTGAATCCGTCCAGGTCCAAGGCTTCGACCACGTTGAACAAGTCGTCGGCAAAGGTCTCCACGGTATAGTCATTTTCATCTGAGGTGCGGTCGGATTCCCCCGCGCCGCGGTTGTTAAGGACGATTACCCGGAATCGGTCGGGTGATAAGTTCTCTAGGGTATAACGCCAGATTGCCGCCGATGAAGCATAGCCATGCACCAAAACCAACACGTCCAATCCATGACCTTGATCGAAATACTGTAATCTTATCGTTTTAGTCTAAACAAACTTTGATTCCATAGCCTCTTCCTAACAATTTCTCCCCTAATAGTCTCTTTCGTCATCCTAACCTTTTCGGCTGTTAAGGGAAAGGGCAGGGCCAAACTTGGGTCTTTGCGGCTAACACAGATTGGCTGCTGCGAACGGGACTAACTTGGGTTATCCTTACCAGGCTGTAATATGGGATGACGTAATAGCCGATGTTGGATGGATCGGCCATTTCGATAGTGGAGGAATAATGAGACTAGCAGGGAAGGTTGCACTGATCACCGGTGGCGCCCACGGCATGGGCGCCGAAGAAGCACGCCTCTTCGCCAGGGAAGGCGCTAAGGTAGCCATCGCGGACATTCGTGAAGAGGACGCCCGCAAGGTCGAAGCACAGATTGCCGAGATCGGCGGAGAAGCAATGGTGGTCTTGTTGGACGTTAGCCAAGAGGATCAGTGGGAGAGATCTGTGTCGGCCGTCGTGGAACGGTTCGGCAAATTGGACATCTTGGTCAACAACGCAGGGATCAGCGGCAGCGGAGAGTCGGACCACCAGAGCACCGAGGCATGGGACAGGCTGATGGATATCAACGCCAAAAGCGTGTTCCTAGGCATGAAGCATGCCATCCCAGAGATGAAGAAGACCGGTGGCGGAGCAATAGTCAACATCTCATCGATCTCTGGATTCGTGGGGCAAGAAGGTATTCACCCTGGCTACAACGCCTCCAAAGGCGCGGTGCGGCTGATTACTAAGTCCGCTGCCGTGCAGCACGCCAAGAGCGGCATCCGGGTGAATTCGGTCCATCCGGGGATGATGCCCCCGATGCTGACCTCTTTCCAACGGGGCGACCCCAACAGAGAGGCCATGATGGCCGGCGTTCCCATGGGCCGCGAAGGCCAACCGATAGAGGTCGCCAACGCTGTGTTGTTCTTGGCTTCGGACGAAGCTTCTTACATCACCGGCACAGAACTGATAGTGGACGGCGGTTTCACGGCCAAATAACCGGCACCTGGTTATGGTAATCGCCGTTACCGTCATTCGTTCGTCCTGAGCCCCGTCGAAGGGCCGATTCTTCGGTGAAGTCATCTTTGAGCCCTATAGAGCCCATAGGGGAGGATTACATGGCAGGATACTCAGGCACTCCGCTGGCAAAGAAGCTCGGCATCAACGAAGGAAACAAAGTACTCCAGGTCGGCGCCCCGGAGACCTTTCCGAAACTCCTTGAGCCATTGCCGGAGGCAGTCCACTTCGTCGACCGGATTTCAGCGTCCATTGATATCGTTCACATCTTCTCCGCGAGAAAAGCAGAGCTCAAGAAGGCGCTCGCCACATATCGCAAGAAGCTCAATCCAACCACAGCGGTCTGGGTGTCGTGGCCGAAAAAGTCCTCCAAGGTGCCAACCGATATAACCGAAGATACGATTCGGGAAGTCGCTCTCCCCCTGGGGTTCGTCGATGTCAAGGTCTGCGCGATCGACGAAGTCTGGTCTGGCTTGAAGCTCGTCGTTCGAAAGGAACTTCGCTAAAGACACCTTGGTCAGAAATTCCAACACCGTCCGGTTGTGACGGAAATCCCTAGGCTTCACAGTACCTTCACGCGTTCAGCAGGGCATCTTCACGAGTCACCCACATCGGCATCCTAAAATTATTGTGTGAGGAAAGGCCAGGATATCAGTGCGTTGTACCATCTAGGTAGTAAGAATGACCGTTGAGTCATCCTAATGACCGATGTAGAAATCAGCCATCTTTCTGATTAAAAGGAGCCGTGCTCCAGATTGAGGTGGTATCGGTTTTTTAGACAGCTAGCTAAGAGAGGGTCCCGCTCCTAAGATGACAGAAATAAA
>JAQBXL010000203.1 GCA_027624135.1 Chloroflexota bacterium
CTGGAAGGGTACGCCTTTCTTTACGACCGGCGTCACTCAATTTCCACAACTTCTGATATTAGCTCCGGGAAATATCGCAAATTGCGTCTATACCCAAGCGTTGCTATAATGATGATTATACGAAAAACTGATAGTCAAAGATGGCCTCTGCTGTCCTTGCAGAATGCTTAATCTCGCTCGTTAAAATTGGGGGTGCGACATGTTTCCGGTAGTGACACTGGTATCGACCACGCGCGAAGATGTTCAGCGGTTGAACGATTGGCTGAGTGATCCCGAGGTTAGCGCGGTATGGTTCGGCGTCGGAGATGACGGCAAACCCCTACATGCCACCTATTCCCCAGAAGGCATCTTGGCCGGCGGTGACGATGCCTGGGACCACGTTTTCAATGAAGACAACCGGGTAATATTCTCGATATATAGTGGGGACGGCGAGCATATAGGCGAGGGGCAACTCTTGGTGGAATGGCCGCTGATGGAAGCCCAAGCCCACATGTTGATTGGTCGCAAGGATCTTTGGCATCATCACTATGGCACCAGCGCCTTGATCGGCCTCTTGGATCATGCCTTCGGCCCCTTGGGTCTTCACCGTGTCTGGGTTGATGTTGCAGAATATAATGAGCCGGGTATGGAGATGACCCAGCATGTCGGATTCGTGCTTGAAGGCCGTCTGCGCAAGACCCACCGCAGGAACAACGAGTGGTTCGATTCCGCCATCCTTGGGTTACTTGCGGAAGAATATCCCAGGCGCCGCGCCAAGCTGCTGGAAAGCGCGGTCAATTAGAGCCTAAAAGCCAAGTGACTTGGCCTTGATCCCCGGTCGTTATTGATGTACAAACCTGAAAACCGGAGGGACCAGTAATGCCTGTGATTACCATTAACGGCCCCATTGGATGTGGGGCGGTCACCATCGGCCAGATGGTGGCGGAACAGATGGAACTGAACTTTGTTGACCGTCTGTTTTTCACCGAAGCATCACGCATCGTCGGGACGCCTGTGGGCACTCTTATTGCCAAGGAGCAGCGGGTTGACCGGTTCAGAGATCGGTTGGGCCGGTTCGTTCAGACCATGCTGGAGCGCTCTGCGATGTCGGGCGTGAGCGGCGAGCCGTATTTCGGCCGGGGCATTGAAAACCTGCTACCCGAGACCTATATGGACCTTACAGGGGAGGCCGGCGGCGTAGCCCAAAAACTGGACGACAAGACTTTCATTGATGCCATGATCAAGGTGGCGCAAGACATCCACAAACAAGGCAACGCCGTGATCATCGGCCGTGGAGCCAACCAGATCTTGGCCGATGCTTCCCACACTCTGCATGTGGGACTGCTGGCTCCCTTGGCGGTGAGGGTTCAGACGCTGATGGCACGGGAGCATTTTGAAGCCGATGAGGCCGAGATTCACGTTGAGGAACTAGAACGGGCCAGGGAAGACTTCGTGTACAAGTTTTGGAAGGTACATCCCAACGATGCCGTGCATTACCACATTATGTTGAACATGGGAAAGATGACGCCCAAAACGGCGGCCGAGGTCATCGTCCATGCGGCAGGTGATTTGACCGCTTGATTCGGGAAAGGTTGAATCAGGAATCGAACGAAAGGGAACGGGCAAACCCCGTTCCCTTTTTGCTGATTAGGGCAAGAGAGACGGTAATTAGTTGATTCCCTTTTCCGACGCGAGTGTTCGCCACCATTCATTTTCCTACGTGAACGTGACCCTCATCGGCATCAGTATCTTGGTGTTTTTGTATGAGATCACTCTGAGCGGGCCCGGCATTCTTACCGGGGGAGCCGGGCTCGACCTGAACATATTCTTCTTCAAGTGGGGATTCATCGCCCAGGAGTTGACTTCAGGAGAGCCGTTTGAGTCACTGAACGCCGGGTTCCAGGTTGTTGACATCGAAACGCCCGTTCATACGGTGTTCACCATTTTCACCTCTATGTTCATCCATGGTGGCTTCATGCACTTGGCCGGTAACATGATGTTTCTCTGGGTGTTGGGCGACAATATAGAAGGGCGTTTGGGCCATGTGAAGTACTTGGTTTTTTATCTACTGGCTGGAGTCGCCGCTACCTTGGCTCAGTGGGCCATCAACACCGATTCCACCGTCCCACTGATCGGGGCGAGCGGAGCCATCTCCGGCGTGGTGGGCGCATACCTGATGCTCTACCCGAACAACAAGATCAGGGCGTTGATCATTTTCTTTTTCATCACCGCCGTAGAGATGCGGGCCATCTGGTTATTGGGCGGCTGGTTCGTCTGGCAGTTGATCCAGGGAACCCTGGCTTTTGGATTGGCGGATTCGGTCAGTGTGGCGTTCTTCGCCCATATAGGTGGAGTTGTTGCTGGCATCGTAATGGCGGGCTTGTACAAATTGGCCACAGGTGAACCGGTAATACCCCAACGTTCAAATCGCAATCCTTGGGACGATTGGTATCAAGCGGGACGACCAAGAGACTGACCCGCAGTGTAGCGTTAGCCTACTGGAAAACAAAGGACTCGCCTCAGGCGAGCCCTTTTCTTTGATTCGAATCTCTAAGCGGCTAGTCTTCGCCGGTCTCCGAGGGGTAGCCCCGCTCGATCCAGGCCGGAGTCCCGGCTTCGTCTATCACCTGCACGTTTTTGCGGCCATCTCGCTGAAGGATGCTGCCGGCCGTGGTGGCCCGCATCCCTGCGGCACAGACCATTACCACCGGAAGTTCACGAGGCAGGCCGTCCAGGTGCTCTTGGAGTTCGCCCAACTCGATGTTTAGCGCACCGGGGATGTGGCCTTCAGCGTATTCGTTACGCTGACGAACGTCGATGACCAGCGGGGCGGTCGACGCATCCTGCGATTGTTTGAGGCTATCCAGGGCCAACCTGTTGGAAGCCTCGATGGGCAGACCCGCTATCTGCCATGCCTCGATGCCGCCGGACAGGAATCCGTGCACCCGATCGAATCCGATCCGGATCAATTGACGCATCATGTCGTCATGGTGGCTGGCGTCGGCGGAAAGTAGCACTAGAGGCTGTCCCCAGGGCACCACCCATCCGATCCACGTTGCCATGCTGTTGCCGTGGGGCACGGCATATGAGCCAGGCACATGCCCGTTGTTGAAATTCTGCTCCGGCCTGGTGTCGATCAATACGGCTTCGCTTTCCAGATGGCTCCGCACGGAGAGGGCAGTCAGGGACGCCAACCGTGGGACGCCGCCCAGGATGTCTGGACCCAGATCCACCGCCTGCGGTGGGTGCGGCCCCTCTCGGGGGGTTCTGGGGCGAG
>JAQBXL010000036.1 GCA_027624135.1 Chloroflexota bacterium
ACCCCGTCAAACACAACTGCTCCGCCACGGAATGACCCACTCGACCGCAAGGTCTACGGGACAGGCTCAAAGACCCTGGGCATTTATGCCGAGGGTTTTTTACGACCCTGCGCGCGCAGGGTCGGCACGATGTATAATCACCTATCTTTCAGCCCAATCAGGAGCCAGCAACACCCATGGACAACGATAAGCCTCCGGAGATTTCCATGGAAGAATTCCGATTTCTGGCCGACCGGGCCGGCCTGGGGATGAACCTGCAAGAACTGGAAGACCTTAAGCCAGTATATGAACTGTACCTGGAGTACACGGCGCTCGTGCATTCCGTGGGATTCGGCCCCGAGGAAATGGTAGTAGAGTTTCATCCTGACTAATTAAGACCCCCATCCTAACCTTCCCCCTAGGAGGGGGAAGGGACTTTTACTCAGACACTGGCGGTGGAGAAATGGCAACAGCCAACAAGGAATTGCACCACCTTACGATCCACGAAGCGGGCAAGCTGCTGAAAGGCGGCGAGCTTTCCCCGGTTGAACTGACCCAGGCTTTCCTAGACCGAATAGCGGCGACCGATGACCGGTTGCACTCCTTCATCACATTGCTGTCCGACGAGTCTTTGGTGGAAGCCCGCACCGCAGAAGCCGAGATTCGCAGCGGCCATTACCGAGGCCCGCTGCACGGCATACCCATAGCCCTGAAAGACCTTTACGACACCGCGGGCATACGCACCACCTCGGGCTCCAGAGTCGATTTCGACCGGGTGCCTACCGAGGACTCGACACCCACCGCTCGTCTGAAAGAGGCCGGCGCCATCTTGTTGGGCAAATTGGCCATGCACGAATTCGCACTGGGCGGTCCCGACTGGACCACCCCCTTCGAGCCCGCCCGCAACCCCTGGAACCTGGACCACATCACCGGCGGTTCCAGCAGCGGGTCGGCCTCAGCTGTTTCTTCAGGACAAGCCATGGGCGCCCTGGGGTCCTGCACAGGTGGTTCCATACGCGGGCCCGCCTCCTTATGCGGCATAGTGGGACTAAAGCCCACCTATGGCCGGGTTAGCCGCGCTGGCGTGGTCACCCTCAGTTGGTCACAAGACCATGTGGGCCCGATGACTTGGACGGTGGAAGACAGCGCCTACATGCTACAGGCCATCGCGGGCCGCGACCCCAAAGACCCCACCAGCAGCCGAGCGCCGGTGCCAGACTATTCTCTGTCGCTGCGCGAGGGGATCAAGGGCAAGGTCATCGGGCTCCCCAGGCATTATTTCTTCGACCCCGATCCCAGCGTGAACCCAGAAGTAGTGGCGATCGTCGAAAAGGCCGTGGCGGAGTTGGAAGGGCTGGGAGCAAAGATTGAGGAAGTGGAACTCCCCAGTCTCGAATACGTGCGTGCGGCCAACACCATAATCATGGTCAGTGAGGCTTACGCCTTTCACGAGCCCAACTTGAAAACCCGGCCTCAGGACTTCGGCGAGATCGTCCGAGGCCGGTTCCGCATCGGCGGGATGCTCAGCGCCAGCGATTATCTACAGGCCCAGCGGTGCCGTCAGTGGAGCAAGCGAGAGTCTGCGGCGGCCCTGAAAAAAGTCGACTTCTTTGTCACTCCAACCATGACTCAACCGGCTGCTGCCTTCGAAGGTTACGACCCCATAGCCACCATCCAGGGCCGGAGCTTCACGGCCCCGTTCAACGTCACTGGTCTGCCGGCCATATCCGTGCCCTGCGGCTTCACGCAGTCGGGTTTGCCGGTGGGGATGCAGATAGCGGGAAAACCCTTCGACGAGCCAGGCGTCATCCAGGCCGCCTACACCTACCAACAGCACGCCCGCTGGTACGAGCAAAGGCCGAACATCTAGTCGGCGGCTGGGCTGGGAACAGGCGTTGACCGAGCTTCGGGAGGCAGGTTTTCTTCCCAGTCGAGGATCAAGACCCGGTCGGTCCGGTTCATCGACATGATAACCACAGCGCCGGCCAAACTGGCGGCAACGGACAGGGCGATCGTCAGGAGATAGTCGCCGAAGAACCCGAAGAACACCCCGCCGATCCACCCTCCTGTAGCCATGCCCAGCATCGCCCCAGACAACTGCCAGCCGAACGACCGCCCCAAAGACCCCTCGCCGTAGTACCGGCGGTTGATGATGGGGAAAGCCGACCCTTCTCCGCCGTAGCCGATCCCGAAGACCACCGCGAAAACATAGAAGCTCCAGGTGTCGTTGGTCCAAAAAAGCATCAGCACCGGTAGTCCCTGAAGGACGTACATCACAGCCATAGTGCCCCTTGGGCCCAGAGAGTCGGCCAGCACTGGGGTTAGGAACCGAGTTAGGCCACTGACCAGAGCCAGCGTGCTGAGGACCCCCGCCGCTGCCACAGAGCCAACCCCAGCTAGCACCGCGATGGGGATGATGTAGACGATCACGATGGCATGGGACAAACATCCGAGATAGTGCACTAAGACCAGTTTCCAGAAAGCGGAAGTAGACTGGATCGAAGCCGCCCTGATCTTGTCCCGAACTACCAGCATCTCACGGCTGAACTGTTGATTGCGGCTGCCAGTCCACGGGCCACCGAAGGGATCGAGCCCCATGTCCGCAGGTTTGCTGCGGAAGAAGAATACGATGAAGGCCATGGCAGCGCCGCAGCCGATACCCAATGTCCAGAATGCGATCCTCCAATCGTAGTAGGCCAACAGCAGGCCGATCAACAAAGTAGTGCCGGCGGGGCCCACACCTTGAGCGCATTGCAGCAGCCCAATCCCAACACCAAGTTTCTGGCGGAACCAGTAGGTGGCAGTCGTGATCAAAGCCACGTTGAGGCAACTCTGGGTGATGCCCAGGAAGATGCCATAAGAAACCCAGATGTGCCAAACGTCGGTGGCCATGGCCGATATGGCCGTGCCGATGAAGAAGCACCCAACACCAACGAACAATACCGCCCGGCCGCCGTACCGGTCAGTCGCGATCCCAATCACGGGAGAAAGCACCGCGCTCATGACGGCGGAGATACCGTAGGCCAGCGTGATTGATCCCTGGCTCCAGCCGTACTCTTCCTGAAGGGGAAGAATCACAACGCCGAAGGCCTGGGTGATCGAACCGCCGCCCAGATAAAGCAATCCAGACAGGCCGATTATGATCCAGGCGTAGTGTACTTTTGGAAGATGAATTCGCATCTAATAAATCCCAGAAATCACAAGATCACCGGGGTTGGCGGCCATGAGAGAACGTACAGGCTGATCAGCCAGCGTAAGAGGGTAGGCCTGCTTCAGATGGCAATTATAACGGGCGCAGGGCTTTAGTGGGAATACCTTGGAAATACCCACAGGCCACTCCCACGATGGGTCGGAAACAGAGTAATATTGTTGCACCTGAACACATGAACACAAACAGACTGACCCTTAGCATCTTGGACCAGAGTCCGGCCCATAAAAATGGGAGCGAGAACGAAACTGCTGCCCAGGCCTTCCAGCACACCATCGAGCTGGCTCGCAAGGCCGACGGCTGGGTCTACCACCGCTACTGGGTGGCGGAGCATCACGGCTCGGACCAGGTCATTGGATCGTCGCCCGAGGTATTGATCTCCCATCTGCTGGCAAAGACCAGCCGTATCCGGGTCGGCTCCGGCGGCGTGATGCTGCAGCACTACAGCCCCTACAAAGTTGCCGAGAACTTCAACGTGCTGGCGTCGCTGGCGCCGGGCCGGGTCGACCTGGGCATCGGGCGCGGACCGGGGGGAGTGCCTCAGACGACTTTGGCGTTACAGCAAGCGGCGGCAGGCGAAAGGTCCATCGGCGACAAGATATTGGAACTTCGGAGATACCTTGAACGCCAAGACGGGGTGGATGAATCGCACCCGTTGTATGGACTCAGGGCCAGCCCGCATGCCCCAGAGCCGCCTGATCTATATCTACTGGGAACGTCCGCCTCCAGCGCCGAGATGGCCGCTGAATTTGGACTGCCCTACGTGTTCGCGCTCTTTCTGAATGGCGACCAGGAAGAGATGGCCAAGGCCATAAAGTCCTATCACAGCCAGTTCGACGCAGGCGGACCGGGCAAGAAACGGGCCATGCTCGCCCTGCCGGTAGTGGTTGCCGAATCCGACGATGAAGCCGCTGGCTACGCAGCAGAAATCAAGGTCATCAGGATCCGCCTGGAGAGCGGGCGGACCCTTACCTCCGGCACCCTGGAAGCAGCGGAGACCTTTGGTAAGCAATCCGGCGAGAAGTACGAGATCAACGTCTATGACGCCCCCGTGGTCCACGGCTCACCTGAGCTGGCCCTCAGAAAGCTGTTCGAGATTCAGGAATCACATAACGTTGATGAGATCGTGGTTGTGACGGCCATTAACGACTTCCAGAAGCGGCTCCGTTCTTACGAGTTGCTGAGTCAGGCAATGATCGATGCCAACGGGAAAAACCGGGTTGAACAAAGGCGGGAACTAGCATGAGCGAGCAACGAAAAATGCGATTGGGCGCCTTCTTGTCGGGAACAGGCGGCACCCGAGCGCGGTGGCCGACGGGGCAGTGAACCTCGGATACTACCAGGGCCTGACACGAAAGGCTGAGCGGGCCAAGCTGGACTTCGTTTTCTTTGGCGACGGGCTCTATATCAGCGAAAAGTCCCATCCCAATTTCCTGAACCGATTCGAACCGCTCACGCTGCTGGCCGCGCTGGCCATGGACACAACCAATATCGGCCTGGCAGCTACCCTTTCCACCACCTACAGCGACCCCTATACCGTGGCCAGGCAGTTCTCGTCCATCGACCACCTGAGCGGCGGGCGGGCTGGCTGGAACGTCGTAACCTCGCCTCTGGAAGGTTCCGCCGCCAACTACAGCAAGCCCGAGCATCCACAGCACGACCTGCGCTACCGAATGGCCGGCGAGTTCCTGGAGATCACCAAGGGTCTTTGGGACTCTTGGGAGGACGACGCCTTCATCCGCGACAAGGAGTCGGGGGTGTTCATCGACCCCGACAAGCTGCATCGATTGGACCATCAGGGCGAGTTCTACTCGGTGCAGGGACCGTTGAACATCTCGCGTTCCAAGCAGGGCAGGCCGGTGCTGATCCAAGCCGGCTCATCGGAGGCTGGTAGAGGGTTCGCTGCCACCGTAGCCGACGCTATATTCACCGGTCAGGCGACACGCGCCGACGCCTCCGAGTTCTACTCAGACATCAAGGCACGGGCAGCAAGATCGGGCCGCAACCCTGAAGAAGTGCTGATCCTGCCGGGTTGCTCGCCCATCGTGGGTGATACACCGGAGGAAGCCGAGGCCAAGTACCAAGAGATCGCCAACCTGGTGGTGGTCAAGGACGCCCTAAATTACCTGGGCCGGTATTTCAACGACATGGACTTCTCTGGCTATGACCTGGACGCGCCGTTCCCGGACCTGGGGGAGTTTGGCCGCAACGGCTGGGAGAGCACCACGGACCGCATCAAACAGGTGGCCAAGGACGAAAAACTGACCCTTAGGGAGATGGCCTTAAGGTCAACCACTCCAAGGAATGAATTCATCGGCACCCCGACACAGGTGGCAGACTCGATGCAAGCCTGGTTCGAAACGGGCGCGGCCGATGGCTTCATGTTGGTCCCTAGTGTGATTCCCCAAGGCTTCAACGATTTCGTGGACCACGTGCTGCCCATCCTGAAAGAACGTGGCCTATTCCGCTCCGAGTATGAGGCCGACACGCTTAGAGGGAATCTCGGTCTGCCCAAGCCTGAGAACCGCTATTCCCAGAGAACCCACTCTCAAACGAACTCTTAAGCCGACCCATAGGAGGCGTCCCGTTGCCGACGTTGTTGGGCATCCACGGCACCGTAACCAGTCCCGGCCGATTGCATAAAGCTCTGGTCATCGCGCTGGCGGCTGGCTAGCATGCCGCCGGACACCGTGAAACCGGTCGACACCACCCTGTTCCTGGAGATCGAAGCCGAGTCTGGAGAGATGGCGCCTTACGGGGTGCCCATCACCGCTTATCCCACCGGCTCGGGCACGATAGTGGTCAACTCGCCGGGTTCTGGGGAACTCAAGGACGGGCGGGAGAATCGGTGGCGGAACATGGGTCTGCATCTGCAAGAAAGGGACCTTGCGACCTTGGTCACTTTCAACGCACCTAGGCCCGATTTCCAGGTTCAGTTGGAATGGGAGCCCTATTCGTACCGGGGCGCTAGTTGGAACAAATTGCTCATCGAGAGTCTATGCCACACCATCGACTGGTCGCTGGAAAACGCGGTCCAACTGTGTGGGACCTAATCCCCGGCGGTTTTCCTGACCGGGTTCTCCTCCGGCGGTTCGGCGGTCGGCGCCGTAGCCCACCGGTACCCCAGCGTCCAGCGGATACTGCTGCTCTCCACCTGCGACAGCGTGGGCGACCCGTTCTACCAGGGCATCTCGGCCTTCACTGGCGACATCTACCTGGTCTATGGTGACGAAGACCCCATGGCCGGCTGGTTAGCTCGGATCCTGCGGACGGGGGAGTTGGCCGCCAGGTCCTTCCTGATACGAGAAGCCCCGGAATGCGGCCACCGTTTCGAGGGCGAAGCCAACTCCCAACTGCTCACCCAGGCTTTCCATTGGGCCTTTGAGGGCGACAACAGCCAACTGCTAAAAGCCGAAAGCTGACCGCCATCAACCTGGTATCATCGGCAGACCAAAATAAATCGATTAAATCAATAAGGAAGGACGAAAGATGCCAAGAGAAACGATCTATCTCAGGGACGCCGATGGCCAAGCGCTGGTCAAGGGGACTTGGAAGTACGCCCGGGGTTACATTCCCGGCCAGCCCAACGAGGGTTTGGTCGAGCAGATCGAGGGCAGCCCGGCGCGCCTGCCCGATTATGACGATTCAAGCTGGGAGATCTGCCATGACCTGGCCGAACGCAATTCCCATGGGTTCAGCTTCATGTGGTACCGGATCCACATCACCTTGCCCGACGCGGTCAACGGCCACCCGATACAGGGGATGCGGGTGCAGTTCGAGACCTGCATCGACGACTACGGTGAGATCTGGATCGACGGCGAGTGCAACCGAGACCGAGGCGTGATCCAGGGTTTCAACGTCCCCCAGCGGGTGCTGCTCAGCGATAACGCCTCTTCCGGCGAGCAACATACGATAGCCATGCTGGCAGCCAACGGCCCCCTGGCCGCCCCCGGCGGAACTGTCTTCTGCCGCTATGCCAACCTGGGGTTTGAGTGGACCGGGGTTTAGATTCCTGGGTAATTGACTTATCCAAGACATTCTCCGGGACGATGACGCCGTTCTCAGCCTACGCGCGATTCCTTTTGACATATCCCGGAAATATGAATATTCTTGAATGGAATAAACTTTCGGATTTCTCGGATTTCAATGAAGACTTTGGAAACTACCAAAGGCAGGTGCAAAACATGGTTAAGCAGGGTGTGGTACCCGACGAGTTGACTAAAGGATTCTTTGAGGCCGCCAATGATGGGCGGCTCGTGATGCAGAATTGCAATGCCTGTAGTCGGCTCCAGAATCCCCCGGCTGCGACATGCAGCCAATGCAAGTCGGCCGACAACTTGGAATGGAAAGAGATGAGCGGGAAGGGCAAGATCTACAACTACGGTGTGGTGTACGACTGCCCTGTCAAACTGCTTCAGGATAACCAGCCGTTCAACCTCGCGGTGATCACGCTGGATGAAGACCCTGGCATCCAGATGTACTCCCACCTACCCGGAACTCCGGTGGACCAAGTCCCCGTGGGGGGTCGTGTGGAGGTCCTGTTCGAGGAGACCGCGAACGGGCAGATGGTTCCCGAATGGCGGGTCGTCGGATAAGTCCGCAGATACTCATACGCTGATTAAGCTCTCACACAAGGAGTGAACAATGACTACACAAAACGCTCCCGCTTCCATGTACCGGGCAACAGAGGGATTGGGAGTTTGGGAACATCGAGGAAAGGTAGCTGCCGTTGGTGTCGGGCACTCATTAACCACCCGCCGTTGGGACGGTAGACCCGAGACAACCGTGGGCGCGAACAGCATCTTCGCGCTCAGACAGGCAATTGAAGACGCGGGTGTCTCGCCGGACCAGATCGACGGTCTGGTCTTAGACCCTGTGACCACGACCGGAGCGCATTGGCCGGAGGGAGACCCCATCCCGATGGACGTGGTCAACGCTTACAACCAGACTGATGACCCCCTGGACGGCATCGCCAAACTGAGCGCAGAGTGGCTCTTGAAGAACATGTCGGAGCTGAAGAACGTCAAGTACACGATGTACGGTCAGGGCTGCATGTCCCACGCCATCGTCGTTGCCGCCCAGGCGGTGGGCGAAGGCCGGACTCACACCTGCCTGGTGCTCAAGGGCTGGCACAACCTGGAGGGCCGGTACAACCAAAGCGGGATCAGCGCGTCAGACACCGTTCCCGGCACGTTCGCCCTAAGCCCAGGCCGAACGCTCTGGGGCGCGCCGGGGTCCTACGGAACAGCCTTGCAGTTCGCCGAGTACTGCCGCAAGTATGGCAAGTCCCACGACATGATGGCCCCTTTCATGGAGAACTCAAGGAAGAACGGCCTGAGGTTCCCCGAGGGGTACTGGGCACAGCACCGGCCTGAGGAATTGACCGAGGAGGACTACCTGGCTGCGCGGTGGATAGCCAAGCCGGCCAGTCTCTTCGACAACGATATACCAATCATGGTCTCAGGGGCTTACCTTTTTACTACTGCCGAGCGGGCCAAGGACCTGAAGCAGAAGCCTGTCTACATCCTCAACCATGCTTCGAGCAGGGGAGCGCAGCGGAGCATCCTGCCGACACTGGATGAGGTCGAAGCGGAAACCGCCGCCACCGGCAGAAAGCTATATGAGGGCGCCGGAATCACCGCCGCCGATCTATCCTTCGAAAATATGTACGACGGATTTTCCCTGTTCCACCAGTTCCACCTTGAGGGCCTGGGCTTCGCCGGCATCAAGAACGGAGAAGCCTTGGACTTCTACCAGACGGATATCAGCATCGAAGGGCCGAACCCGATCCTGCCCAGTGGTGGCAATATCGGCAGTGGCCGCAGCCGTTTCTGGATGCACACAGATTGTATCCAGCAGCTACAAGGACGGGCCGGCGCGCGGCAGATAACGGGGGTTAAACCCGAGATCGGGGTCTCCGGCGGTCCCATGCCGATGGGCGGCAACTTCACGGTCTGGAGCGCGTCTCCCGATTAGGGCCCTGTCTGGAATTACTTGTCGGGCATTAATAAAAAAGTCCCCCTTTCGTAAAGGGGGATTTAGGGGGATTTTTGGTGATTTCCTCCTCACAGCCTTAGCCGGTGACATTGTGTGTCAATCACACAACCACCACAGATCAAGGAGAGATGAACCCACTTGGTGATACTGATTAGCTATGACATCGACGGTACTTTGGAGGTGGGTGATCCTCCCGGCGTTCTGACCATGGAGATGGTGAGAAAAACCCAAGAGCAGGGGTACCTGATCGGCAGTTGTTCCGACCGTCCCCTCAGCGGACAGCGCGCCATCTGGGAAAAGCACGATATCCCGTTCGACTTTGTAGCCTCGAAACATCAGCTCCCCGAAGTGATGGCGAAGTTCGAAGCCGATATCTACTACCACATAGGCGACAGGGAAGACCTAGACAAGAAGTATGCACTGGAGGCTGGGTTCGAGTTCCTCTGGCCAGACGAAGCCCTCGCGGAACCCTGGCTCTTACGCCATATCTAGGCTCTAGATGGCAAACCGGCCAAGCAGCAGACGGCGATCCGACCCAGTGATGAGTCAAGACCGATGCAGACCGACAGAGATTTAAATTCCAAACGCCGCAAAGACCGGCCCCTTCAGGGAGTCCGCGTCGTGGATTTCACCTGGGTCCGGGCCGGGCCATGGGCGGCGCGTTGGCTAGCGACCCTGGGCGCCGAAGTCATCAAAGTAGAGTGGCCCGAGAACCTGGACATGCTCCGGCTGAACCGGTTCACCGTGCCCCCAGGAGTTGAGCCGGGACCCAACTCCACTGGTCAGTTCGCCGACACCAACGCCGGCAAGTTGGGCATCACCGTAAATGTCCGCCACCCCAAGGGTTTAGAAGCCATCAAGAGCCTGATCTCGGTTTCCGATGTGGTCATCGAGAATTTTAGTTCACGCATCATGCAAAGGTGGGGCTTGGGCTACGAGGAGTTGAGAAGGCTCCGGCCCGACGTGGTCTACGTCTCCATGGCCGGATTCGGCCAAACCGGACGCCAGCACTATTTCGGAACGATGGGGCCGGCCGCCCAGGCGCTCTCCGGACTCACCCACCTCTCTGGTCTGCCGGGCAAGCCACCCGCCGGATGGGGCTGGTCCTACCTGGACGACACCGGAGGCATGTACGGCGCAATGTGCGCACTGACTGCGCTTCGGCACCGCAATCAAACCGGCCAAGGTCAGCACGTGGACCTTTCCCAGATGATCACCGGCATCACCCTCACCGGCACATCTTTTTTGGACAAGTCAGTGAACAACCGGGAGTCGCGCCGGGAAGGGTACCCTCCCGGCAACCGGACCGTCTGGCCCGGCGCGCCTGTGGTGCACAACTACCGGGGACCGATCGCCGCGCCCCACAATGCCTATCGCACCCTCAACGGCGGCTACAACGATTGGTGCGTCATCGCCTGCCTGTCAGATGAGGAATGGGCAAATCTCGTCGACCACATGGGTAGTCCCGCCTGGGCCAAGGACGCCAGATTCGCGAGTTTGTCAGGCCGGCTCGAACACCAAGACGAGATGGACCAGGGGATCGAGGAATGGACCAGCACCTTGGGAAAGTATGACCTGGCCGAAAAATGCCAAGCCGCCGGGGTTCGGGCCATGCCGGTCCAAAGCTCCGAGGACCGCGTCGAAAACGACCCCCAGTTGCGGTCCCGGGGCATGTTCACCAAGGTAGAGCACGCCAAGCTGGGCCAGTGGAAATTCCAAAGCGCTCCGTTCCGCCTTGACGGCTCGCCCGTCCCCGTCAAGGGTCCGCCGCCGATGATTGGAGAGCATACCGCCAATATCATGATTGACCTACTGGGCACCGAGCCTGACGACTTACTTAAAGGGTTCAACGAGGGCGTCTTCTGGCCGGAGTCATCCGAACCATTTGACTACGTCCAGAAAACCCTTGACCAACCCCTCGGCCAACCCCTTGATAGCGAGGCAACCGCATGACGGCCAACGGAACCGGCAACGACTTGGCTGGCCCTCTGGCCGGATTGCGAGTGCTTGAACTGACCGGTGAGACGGCCCAATTCTGCGGCAAACTGATGGCTGACCTAGGCGCGGATGTGATCAAGGTCGAACCGCCCGGCGGCCAAGAAACGCGAAACATCGGCCCGTTCATGAACGACCAGACGCACCCCGAACGCAGCCTGCATTTTTGGCATTACAACACTTCCAAACGCGGCGTGACCCTCGACATCACCACACCCGGCGGCCAAGACGTCTTCCGCAAGCTTGCCGCCACCGCCGGATTGATCTTGGAAAGCTATCCGGCTGGGTACCTACCAGGGCTAGGACTGGGCTATGAAGCCCTTTCGGCGAGCAATCCCGGCCTGATCATGTGCTCCGTGACTCCCTTTGGACAGGATGGGCCATGGCGAGACTTCCAGACATCCGACCTGCTCCACCTGGCTGCGGGCGGGCAGATGGCGTCCTCGGGCTATGATCCAGAGGATGTCCCGGACGCGCCACCCATCGCTCCGGGAGGGGGCAACGCCTGGCATATCGCCAGCCATTACGCCTATATCTCGATCATGGCGGCGCTCTACCATCTGGACTTCACTGGAGAAGGTCAGTACATCGACGTCTCGGTCCACGAGTCCTGCTCCCTCACCACCGAAGGCGCCATCGCCATCTATCTCTCAACTGGAGATGTGGTCCGGCGGCACACGGGTCGGCATGCCTCGCCTGACGAGTCGCCCAAGATTCAGCACGCCACCAACGACGGCGGTTGGATCAACACCACCCGCTCCGGAAGCAACCTAACGACTGATCGGATCAAGGTTCTGGCCGAGTGGATGGACACCTATGGCTTGGCCCAAGACCTGCTGGACGAGAAATACCAAGACCCGGCGGTAGTGGCCCAGAGTGACCAACATTTCGCGGCGGTTTTGCGGAACTTCTTCGCCAACATGCCGTTGGTCGAGGCCTACGAAGGCGGGCAGGAACTGAACTTCCCCTGGGGCGCGGTCCGGACCATGGGCGAGATCATGGGCGACCCCCACCTAGATGACCGCGACTTCTTTGTGCCCGTGGAACACCCCGAACTGGGAAAGGAGTTTACCTACCCCGGCCCGGCGGCGATCTACAATGGTTCCCCCTGGCGCATCTACCGGCGCGCGCCTCTGATCGGGGAGCACAACGAAGAAATCTTGGGCGGCGAGCTTGGCCTATCCAAAACTGATCTGGAGATGCTAAAACGATCAGGTGTCATCTAGTCTTCGGGACAGAGACATTCGCCCGTTTCCACAGATAGCAGCCCACGTTCAGGCCTGTTAAGAATAAGAAAATTGGCCGGTCCAAACACAGGTAGCAAACCGTACCGGACATAACTCGATACAATTTATATGGTAGTAATCACCATAGCTGGGATAGGTTAGCTGTACCAGGGAATCATTTCCCTTGATATAGAGACACAATCGCGACATCCCAAGGAGAAACGACATGGCAACATCTCCACAACAAGCAACGGCAACAGGCACCGCAGCGGACAAAGAGATTGAGCAGTTCGACGTGGTCGTCATCGGCGCCGGAGTAACCGGTCTGTACGCGTTGTACCGTATGCGGGAGCTAGGGTTCTCGGTGAAAGTGCTCGATGAGGCCAGCGGCGTCGGCGGAACTTGGTATTGGGCCCGTTATCCCGGCTGCCGGTTCGACTCCGAGAGTTACTCATACGGGTATTCGTTCTCAGAGGAACTGCTGCAGGAATGGGACTGGAAGGAACATTATTCCGGTCAGCCGGAGAACGAGCGCTACCTCAATTACGTAGCGGACAAATTCGACCTTCGCCCGAACATTCGCTTCAACACCCGGGTCGCCTCGGCAGTTTACGATGACGAAGAGAACCGCTGGCAGGTCGAGGCGAAAGATGGCTGGAAAGTAAAAGGACAATTCTTAATCACGGCGGTCGGGCTCCTGTCCGCCGGTTACATTCCGGATTTTGAAGGGATCAACAGCTTCAAAGGCCCTTGGTGTCACACCGGACGATGGCCCAAAGAAGGCATGGACCTGGCAGGCAAGCGGGTCGGGGTGGTAGGGACCGGTGCCACCGCCGTGCAGCTCATCCCGATGATCGCGCCGGAAGTCGCCCACCTGACCGTCTTCCAGCGGACCGCCAATTTCTGCGCGCCGCTCCGGAATGGACCGATCGACGCCGACACCATGAACGAGATCAAGGCAAACTATCCGGAGATTTTCAGGATCTGCAGCGAAACCGCTGGCTCGTTCATGCATGAATTCGACCAACGGTCGGCCATGGAAGTCTCCGAAGAGGAGCGGCTGGAGCAGTACGAGGAGCTGTGGCAGAAGCCAGGATTCGCGAAGTGGCTGTCCAATTTCCGTGATGTCATGGTCCCCGGGGAGGCCAACGAGGACTACGCTGAATTCGTGCGCAACAAGATTCGCGAGCGGGTCCACGACCCGGTGGTGGCTGAGATGCTGGTGCCCAAGGATCACACGTTCGGCGCCAAACGCGTCCCATGCGAGACCGGATACTACGATGCGTACAACCGGGACAATGTCTTACTTGTTGACGTGCGTAAAGCACCGATAGAGTGCATAACTCCCACCGGAATAAAGACCGCAGACGCCGAATACGACCTGGACGTTATCATCTATGCCACAGGATATGACGCCGTGACCGGGGCACTGCTGAACATAGATATCCACGGTCAAGGCGGGCAAACGTTGAGGGAAAAATTTGTCGATGGCCCCCGCACCTATCTGGGTATCTCCAGCGTTGGCTTCCCGAACCTCTTCACCGTCAATGCAGCCTCGGTTGGAAACTTCGTCAGGGCCGCTGAGCCGCTCATGGACTGGGTCTCCGAGTGCATAAGCTACATCCGCGATAACGGATATACGCGAATAACGCCCACGCTCGAGGCGGAAGACGCGTGGGTCAAGCACGTCAACGAGGACGGCGAAAACATCCTCCGAACGAAGACCACTTCTTGGTTCGTGGGAGCAAACATCCCCGGCAAAGCACGTGCCTTGCTCACCGCCCCCGACACCGCACCCGCCATGAGGAACAAGCGCGCTGAGGTGGCGGCCAACAACTATGAAGGGTTCGTGCTGGAATAAGCCAAACAGTCCTAAAAGGAAACCTTTAGAAAACGAAAAGGCCGGGAATTCCCGGCCTTTTCGTTTTCTGGCTATCTGTTTTCTGGCTATCTTTGATAACCCCACCGCGTCCGATTTCCCAGCGTATCGCTAGGGCCGCCGGTTGGGCATTCCTGGCAACAGGCCGCATAATACGGTTGCCTAAGCCAAACTTTCAGTGACCCGAACCAGGGTGACGGACCAGTGTTATGGACGCGATCGAGTCGAACATTCAGACCCAGGACCCGGCCTTCTTAGGAAACGCCGGGCGTATGCGGTCGTTGACTGCAGAACTCGCCGAGAACCTGCGATTGGTCCGGGAACGGGGAGACACCGATGCCGCCGCGCTCCACCGAAGCCGAGGGAAGATGTTGGTTCGCGACCGGATCAAGACGTTGTTGGACCCCGGCACACCCTTTCTGGAGTTCAGCCCGCTGGCCGCTTGGGAGATGTACGGCAACGAGAATCCTGGGGGCGGTATCGTGACCGGCATCGGCAGCATCCACGGCAAACAGGTGGTCATAGTCGCCAACGATGCCACCGTAAAGGGAGGCACCTACTACCCCATCACGGTGAAGAAGCACCTGAGGGCCCAGGAGATCGCCCTGGAAAACCGCCTGCCCTGCATCTACCTGGTGGATTCGGGAGGCGCGTTTCTTCCGCTGCAATCCGACGTCTTTCCCGACCGCGACCATTTTGGCCGTATCTTCTACAACCAGGCTCAGATGTCGGCGGAGAGCATCCCCCAAGTGGCGGTGGTCATGGGCTCGTGCACGGCCGGGGGCGCCTACATCCCTGCCATGAGCGACGAAGTGGTGATCGTGCGGGAGCAGGGGACCATCTTCTTAGCCGGCCCGCCGCTGGTCCGGGCGGCAACAGGGGAGGAAGTCGATGCCGAGTCCTTGGGCGGCGCTGAGGTCCACACCAGGAAGTCCGGGGTGGCCGACCACTACGCGCTGGACGACGAACATGCGCTATCCATGGTCCGCAACATCGCTGAGAACTTCGTCTATGGAGGAAACCCGGGTATTGAGGTTTTCGATCCCGAGCCCCCGATCTACGACCCGGAAGAGATCTACGGGATCATACCTTCCGACACGAGAAGACAATATGACGTCCGGGAGGTCATTGCCAGGATCGTAGATGGCAGCCGGTTCCAGGAGTTCAAAGAGAACTACGGCGAGACTCTGGTCTGTGGCTTTGCCCGAATCTGGGGTTACCGGGTGGGAATAGTCGCCAACAATGGCGTTCTATTCTCGGAGAGCGCGCTCAAAGGAACCCATTTCATCGAGCTTTGCGCCCACCGCCGCATACCCTTGCTCTTCCTCCAGAACATCACCGGTTTCATGGTTGGGCGGGAATACGAGGCCCAGGGGATCGCCAAAGACGGCGCCAAGATGGTGATGGCCGTGGCCAACGCCGCCGTGCCCAAGTTCACCGTCATCATCGGAAGTTCGTTCGGGGCTGGCAACTACGGCATGTGCGGACGGGCTTACCAGCCACGCTTCCTGTGGTCTTGGCCCAATTCCCGGATCTCGGTCATGGGCGGCCAGCAGGCGGCGGGCGTGTTGTTGGCCGTGCGCTCTGACCAGGCGGCGCGGCAGGGAAAAACCCTGTCGGAACAGGAGATGGAGGACCTGCAACGGCCCATCATCGACAAATACGAGGAAGAGGGCAGCCCCTATTTCAGCACGGCCCGACTCTGGGACGACGGCATCATCGATCCCAAGGACACCCGCGACATGCTTGGTCT
Organism: Chloroflexota bacterium; assembly: GCA_027624135.1. Taxonomy (GTDB): domain Bacteria; phylum Chloroflexota; class Dehalococcoidia; order Lucifugimonadales; family UBA3495; genus UBA9611. The sequence continues at coordinate 16,038 of JAQBXL010000036.1, forward strand.
CGGCCTCGCCGCAGCGATGAACACCCCCATACCGGAGTCCCGCTGGGGCGTTTTCCGGATGTGATGGCGCCTTAAGTTGAATAGAAGTTGACCTGAAGTTGAAAGGAAGTTGAAAGAACAAGTTTCAAAATGGTCCTGAACTGAGCATGTTTTCCAAAGTCTTGGTGGCCAATCGGGGAGAGATCGCCGTCAGGGTGCTGCAAACCCTGCAGGCCATGGGTATCAACACGGTTGCGATAAACGCTGACCCAGACGCAGACGCCCCCCATGTGTCGTTGGCGGACGAAGCTCATGCCCTCGGCGGTTCGTCTGCGGATGAGACGTATCTGGATGGCCAAAAGATAATCGAATTGGCGCTTAGATGCGGCGCGGAGGCGGTCCACCCCGGCTACGGATTCTTGGCCGAGAATCCAGGATTCAGCAGAGCATGTGCCGAGGCCGGGCTGGTCTTTATCGGCCCAAGTCCAAAGACGATCGAACTCCTGGGAGACAAGATCCGGTCCAAAGAGACCGCCTTCCGGGCCGGAGTTACCGTGGTCCCGAGTTCCCCCCTGATCGTTCCGGGAGACTCCCAGGCCGAAGCGCTTTTGTCTGAGATCGGTCTTCCATTGCTGGTCAAGGCGGCGGCGGGTGGCGGAGGCCGGGGCATGCGTATCGTGGAACGCCCCGAAGATCTGGAGCAGGCGCTGGAATCAGCCAGCCGTGAGGCAGTTTCGTCGTTTGGAGACGGACGAGTGTTCCTGGAGAGGTACATTCCGGCGGCGAGGCACGTGGAATTCCAGGTGCTGGCCGACTCCACCGGAAACACCGTGCACCTGCTGGAACGAGAATGCAGCGTCCAGCGCCGCTACCAAAAGGTCATCGAAGAAACGCCGTCGCCAGCCTTGGACTCGGACCTCCGGGAAGCGATGGGAGCGTCTGCGGTGGCGATGGCCAAGTCCGCTGGATATACCAACGCCGGCACCGTGGAGTTCCTGGTCGACGCCCAGACCCGCGAGTTCTATTTTCTGGAGATGAACGCCCGGATCCAGGTGGAGCACCCCATCACTGAGGAGACTCTAAAGCTGGACATGGTCGAGTGGCAGGTGCGCATCGCCGCCGGAGAACCCCTCACCCTGTCACAGGACGACATACGGTCCACGGGACACGCTATTGAGTGCCGCATCTACGCCGAAGACCCTTTTAGCAACTTCGCCCCCGATACCGGCAGATTACTGGCCTGGCGTCCTCCTTCTAGAATGGGCATCCGCTTGGACTCGGGCGTCGCCGAGGGGCTGGAGATCAGCGCCTACTTCGACTCCATGCTGGCCAAGCTGGTGGCTTGGGGGCCGGACCGGCGGTCGGCTATCGGGCGGATGTCCCGGGCGCTTGAGTCTTTCCCGGTGGCAGGCGTAACCACTAACATACCTTTCTTGATCCGGTCCATCGCCCATCCGAATTTCATCTCCGGAGATTACGACACCGGGTTCATAGCTAAACACCCTGAGTTGACGGTTGCTCCGGCGTCCACTCCGTTGAGCGCCGCCGCGGCTGCAATCGCCGAGCGATTTTGGGAGTCCAACGGAAACACAACAGCCCGGAGGTCGGACGACGCTTCCCCAGACAGGCCTGGACCCTGGCGTGGGCTGCCCAAGGCGATCTTTCCATGACCACACGCCGGCTACAACAACTGCATCCGCCGATAACCGGAGCCGTAGATCCCTTAACCCAAACGGAATTAGAGGTAGATATATCCAGGTCTGGGCATTGGGAGGGGCGCGTTCTGCTGGACGATGGCCGAACCGTGCCGTTCTTGGCTATTCGCGACAGACAGCAGGTTCACGTTTGGATCGGCGGCGAATATTACCTTTTCGGTCTCGCTGTCCCGGCGAGGCGAACGCGGGGGCCGGGCCAATGGGCCAGCGACGACATCGTTTGCCCGGTGCCGGGAGTCGTGATCTCTGTGCGCGTGGCTGAGAATGACGTCGTAGAGGCGGGCCAGGACCTGGTGATCATCGAGTCCATGAAGACCGAGCAGATCGTCAGGTCCCCGAGACACGGAACCGTGCAGCGAGTTTCTGTGCAAGAAGGCGACCGGGTCGACCGGGGCATGCGGCTGGTCGTGCTTCACCCTCTCACGGAAGAATCAGGACCATCTGCTCCCCGAGATGCTGATTAAATGAATTTAGCCCGGAGTTTGCTCAATGAAAGTAGGCGTCATATCGGATACCCATAACCCCAGCGTTGGGGCAGAACCGCCCGCAGAAGTCGTCGCCGCGTTCCAAGGCGTCGATGTGATCCTTCACGCGGGAGACATCTACCAGCCCGCTTGCCTCGACTGGTTGGAGAAGATCGCGCCGGTTTACGCCGTTGAACTAGGGGCCGACGCGCATTTTCGAGACGATTCCCGGGTGATTGACAAGAAGCGAGTCATAAATCTGGAGGGACACACCATTGGCATCACCCATGATCTGCTGGTGCCGGGCATGGCCCAAGAGATCACAGAGTTCAGCCCCTTGGCCAAGCATTTCCCCCAGGACGCTGATCTATCTACTGCGCTTAAGACCGTCTTCGACGCCACAGTCGATATCGTTGTATTCGGCCACACCCACTATGCCGTGGTCGAGGAATACCAGGGAATCTTGATGGTGAACCCAGGCAGCCCCAGTCTCCCGAAACAACTTCGACGCCTAGGCCAAGTAGCAATCTTGGAACTGGGACCGACCCACAAAAGCGCTGAGATCATAAACTTATCCGCCTTTAGTCAATGACCGCTCTGTTGTAGCAACAGGCCAGACCACTCGAATTACGACCAGGATATTACCGGCGTCTTGCAGTTAAGCGGGTGATCGAAACCATTAGTTTAATCAGGAAAATTCCCGTGATTTACCCGATTCTTCTCGTGCTGTTAATTGTTAAGAGGGTTCCCGGAAAGAAAAACGATCTCCTGACTGATCAGATCATCCAGTTCGGATGGCAACTCAGTCAGCAAGTTGTCTGAAAGATATAGACTCTCGAGGTTCGTCAATCGTCCGATCGATTCTGGGACTCCGGTTAAACGATTATTCGACACAAAGAGGTCCAATAGTTCAGCCAACGACCCGATCTCCACTGGCAGCGACGTCAGCTGATTGTCACTTAAGTGCAGCTCATTGAGAGCAGCGAGATTGCCGATCTCACGGGGCAATGAGGTCAATCTGTTACTCGCCACGTCCAAGAAGATCAAACTGTTCAGGCTGCAGATCTCCGGGGGTAATTCCGTCAGATGATTGCTTCGCAGGTTTAGTTGAATCAGGTGGTTCAGACGGTGAAGACCAGACGGTAATTCCTTCAACTGGTTGCCTTCCAGGTACAACCAGATCAGGCTATTTAAATTGAAGATCTCTTTGGGCAATTCAGCCAATCGGTTACTCTCGACGTATAGACCCGTTAGGCCTGTCAGACCGCCGATCTCCGGGGGCAATGCTGTTAGTTCGTTCCCTCCGAGATACAACCAGATCAGGCTGGTCAGGCCGCCAAACTCCGGTGGCAATGCCGTAAGTTTATTTCCCCTCAGGTCTAGCCTGGTTAGACTGGCTAGATTACCGATCTCGGGTGGTAATTCCCCCAGGTCGTTTCTATCCAGTTGCAAAGTTGTTAGAGCCGACAGACGACCGATCTGCGAAGGTAATGACTTAAGCCGATTTTCATGCAGATACAGTTCCGCCAGGCTAGTTAGATCGCCCATCTCGGGTGGCAACCCGGTTAAATCATTACTGGCGAGATAAAGCCACGTTAGGCTGGTTAGGCCTCCGATCTCAGGTGGCAGTTCCGTCAATTGATTGTTGCTAGAGTTCAGACGGCTCAGGCGAGTCAAGCCAGATATCTGCGGGGGCAATGCCGTTAACCGATTTGACTGCACGAACAACCCAGTCAGGTTCGTCAAGTTCCCGATCTCGGGAGACAGCGCCGTCAACTGATTGTTCCGCACGTTTAGTCTGGTCAGTCCGGCCAGACCGCCGATCTCGGGCGGTATCTCTTTCAACTGATTGCCCGACAGATCAAGCTCGACCAAGTCGAGTAGTCCACCTATCTCTGGGGGTAGGGACTCCAGTTCTTGATTCGAGAGATCCAAGCTGGTGGTCCCATCGTCTCGAGCTTTTTCGATGATCGTCGAAAGTTCATTCTGGTTCATATTGAGAATCTACTATTCAATCGGCATTTAAATCGATAGGGGATTAACTTAGGGTGATGCCAACACTGTGATATCGTAGCCACGGCATCTTTCAATCGGGCCACGTCGGGTGAGATTCCGGCGCTTCGGATACCCATCTAACCGTGAAGTTGTATCCTCTTCGTTATCGGACGATTTTGAAATAGAACTCTTTCCCGCCGCTCGAAGTAAGGTGGTCTAAGGTGGACCCACTTATTCAAACAACAATGAGGCCAAATTAAGAGAGTCTTCCGCTACCTGGGGGA
>JAQBXL010000037.1 GCA_027624135.1 Chloroflexota bacterium
AGGCGTGGCGGCCCCAGGGGCGACCACTAATACGGAAGACGCCTTCGCATCTGTCATCAGTAACGGTGACAACCTAGTCAGGGTATGGCGCTACAGCAACAGCGCTTCGACTTGGAGCTTCTTCGATCCACGGGCGGAGTTCGCTGGTGCGAACACCCTCCTGAAGACCGGAGCTGGCGACATCGTCTGGGTGAACGTAAACAACGCACAAGACTTTGCGCATCTACAAGGAACAGCCTTGGTCTCAGGTTGGAACTTGATCGTCCTTAAGTAAATTAGGGAAGGATACAGGCAATAACCGGGCCCGCCTCAGCAATTGGGGCGGCCCGGCAACACCAACCATACTACCGAGACAAGGAGGACCGAATGACCAAAACTAGATTCCTGGCCTTTATTACGGCCTTGGCACTATTGATAATTATTCCCACGGCCGCATTCGCCCAGAATACTATTCCACATGTAATCTTGGGCACGGCCACCTTGGACGACGCCACAGCTGTCGACGGCACTGCCGTTACGGCTTGGGTTGACGGAACACAGGTAGCCGACACCAACGTGGTGAACGGCTCCTACCAGCTAATAGTCGGCGACGCCGCTGGCTACGCTGGTGAAACCCTGTCGTTCAAAGTCGGTTCTGCCACCGCCGATCAGACTGCTGATTGGGTGATGGGCGGAGCGGACATCCTGAACCTCACGGCTTCCAGCAGTAACACGAGCACCGGCGGTCCCGGCACTCCCGGTGGACAGGGACCTAAGGGAGACACCGGCGCTACTGGAGCCACCGGCGCTCCTGGCGCTACTGGTCCTGCTGGTGCTGCCGGCGCTACTGGCGCTACCGGCGCAGCTGGTTCACCTGGTCTTCCCGGTGTAGCCGGAGAAGACGGCAGCGGTGGAGCGATCGGAATTATCGCCCTCATCGTCGCTATCGTGGCCCTATTGGCCGCCGGTGGAGCCTACATGATGGGACGCAAAGTCTAGTCTCACCACGTAACCATAGGTTGCACTTAAAAGAGGGCGTCCTTCCCGGTCGGGAAGGACGCCCTCTTTATCGTTTGTGACCGCTCGGAACCATGTCAATCGGCATTGCATTCATGCCGCAAACTTTAATTCCATGTGGCACGATATAGTAGCTGTATTAGGTCCGATTATGTCATACTGGTACTCGAACGAATGGCTCTAGAGAGCAGTCATTTGGGTTGCTAACCCAAACTTAGCGTCAGCCAGACAACTGAACGATTGGGAGAGTCCCAAGGGGTACGTGCGGTGAGGCGATTTTCTGCAACAATCTTCTCGATAGCGGCGCTCTTCCTCGTCGCATTTGTCATCATGGGCGCCAGCCCGCTTCAAGATGAACGTCCGCCCCAGCCTTTCTTCCAGGATTTCTTCTCTGGAACTGTTCTATTGCAGGGCACGACGCCTCCCCAGGGAACCTTACTCATCGCCTGTATCGACGACTGCGACACAGTTTTCCAAAGCCCCAGTTACAGCCTCAAAGCGGACGGATCCTTCGACAAGCTAGAGGTTGCTCCTTCGAGCGAAGCGTTGATCGGTCACACGATCTATTTCTACCTGGTTAATGAACATGGCAGGGTTCGTGCCGAGGAAACTAGGTTATACATCGGGGTATTCGACTTTTACGTCCAAGACCTCACATTTCTGAAAGCGCTACCGGTCTTTGACCCTGACCTGACCCCCCAACCGACGCCGACGGCCTCATTACCGGTGGCTGGAGACCCAGCACTGGCCCAGGTGCCCAAATTAGCGCTGATGGCCGGAGCAGCAGCCGTCGTGGCCGGAGCAGGCCTTATACTGGCAACTAAGCGCAAAGTCTCTTAGAACGCTCCGTTATCGTTTCTTCTCCGGCTACCCTGCGTCTCTGACACAAGAACTTCCATCATGGCGTTATCTCTAGTTAACTATTGAAATAACGTCCCGGTGAAACAACATCCCAGCCGAGTTCGTGTCACAACAGAAGTAGGCGCATAGAACCTGAAAGGGTCGAGGTTAGCGAAAGGGGAACCAGGCAAGAGGAAGCGGCCGAAGCAAGTTCAAGCAAGTTCAGTGGGGACTTAGAGTCCTACCGGGGCCGACCTTGACTGGTCATGACGACAACACGCATATCTGTGCCCAGGTTGGCCGCTGTCACTACGAGCCGTGGTTGTGGCTGCACCGCGTCCAGACCCATGCGTCGAACAAAGTTGTCTATGTTGTCAACGTCCACGTTTATCCCATCTGTCTTGTAATGCATGGGTATCACGATCTTCGCGTCCAGGTCCTGTAGGGTCTGATAAACGTGATCCACGTCCAGCGTGCAATGTCCGCCCGTAGGAACTAGCACCATGTCCACAGGCTTCAATTCATCGATCAGTCGAGTGGTTAACGGCACTGACAAATCCCCCAGATGGCAGATTTTGATGCCGCCGATCTCGATGGTGAAAGCGACGTTTCGCTCTTCTCTGGGTTGGTCTTCAGCCAACGGCGTCATGATTCCCCGAACAGTCACACCGTTGTACTCATATTCACCGGGAGCAGAGAAGACCTTGGGGTCCCCTGCAATGCCCTCAGAATGACTGTGATTTGAGTGCGTGTTGCTCACAGTTACAACTGTCGCGGGGCGGCTATCAACCCTCAAACCGATCGATGCAGGATACGGATCGGTCACTACCATCATGTCAGCGTCGTGGAGACGGAAACAGGAATGTCCTAACCAGGTTATGTCCATGGTTCATCCCGGCGATGTTTTAGATTTAGTAGGCTCCAGGCGACCGGCACGGTGATGGCCGCTATGTACAGCTTGATCAGATCACCGGCAATGAAGGGGTAGAGGCCGAATTCCATAACTTTGTCATTGGGCACGAATAGGGACAACTGCAGCAAGCCCGGAACGTAAAGGACTATATTTCCGGCCAGCATGGCTACCATGATCCAAGACTTCCGATCCCAGCCGCGCTCACAAAGATAGCCAACCACGAACGCCGCCGGGATGAAACCGATTATATATCCACCGGAAGCCATGTCCCATAGAGTCCCAGTGGTCCCGGATGTGATGCCGAAGATGTAGCCGCCCGAACTGCCAGACCAGTGGAAGACGGCGTCGCTGCCAATGAAAAGCGGAAGCTGGCTACCTTCGACCGCGTATAACGCCATCGCCGCTGCGCCGCGCCAACTGCCCAATGTCGCTCCCGCTAGCAGCACGGCCAGGGTTTGGCCGGTGATGGGCACAGGAGTGAATGGAAGGTGAACAGAGAATCGGGCGAACCCTGCGGTTATCAGGCTGAAAATGACGACCAACGCCACATCCCGAGCGATGCGCGCGCCAAAGCCTTCAACTGGGACAACGATGTCGATTATGGAACGAGTTCGAACTTGCGAAGCCACGCCTATCCCAGCCCACCTATATAGCGATTATAATTCAAGGGTCAAAACCCTGGCTGAGTATAGTTGGATAGGCCGAACCGGTCAACGTTTGACACTCCCGAGAATGCTATGTTAACGTCGAAAAATCGGCTTCTCAGCCTCAAACCGTTAACCTAGTCGCGGTACCGGCGGAGGACAAATGCTCGGCGAACGCGCTGCTACAGTACTGAACGTCACTGAACGTCTTGGAAGCTCCAGCTCCTAGCGGGATATGACTGCGACGAACGAACAGATAGCCGAACTCTTCGAAGAGATGGGCGCTCTTCTGGAAATGAAGGGCGACACCATATTTAAGATTCGCGCCTACCAAAGGGCTGCCCGCACCATCGAGCAACTATCCTCACCCCTCGCTCAAGCTGTGGAGAACGGCGAGAACCTCACGAAGATACCGGGCGTGGGCAAAGCCATCAGCGAAAAGATCGCCGAGTTTATCAAGACGGGTCAGGTTGCCGCCCATCAGAAACTCCTCAATGAGCTCCCCTCAGGCGTGTTGGAATTGAAGGAGATCCCAGGCATCGGCCCTAAGACCGCCATGGCCATCAGCCAAGAACTGGGCATCACCACCGTGGCAGGCGTGGCCGAGGCTGCCGAAGACGGGCGTTTGGCGACACTGCCGCGAATGGGTAAACGGGCCGCTGAAAATGTCCTACGACACATCAAAGCCGTAGATTCGATGGGAGACCGAACGCCCATCGGACAAGCCCTTTCAGTGGCTGAAGAAGTCATCGCCGCGCTACGCGCCAAATGCCCGGAGATTGAATCCATGTTTCCCGCCGGCAGCCTTCGGCGCTGGGAAGAGACCATCGGCGACATCGACCTCATCGGCACCGCGCCCGACCCCGAAGCAGTGGGCGACGCGCTAGTCAGCCTTCCCATGGTCAAAGACGTACTGGTCCACGGCCCCAAGAAGACCAGTGTGGTTGTGGACTCGGGGATGCAGATCGACCTCAGGATCGGCGAACCAGGCGCATTTGGCGCCATGCTCCAGTATTTCACCGGCAGCCAACAGCACAACATCCGCCTTAGAGACTTCGCCAACCGCAAGGGGCTTTCGCTCAACGAGTACGGCATCACCGATACTGAGACTGGCGAGGTTGAAAAATTCGCCGATGAAGAAAGTTTCTATGCCCGGTTGGGCCTGCCCCTGATTCCACCAGAGCTGCGTACAGGTCTGTATGAGCTTGATGCTGGCCTGGAAGACCGTGTGCCAACCCTGGTGGAAGAATCCGATCTCAAGGGCGACCTGCACTTGCACAGCGAATGGAGCGACGGGAACGACCCCATCGAGTTGATGATCGAAGCCGCCGCCGTCCAGGGTTACGAATACATGGCCCTCACCGACCACTCAGCAGGTTTGGGCGTCGCCAACGGCCTCTCGAATGAACGCCTGGTGTCTCAGATCGAACTGCTCCATACGATGCAACAGAAGTACGACATCACCATCCTGTGCGGGTCGGAGGTCGACATCCGGGCCAACGGGGAACTGGACTTTCCAGATGAGATATTGGCCCAGCTAGACGTGGTCGTAGCATCGGTGCATTCGGCCATGGGCCAGGATCGGGCCACCATGACCGCCCGTATGATAAAAGCCATGGAACATCCGTCAGTAACGATCATTGGGCACCTGACAACCCGGCTGCTGGGCCAGAGGCAATCGGTGGAATTCGACCTGGAAGCGGTCCTACAGGCGGCCCGCGACACAGGCACAGCCCTTGAGATCAACGCCTCTCCAGAACGACTCGACCTGAAGGATACCCACGCCTACCGGGCCAGAGAACTGGGCGTGCCTCTGGTTATCAATACCGACTCTCACCACCACACCCATCTGGACAAGCGTCGCTTCGGCGTGGCAGTGGCCCGCCGCGCCTGGTGCCGGCCCGAGGATGTGCTAAACACACTGTCCCGTGAGAAGTTCCTGGAGTTCATCCGGACGCCCAAACCCCATCGGCTGAGTGTCTTTGACAAACGGCGCGGCGGCACGGTTCCAGCATGAGCCAACAACCCGATACTTCCCGACCTCTGGGCATGCCGCAGCCCCCGGGCATGGCGCAGCCTTGTGATACAGCCCAGCCATCTGGCGAGGCGCAGCCCAACGACTGGACACAGGTTGTTGAACCAACATCCGAGACGGCCCTGACCCAACAAGTTCCCGAGGCCCTTCTGCATCTCCGGACCTTATTGGCCGCCGGAGCGCCGTGGCACAAGGCGCTGATGGAAGCCGTGGGCCGTTGGACCATGCCGGAAGAGGTGTACGAGGGCCGCAAGTATCGCTATCTGCTCCACGGTGAAGCCTTTGACTGGCTGCTCTTGGCGGAACGCCTTTGCGCCGACGTCGACGGCGCGATTCCAATGGAGGAGAAGGAGCAACTACTGTTCAGCGGCCAGATTCCCGATTCCCTAAATGAGAACCAGTTCCGGGATTACCTTGGCCCAAGCAAATACAGCGCATACATGAACTTTCGCTATGGTGTGGTACTGGAAGAAGCTCTGCAATTGGTATCAGAAGAAGAGGTCCGTAAACGCCACCTATCCCGGGCTTACCCTGACACCGAGGAACTGACCGAAGAGGCCTTCGTCCACTTATACGGCAAGCCCCGGACCGAACTGCTTAAGCTATTTCAAAAAGATACCAAGAAGGACCGCCGCCGCAACCTGACCCTTTCCGACCTGAATGAGTTTACCTACTGGCTGCACAAACTCCGCATCAAAAAGTGGGACCCGGCCCGGGTTGCCAGCGACACCAAGAAGGCCATTGGTCGGTTGGAGATTTTGGAACAACACCGGAACAGCCGCCGTCCGGCCGGGAGATTCCGTGCCGAGGGCTAGACCTGAATTTTGCTCAAAAACAGTACCCATAAACCCGCCTTAACCGTCCCCGAAGTCATCTTCCTCCAGCCAACGCCCGCAAAACGCCTTAGAACGCGATTATGTCTTTTTCAGGCGTGATTCTTCAACTGCTCTTCGATTTTCCGCCTCACCACCCGCGAAACTCTCATGGACGCTCCTCAACGGCGAATGTTATATTTGCTGATGGCCGGTTGAAGCATTTTCGCTCCGGCCACTTCCGGCCATGCAGAAAGATTCCCGTCACGGAGAAGGTTTCTGGCAATGACTTCCGCCCAGATGCCCAGCGCATACAACGCCGCCGACGTTGAACAACGCATCTACCAGGACTGGCAGTCCAAAGGTTATTTCAACGCCAAGATCGAGAAGGGCAAAGAGCCCTTCGTGATCATCATGCCCCCGCCCAACGTTACCGGGGAGCTACACCTGGGCCATGCCTTGGAAAAGGCCATCGAGGATGCTTTGGTCCGATGGCGGCGGATGACCGGAGTCCCAACCCTTTGGCTGCCAGGCTCCGACCACGCCGGCATCGCCACCCAATGGGCGGTGGAACGCCAACTGGCCACCGAAGGGACCAACCGCCACGACCTGGGCCGCGAGAAATTCCTTGAACGGGTCTGGGAGCACGTCGGCAAGACTGGCGGCATCATCCACGAGCAGTCACGGCGCTTGGGCATCTCCGCCGACTGGGATCGTCATCGTTTCACTCTGGACCCGGGTCCGGCCAAAGCGGTGCGCACCACCTTCGTCAACCTCTACGAAAAGGGTCGGATCTACCGCCACGAGCGCATCATCAATTGGTGTACCCGTTGCGCAACTGCCCTGAGCGACCTGGAAGTGGACTATCAGGACGTTGACGGCAAGCTGTATCACATCCGCTATCCATTGGAAGATGACCCCAAAAAGTTCATCACCGTGGCCACCACCAGGCCCGAGACTATGTTGGGCGACACCGGAGTGGCCGTACACCCAGAGGACGAACGGTACGCCAAGATCGTCGGCAAGAACGCTGTCTTACCCATCATGGACCGGCCGATTCCGGTGGTTGGCGATGACGCGATCGACCGCGAGTTCGGCACCGGCGCTTTGAAAGTCACACCAGCCCACGACCCGGTGGACTTCGAGATCGGTGAGCGCCACCGATTGGAAGTCTTCAACGTCATCGGACTGGACGGCAATCTAACTTCGGCCGCTGGGAAGTACGCAGGCGTCGAACGCACCGAGGCCCGGCAGAAAGTCGTCGAAGAACTTGACCAGTTGGGTCTCCTGGAGAAGGTCGAGGACCATCGCCATTCGGTGGGACACTGCCAACGTTGTTCCTCGGTGGTGGAGCCGTTGGTCAGCCTCCAATGGTTCGTCAACGTGGGCAACCGCAACGAGCCGGACAGCATCGCCGGCAAAGCCTACGCCGCAGTGGCCAACGGCGACATCAAAGTAGTTCCCGAACGTTTCAGCCGGGTCTACCTCAACTGGCTCGAGAACATCCGCGATTGGTGCATCAGCCGCCAGCTATGGTGGGGACACCGGATCCCGGTCTGGTATTGCGGTTCATGCGAACACATGACGGTGGCCGTCGAAGACCCAGATAAGTGCGAAAGCTGCGAAGGGACCGACCTGCGGCAGGACGCGGACGTTCTGGATACCTGGTTCAGCTCTGGGTTATGGCCCCATTCCACCTTGGGTTGGCCGGAGCAGACAGAGGACCTGGACTATTTCTATCCAACCTGTGTGCTGGAGTGCGGTTACGACATCTTGTTCTTCTGGGTTGCCCGCATGATCATGCTGGGCATCGAGAACACCGGTCAGGTACCCTTCCACACCGTGTTCCTCCACGGCCTCATCCGCGACGCCACCGGCGCCAAGATGAGCAAGACCAGGGGCAACACGATGGACCCCTTGGAACTGGTCGACAAGTACGGCACCGACGCCCTGCGGTTCGCCCTTACCACCGGCGCCGCTCCAGGCAACGACATGCGTATCGGAGAGAGCAGGCTGGAAGCGGCCCGCAACTTTGCCAATAAAGTCTGGAACGCCTCCCGGTTCGTGATCTCCGGACTGGAAGGAAAGTCTGGACTGGAGGGTTGGCACGACCTGTCCACCCTTGAGCATCGCGAGGACCGCTGGATCGTCAGCCGTCTGGACCAGGTGACCGCCGAAGTCAATGAATCGCTGCGCAACTTCGAACTTGGCGACGCCCAGCAGAAGCTCTACGACTTCATCTGGAACGATTACTGCGACTGGTACATCGAGATGGCCAAGCTTCGGTTGCGCTCGGGCGAAGGTCCGTCACCATCACCCACCCTCGCCCACGTATTGGAGCGCACCCTACGCCTGCTCCATCCCTTCATGCCCTTCATCACTGAAGAGATCTGGCAGAACCTGAAGAGCAAGCTCCCTAAGGAAGGCGAACTTCCCGAATCCATCATGGTCGCCGATTACCCCACCGCCGATGATCCTCGGATCGATTCCCAAGCCGAAGAGGAGATTGGGTTGGTGATGCAGGCCATCCGCGCCGTTCGGAACACCCGCGCACAACTCCGAATCCCGGCCGGGCAACGCCTGGAAGCGCAGATCGAAACCAACGGGATGCAAGGTCCCATCGAAGAAGAGGCGGAGGTCATCTGCTCTCTGTCCAGGATCGAGCCTTTGCACATAATTGCCAACGGTTCATCAGGCAAAGAATTGCCCAAGGGCGTTACCCTGGTGGTCAACCCCCTCATCGTCCACCTGCCTCTGGAGGGTGTCGTCGATCTTTCGGCTGAACTGGACCGTCTGCGCGCCGAATTGGACGATTGCGTCAAGAACATGGATCGGGTGGAGAAGCTGGTCTCCAATCCCAATTTCCTGGAGAAGGCCAAGCCGGAAGTGGTGGCGACCGAACAGGCCCGCTTGCAAGACCTGAAAGAGCGGCAACAACACCTGAGCGAGATTTTGGCACAGTTGGCCGGCTAGGTCAGAATTGACGTTCATATGACACAACGTTTAGGCATAATCGGCTATCCCATCGGCCACTCCATATCGCCCATCTTCCAGCAGGCGGGTCTGGACCACTTGGGCATCGACGCCACTTACGAGAAGTGGGAGGTCACTCCAGATAAGGTTGGCGAGTTCGTGGCGAGTCTGCGCTCTCCGGGCACCTTGGGCATCAACATCACTGTGCCCCACAAGCGGGCGGTGATTCCATTTCTCGACGAAGTGGATGAGTGGGCTACGACAGCCGGGGCCGTCAACACTATCGTTAACCGGGACGGCCGCCTAACCGGACACAACACGGACGGACCTGGTTTCCTGCGCGCCCTCTTGGTGGAGACCGGATACTCCCCCGAAGGCACTAGGGCGTTGATACTGGGCGCCGGTGGCGCAGCCCGAGGCATCCTGCTGGCCCTTGTCAGAGGCGGTGTCGAGTCGCTCGTGATCGCCAACCGGACACTGGAACGGGCGCAGACTCTGGCCCAACTAGCCCAAGACAATGGTGTCGCAGCCGAGGCGATATCCTTGTCCCAAGACGATGCCCTAACCCAAGCCGCGGCAAATGCAGATCTAATCGTGAACTGCACCACGATGGGCATGTCTCACGGGCCTGACGAACACGGCTCTCCCCTGTCGGCGGCCCAGATCCCAGCCACGGCCATAGTCAACGACGTGGTGTATAATCCCATGCAGACTCCCCTACTGCGGGAGGCCGCTACTGCCGGTGCAACCGGGTTGGGCGGACTCCACATGCTGGTGTACCAGGGAGTTTTGTCCTTCCAGATGTGGACCGGACAGGACGCTCCGGTGGCTGTGATGCTAGAAGCCGCCACCAAAGAGATGGCGTCCCGAGGCACCTAGAGCGGCCAACCGTATTAAGCCTCATACCTTGCATATAGGACAGGCACCCAGGCACCCAGAACTTTCACCCAGGATTTTGCCAAACTTTCATGGTTAAATTTTTCACTGCAGGCGAGTCCCACGGCCAGGGATTACAGATAATCATGGAGGGCGTCCCCGCCGGACTGCCCATCAGCGAAGACTATATCGGCGTTCACTTGGCTCGCCGTCAGAAGGGTTATGGGCGGGGCGGACGCATGCTCATCGAACAGGACCGGGCCAAGATCATGTCGGGAGTCCGGCATGGCCACACCCTGGGCAGCCCCATTGGCATGACGCTGGAGAACAAAGACTGGGCCAACTGGGAAGAAGCCATGGCCGTGGACCCATTGGAAGGCCCGCCCCAGAGTCCGCGCACCCAGAGAATCACCCGTCTCCGGCCTGGTCACGCCGACCTGCCAGGGGCCATGAAGTACGGGTTTGAGGACGTTAGAAACGTACTAGAACGGGCCAGCGCCCGAGAGACCGCCGCCCGGGTTGCTGCCGGGGCCATCGCCATCAGGCTTCTGGAAGAGTTCGGAATCCAGATCCACAGCCACGTCTTATCTATTGGGACGGTACATGCAGAGCCTCCGGAGACCATCGACTGGGCGGCGGTTGAGGATTCTCCCGTTCGCTGTGCCGATCCGGATGCGGCCCAGATGATGGTGGCTGAGATCGACGCCACCAAGGAGGCCGGTGATACCATCGGCGGCGTCTGCGAGATCATCGCTGAAAACGTGCCCATCGGCTTGGGCTCCCACGTAAGCTGGGACAAGAAGATTGACGGGCTGCTGAGTTATGCGCTGATGTCCATCAACGCCGTGAAAGCGGTGGCCATCGGTCCTGGTTGGGAGATCGCTGAGATGCGCGGGTCCGAAGTGCAGGACGTCATCCTGCCAGTGAGCGACCCGGACCACCCCTGGCAGCGCAATACCAACAACCTGGGCGGCACCGAAGGCGGTATGACCAACGGCATGCCTCTGGTTGCCCGTTTCGCCATCAAACCCATCGCCACTATGGTCAAACCCCTGCCTTCTGTCGACCTGGACACCGGAGAAGCGGTACTGGCCCATTTCGAGCGCTCCGACGTCTGTCAGGCACCACCTGCCTGCGTGGTGGGGGAAGCTATGGTGGCATTGGTGCTGGCCAACGCCTTCATGGAGAAATTCGGCGGCGATTCCATCCCCGAGACCAAGCGTAACTTCGACGGCTACATGAAGACCGTCGGCCCCCGCAAGGTATACCAATAAACCTGCCGCTGGCCTAGTTGTGGCTGTGATCCATCCCCAACACCAGCCCCCGTCCATCTTCAGCGCGTCCGCACTCTGGACTGGCATAGGATTATTCGGCCTCGTCCTGGGTGCAATCCTGCTGGCCTTCGACGGTTCGGTATTCTCAGCTGTGGAATGGATATCGGAGATATCCCACTCCGGCCCCAGTGACCTTTCACCAAAGACAGCAGAAGCGATTAGAGACGGCATTGACTCCTGGGGCTGGGCTGGCCTCGCCATAGCGGCAATCACCTTACCCTTGGGAAACGAAACACTGCGTTCAAGAATGGCGGTAGCACTTAGGCCGTTCACTGTTCGCCAGGAACACGATCAGCTACCTCCCGACCGCTACGGTTCAGACTTCTTCCTGGCAATATTTGCGGTGTTGGTCTTCTCGGTGGTGGCCCACTGGTCGTTGCGCACCTACATCGAAGTCGGCTGGCTGGAAAGTGAAGACGGTCTCAGCGAGTGGTGGTCGGTGGCGACCTACCTGGCCGGAGCAGTGGCTGCTGGCGCGGCGGCGTGGGCACTGCGAGGAACCAGGCACTCGGCATTGAAGTATTTCTACCTGGCCCTGGCAGTGGGCTTCTTTTTGGGTGGCATGGAAGAGATCAGTTGGGGCCAGCGACTGGTTGGCTGGGGCACGCCCGCAGCCCTTGAGGAGATAAATTTCCAGGGTGAAACTACTCTCCATAACGTCAACTTCGCCAACAACGTCATCTTCGAGGTTCTTTTCTGGGGCAGTACCTTCGGCCTGATTGGGGGATTGTGGCGAATGACCGCCAATACGCGGGGTCTCAGCGACCGGATGAGGTTGGTCCTGCCATCTCTGGCGCTGTCCCCAGCGCTATTGTTAATCATGGTTTGGCGCACCGGCGATATCTGGGAGACCGCCAACCTTCCCAGGCTGGTCATGGACCATTTCAATTCCGGCCCTAGAGGCTCCGAGGTACCCGAAGCATTGCTGGGCTTATGTATAGTCGTTTACACTCTCAGCAATCTGCGCCAGGCACGCCACTTGAACCGCCTGACCAACGACGCGGCAACGTGTGCCCCCGCCAATCCCGATGAATCAGCCGGAGAATCAGTCGGTGAATCAGCCAAGGAGAACGCATGAAATTCGGAGTCGCAATCGTCCCTCACGACCTGAAGGAAACGGCTGTCAGCGCCAAACTGGCTGAAGACCTCGGCTTCGATTTCATCGGCATCCCTGATTCCCAGTCACTGTGGCGGGAACTCTACCTAAGTCTGAGCGTCGTCGCCAATGCCACCAGCAAAGTGCGCATCGGCCCTACAGTCAGCAATGCCCTCACACGGCACCCGGCAGTGGCCGCCTCGGCGATTGCCACGCTCAATGAGATCTCCGGAGGGCGGGCATTCTTGGGTATCGGCAGCGGGGACAGCGCCATCCTCAACCTGGGATTGCGTCCTGCCCGATTGGCCGAACTCCACGAATACGTGCAGGCACTCCGCGCGATCCTCTCCGGCGAATCTTTCAACTACAAGGGCAAGTCCATCCACGTGCAATGGTCAAAAACCCCCGTGCCAATCATTATGTCCGCTGAGGGGCCCAAGACCCTGATCCTGGCCGGCGCGATCGCGGACGCCGTGATCGTGCATTCAGGGTTGACCAAAGAGGTTCTGACCGACACCATCTCTAGAATCAGAGAGGGAGAGCGTGCCGCAGGCAGGCCGGAAGGCTCAGCCGAAGTCTGGGCGTTCGCCAAATGCAACATCGCCGACCGGCGCGAAGACGCCATCGATGAGATCAAGATGGCCCTCGTGGCATCTGGTCACCACGCCTTCCGGTTCACCCTAGAGGGCAAGAACGTGCCAGGGGAGCTTCAGGAGGCGGTCATGGCCCTTCAGGGCGAATATGTACCTGAGGAACACGAGCAATCGGGCGAGACCCGCAATGCGGCCCTCAGCGACGAACTGGGCCTAACTGATTTTCTGGCCGACCGGTTCGCGGTGACTGGACCCCCCGACGAATGTCTGGAAAAAACCCGCACCATCCGCGATGCAGGGGTGGACTCACTGTCCAGCGACAGGTGCAGCAGGCGGCGCTAGCCCCATCCGCGATGCAGGGGTGGACTCATTACTGATCTTGGCGACCAGTTCGGATGCAGACAACATCATCCGCCGGTTTGGAAATGAGGTGATTGCCCGCATGTAGGCGTGAATTCCACAAGGTTGGCGGCTCGACTTCGGAATTCATCGCCGTTGTACGGCCCGATCCATATCTGGAAAAACCTCTGTTTTCGTAAGGTTTGTGCCAAGATTAGGTTGACTTGAGCGTGGAATAGGTTAGACTGGGAGGGACTAAAAATCAGGGCGATTCGGAGGAGCCAAATGGAAGGAAAGTTCCAGCTAGAGATAACTTACTGCGTACCTTGACAGCATCACGCCGTTGCCACGTGGATGGCGACTGAATTCTTTAGGCACTATGGCAAGGACGCCGCCATTTCCATCTCCCCCCGCGGACAGGGCATCATGGAAGTGTTCTTCAATGGCGAGCGGATCTTCGACAAGAAGGGCGAAGGCAACATCTATCCCGACCTGAAACGGGTCCGGGAGATGCGCCAAGTCATCGACGCGAAGTTGGAGGCTCTCGAGCCTGCACCGGCCGACGACTAGAGACTCTGCTCAACAGTAGAAAACAAAGAGGCCCTCCAATTCAGGAGGGCCTCTTTTTGTTTGTCTGAATCCTGGTACTAAAAGTTTACAAGACTGTCTGCACCTTCGCCCATATCTCCCGGCTCAACTCTTCAGGAGGACGTTGACCATCCAGCACCAACCACCCCTCCGGGTCTGAAGCAGCCAAAGCGCTGTAGCCTCGGCGTATCTTGCGATGAAAGTCCACCGGCGCATTGTCGAAAGTGTCTTCCGTCTTGCCGCCGTCTGCTCCACCCTTCCTGGCCAGAGCGGTCTCAACCGGCAGGTCCAGCAGCACAGTCAGGTCTGGCTCCAGTCCGCCGGTGGCTTCGCGGTTCAGCCGCTCGATCAACTCCCGGTCAAGCCCTCTCCCATAACCCTGGTAGGCGATTGTGGAACTGGTGAACCGGTCTGCGATCACCACTCCGCCCTGGTCCAAGAATGGCCGTATCACGTGTTGGACCAATTGGGCGCGGGCCGCCTCGAAGAGCATCAACTCGCTTATGGGGGCCATCGGTTCGCCGGACTTGAGGAGACGCCGAAGGGCTTGGCCTAAAGGAGTGCCACCAGGCTCATGGGTGCGCAGGGCTTTGATGCCCCGGTTACGCAGTCGGCGAAATAATGACCGGGCTTGGGTGCTCTTTCCTGACCCGTCGCCACCTTCAAATACGACAAAGCAGCCCATCTTAATCGCCGCCCAATATCGCCGCTAAACCCTGTAGAACATGACGGCCCGCTCTGGTTCCCGGCCCTGGCTGACCGAGGCTACGTTGTAGCGTTGGCCAAGCAGGTGCTGCAACCTCCGGATATAGGAGCGCTGGGGGGCCAGATGCACCGTCTGTTCGCCGGCCAAAACCTTGTTAGCTGCATCTTCTGCCTCATCCATGGCCCGGTCCACCGCTGGAGAAGCTTTACCGCCAGTATGGGGCGGGCCGTCGTCGTCGTTACCCAGATCAGGCATCTGGCCGCGGCCTCGGCCGTTGCCGCCACCGTGCCAGTCTTTGATCACAGTTTCCAAGAACTCCTGCAATTGGGGCATGGTGTTCTTGCGGAGCACGCACACAGGCGTGCCGCTGGACTCGGCGATACGCACCAATTGGGAGCCACGGCGGTAGTGAGTCTTGGTCGTCAGGACCACGTCAGCCAGCCTCAATTCGTTGACGATATGAACTACTGTATTCGATTCCGCGGCCGCAGCTTCGAGCTTGTCCCTTCCGACGCCGAAGAGGAAGACCCGAACCTCGGACTCTTTCGCTCTGGACTCCGGCCGTGGAATCTCTGGGAGCGCTGTTGGCGCAGACTGCGCCGCCATCTGAGGTTGGGCCGGGCGGTTCCCGGACCGACCTTGCCGTGGAGTTTCAGGTTCCCAGACACCGGGTTTGGCCTCACTGACCCGGATCTGCTCCTGGCTGCGCTTCACTTCACCATCATCGCCGAGCCAGCGTATCTCGGGCGCGATCGGGAAGCCCCGCAGCCATTGGTCCACCACTTGGTCCACATTGTCGTGCACTGCCAGGCGGTCCCAGCCCTGTATCTCGACCACAACATCGAACGTTGGGGGCGCTTTGCGTTCCAAAACGCTCTTCTGGGTGCCCCGGTACCGGGCTTCTTGGTCTCCCAAGGTCACGGTCTGAATACCACCCACCAAGTCTGAAAGAGTGGGGTTCATGATCAGGTTGTCCAAGGTGTTGCCGTGGGCCGTGGCGATCAACTGCACACCGCGTTCGGCGATGGTCCGGGCGGCCGCCGCATCCTGCTCTGTGCCCATCTCGTCGATAATGATGGTCTCAGGCATGTGGTTCTCCACCGCTTCGATCATTACACTATGTTGCAGCGAGGGAGTTCGTACCTGCATGCGCCTGGAGCGACCGATCGCCGGATGAGGCACGTCGCCGTCGCCGGCAATCTCATTTGAGGTGTCGACGATTATGACCCGCTTCCTGGCTTCGGAAGACAGCACTCGGGCCATCTCTCTGAGCATGGTAGTCTTGCCAACACCGGGACGGCCCAAAAGCAGGATGTTCTTTCCGGAGAAGGCCAGGTCATCGATGATCTTGATGGTGCCGAAGACCGCCCGTCCAACCCGGCAGGTGATGCCTACAACCTGCCCCTTGCGGTTGCGGATGGCTGAGATCCGGTGCAGAGTGCTCTCGATACCGGCGCGGTTGTCGTCCCCGAACTCTCCGATCCGCTCAATGACATTCTCCAGGTCTTGGGCGGTAACGGGATGGTGGTCAAGCTCAATCTCCTCAGAAACGAACCGGGCCTCGGGCAACCGCCCTAGATCTAGAACTATCTCGAGCAAATGATGCAGGTCATTCCGGTCCCGTAGAGCCTTCGTAACGCCGTCGGGGAGCACATCCAAGATCAGGTTGATCTCTTGTTGTTCCTTTGCGTGCCCTATGTCCTGAAGCTCTTCTTGCACCGTTGCCAATATCACGCCTCCACGTAGGAAAGTTCGCGATTAATAACCGGTACCGTTACCGTCTTGATTAACATAGTATAACGCCCAGCTTCTTGTAATCCTTTCCGGGCCAGCAGGTCCAAGGCATTCTCCTGGTAGTTTGGCACCAGCCAATTCAGCGTGTCGCCGGACAGTTCGATCAGACGCGACATCATATCTGGATGATTTGGATGGGCCAATACATGTCCAGAAGCGATATTTCCAAAGGGTTCGCTCACTCGCCAGCCAACTATCTTCCCTTCACGTTTCAGCACCGTCTCGTTTCTGCGAGGTCGGGGCTGCTCTTGGGAATCGAACCATTGGTCGAATGTCATGCCGATCCCAACCCGTACCGGCTGGGGCGTGGCCGCGCAATATAACTGGAACAATCCGTGACTATCCGGCCCAGACCGGTCTTCCGCAGTGTAATCCCCCGATGATTCGGTACGAAGGTCGTCGGCGTTTACGGCGCTATCAGGTGAACCAACCGTTGATTCATCCCCGGTCAGGTGAATCTCCTCGTAGTAAGGAAAGAAGCCGACGCGACGCGCTTCGTCCATGATCTCGCTGTCATTGGGAACACGGAGAAACACCTTTTCTGCACCGTGGTGCCCAGCAGCTTCGACCACCTGTTCCAGCAGGTCTAACGCCTGCCCGGAATCCTTCAGGTGCAACCGGTCGACTTCCCACGCCCGAACGCCGCCGCGCACCCGAGCTGACGCTAGACCGGACAATTCAATGCCTTTCCAATCGCCAACCGTCACCCGGTTTTGATTTCGGGCCAAGGATTGCCGCCAGAAAGCTGAGTTGCGGAGAGGACGGCAACGAACCACCGACTCGGTAGGCGCGGCCAAGTTAGCGCCTCCAGGGGCGTTTACCAGCACACAACGCAGGGCGTCTCCCACTCGAAAAGCGGTGATCATCTTGGGCCGTTCCCAGAAGAATCACTCGAAGAACCACTCTCGGAACCGGCTTTCTGAACGTTAGGAGAGCTGCCGTTGCCACGAGCGAGTTCCAGAAAATAGCTGTGGAACCGGTAGTCGTCGGTTAATTCCGGATGGAAGGATGTGGCCAACAATCTACCTTGTTGCACCGCCACAGGGCGCTTTGCATCCAGCGCCGCGAGTACATCCACGCCTTCGCCAACACGGATTATTACCGGGGCTCGGATGAAGATGGCATGGAATAGGTCGGGGCCCAGGATGGTCACGTTTAACGCTTGTTCAAAACTGTCGACCTGCCGACCAAAGGCGTTGCGCTGCACTCCGATGTCCATGATGCCCAGGGGAATCGGGTCTTGTTCTGTGATCTCTCGGGAGAGCATGATCATACCCGCACACGTGCCCCAGATCGCCCGGCCTTCCGCGGCCATCTTCTGCAACGGTTCTCTCAGGTTGTAGATGGTCATCAAGCGGCTGAGCGTTGTGCTTTCGCCCCCGGGGATGATGAGCGCATCCAGCGAAGCCATCTGTTCCGGCAGCCTAATCTCACGGGCCTTAACACCCAGCTTACCGAGTACGGCTATATGTTCGGCGAAGTCGCCCTGTATCGCTAAGACGCCTACTTCCAACTCGCCCTGCTGAATACTTCCTCTCAGATTATCGTCGCCTGGCAAACGATTCGGTCTCTTATCGGCTTCGTGCGGCCAGCAATTCCTCATCGGGAAGTGACTTGACGCTGATTCCGACCATGGCCTCTCCCAGACCCTTGGAGACCTCGGCCAGGATCTTAGGATCATTGTAGTGGGTTACAGCTTGGACGATGGCGTAGGCCCTTCTGGCCGGGTCACCGGACTTGAATACGCCCGAGCCCACGAAAACGCCATCCGCGCCCAGTTGCATCATCAGAGCGGCATCAGCTGGAGTGGCCACGCCACCGGCTGCGAAATTGACCACGGGCATCCGCCCCATCTCCCTGGTCTTGGTCAGCAGGTCCAAACTCACCTGCAAGTCCCTGGCTTCAACCACCATCTCGTCGTCGGGCATCGTCTGGAGCTTGCGGATAGAGTCTTGAACGGAGCGCATATGCCGTACCGCCTCAACGACGTCGCCGGTGCCTGCCTCGCCCTTGGTGCGAATCATCGCAGCGCCTTCGGAGATGCGCCTTAGCGCCTCGCCCAGGTTACGGCAACCGCAGACGAAGGGAACCTTGAAGTCCTGCTTCCAGATGTGGTGAAGTTCATCGGCAGGGGTCAACACCTCTGATTCATCGATGTAATCAACTCCCAGGGATTCCAGTATCTGGGCCTCGACGAAGTGACCGATGCGGACCTTGGCCATGACCGGGATACTGACCGCGTCCATGATCTCGCAGATCATCGAAGGGTCGGACATACGAGCCACGCCGCCATCGGCTCGGATATCTGCAGGCACGCGTTCCAGGGCCATCACGGCCACCGCTCCGGCCTCCGCAGCTATCTTTGCCTGTTCTGCGTTCACCACATCCATGATGACGCCGCCCTTGAGCATCTGAGCTTGACCGGCCTTGACCGTAAAAGTCCCTGTTAGTACCTCGACCATCTCTGCCGACCTCCGGTAGTTTACTTATTCACTGGTGGCAACGGGCATATTTTCCGCAAGATTTCCTAAAGAATACCAAAAGAGTACCAAAAGAATACCAGGGAAACGAGCAGAAATTCAGCCTGGATTGCGACTGTATTATACCCCCCCAGCAGGGCGATTACCAATTGCTCCCCTACGCCATTCATAGCTGATTACAGTCGTGGCGGCCGCCGAACCAGCGGCGGGTTCTGACCCAGGATTCCGCCCCAGCAAGTTTGGGCAAGTTTGGGACGGAAAGTTCGGACGCGGATTCTTCTTGACAGCCCACCAGCCAGATTTGATAATAGACACTACTGCCGAGGTAGCTCAGGTGGTAGAGCACGGCACTGAAAATGCCGGTGTCGACAGTTCGAGTCTGTCCCTCGGCACCAGTCAACTCTCTTGGTCCCGGTATAGAAACCGGATCAACATCGAGCGGAAGTGGCTCAGTGGTAGAGCACCTCCTTGCCAAGGAGGGGGTCGCGAGTTCAAATCTCGTCTTCCGCTCCAAAGTTAAATCTCAGAACAAGACACTCTCAGGACAAGTTTGTAGTCAATCAGGAGATTCAATGGCTCTATTTGTCGTAACCCACCAGCATGAAGAGGCGCGGTGCCCTTCGGGCGACCCAGCAAAAGGTTCCATGTTGCTTCGCGGTCTCTCGAAAGAGGGATCAGAGCGATTTGGCGTCACTGTCCATGCCGAAGCGATGATCGACGGTCTACACACCCTGACGATGATTGTCGAAGCAGGAGACATGGACAAGGTTCAAGAATTCATGGCCCCATTCGCCCAGGGCGGAAGCGTCGCCGTCCAACCCGCCAATCTCTGCGGGGAGATTGTCGCCAGAGGCCATTGCTAGGCATCTAAAAAGAGATTAGCGGATTCTGATTCAAACTTCCGATCCAATGATTCGCACACATAAGACGGCCCAGTGGATGCTATCCGCCGGGCCGTCTTTATTTATAATATGAGGCATCCATTCCCACTGCTGACGAAGGTGCGAATCATTTTGAAGACTTGGGCGATGACGCTTATCTTGGCTGCTCTATTACCCCTTGCCGTGGCTTGCGGTTCGACAGATCCGGTAAATACGAACGCCGACATCCAATCTGCGGAAGAGATCAAGAAAGCGGCCGTCGAGTTGTTCGAAGATTGGCTCGATGCCACTCAAGCCCACGACGCAGCAGCGATTCACTCTTTACTCGCTCGAAACGTCACAGACCGCTGCACCGTCGATCAGATGGAGCAGTTCTTCGAGAACGACAGTGACGCGCTGACCTACCCTGTAATGGACGTCAAAGAAGTCTTCGTTTCACCGGGCAACTCGGAAACAGCGTTTATGACCATGAAGCTCCGAGACGGACTAAGGTGGACCCACTTATTCAAACAACAATGAGGCCAAATTAAGAGAGTCTTCCGCTACCTGGGGGA
>JAQBXL010000204.1 GCA_027624135.1 Chloroflexota bacterium
CGTCAAACACAACTGCTCCGCCACGGAATGACCCACTCGACCGCAAGGTCTACGGGACAGGCTCTTCAATAAGATTGAACGAGCGGGGATGCTGTGGTCATTCGGAAAAGACAGCAACGTCATGATCCACCTGGCCCGTAAGGCATTCTTCGGAAGAGTCCCATTTCCCCTGATTCATTGTGATACGGAATTGGAAATGGATGAGGTGTATGAATTCCGCGACCGCTACGTCAAGGAATGGGGCATCAACTTCATCTCCGAATTATGCCCGTCGTTGGATACCACTGACCCCTCTCTGCCCGACGCGGCAAGAGTAGCAGCCCGAAAGACCGGCGGTTTGAAGAACACCATCGCCGCCCATGGCTTCACCGGTATCATAACCGGCATCCGCCGGGACGAAGAAGGCACCCGCGCTAAGGAGAGATATTTCAGTCCCCGGGCCGATAGCGGACGGTGGGACGTGAGAGACCAGCCTCCAGAATTCTGGGATCAGTACATGACCGACTTCCCCAAGGGTACCCACGTCCGGATCCACCCGCTGCTCCACTAGACGGAGCTTGATGTGTGGCAATACATCCAACGTGAGGCTATCCCAGTAGTGCCGTTGTATTTCGCCAAGAAGTACCCAGAGTACAAGAACAAGATGATGCGCTTTCGCTCCATCGGAGAAAAGGGGATCACTTTCCCGGTCGAGAGCGAAGCGGAAGACCTGGACGAGATCATTCAAGAACTGATGCACACCAGGGTCTCGGAGAGGTCCGGCCGACCGATGGGAGTGGACGAGGATGAGTCATCCTTCGAGCGGTTAAGGGCCGATGGGTACATGTGATCGATGAAGAGACCAATAAAATCAAGGACCTGGCATGTCGACCTCTCCTGAAGTAGTAAAACTGACACCGGTCCAGCTGCCGGTGTTGGAACAGCTGAAGATTGTGATCGTGGGGCACGTCGATCACGGCAAGTCCACGCTGGTCGGGCGATTGATCTACGAAACAGACTCCCTCCCCGAGGGAAAGTTCGAGCAGATCTCGGCGCAGTCGGGAAGGAGAGGCATGCCCTTCGAGTGGGCGTTTCTCCTTGATGCGTTGCAAGCGGAGAGAGACCAAGGCGTCACTATCGACACCACCCAGATCAGGCTTCGCAACGGCCAGCGGGATTACATGATCATCGATGCTCCTGGTCACAAAGAGTTCCTGAAAAACATGGTGACCGGAGCAGCAAGTAGTGAAGCCGCCGTCTTGGTTATCGATGCCCTTGATGGCGTGGGCGAACAATCCAAACGCCACGGGTATCTCTTGCATCTGCTGGGAGTGGAACAGATAGCCGTCGCCATCAACAAGATGGACTTGGTTGATTACTCCGAAAAGCGGTTCAACGAGATTGAATCGGAATACCGGTCTTACCTTGCTGAACTGGGGATCGATCCCACCTACGTGATTCCGGTGTCCGCGAAGAACGGGGACTGTATCGCGGCCGAATCGGCGAACATACCCTGGTATCAAGGCCCAAGCATTCTAGGCTCTCTGGAGATGTTTAATCCCAAACCCAAGCTAGACGGCCTACCACTGCGCATGCCGGTCCAGGATGTCTACAAGTTCGATGACCGCCGCATCATTGTCGGACGCATCGATAGTGGGACATTGAAGCTCGGAGACCGCATCCTCTTTTCACCAATGAACAAGATCGCCAACGTGGCAAGTTTCGAGAATTGGGAAGGCTTTGGAGATGGTGGGCCGGTGCAAACGGAAGCCACGGCAGGCATGTCCGTGGGCATAACATTAAGCGAGCAGGTTTTCGTCGAACGAGGAAACGTCGTCAGCCACACTGAAGACCCTTCGATTCTGACCAACGATTTTCGGGCCAAGTTGTTCTGGTTGGGCGACGATTCCATTCAAGAAGGCAACCAGTACAAGCTCAAGATAAATACCGCCGAATACCGGGTCGAGATCAACAAGATCGAGCAGGTATTGGATACTGATGACTTGTCTCGGGCGCCATCGGCAAGTGTGGAAAAGAACTCTGTTGCCGAAGTGATCCTTCGTTCCAGGGTACCGATTGCTTTGGATGACTTCGCCGACAACCCAGCCACCGGCCGGTTTGTTTTGGTCGACAACTACCGCATTGTTGGCGGCGGCGTTATCAACTTGGACGGATTCGTGGACCGGAGGCAACGATTCGAGGTCAAGTCCACCAACCTGAATCCGATGCTAGGGCGGGTCAGCTTATAGCAGCGCGGTATTCTTAACGGACACCAAGGCGGAGTGGTTTGGTTCACCGGACTACCTAGCTCCGGAAAAACAACGCTCGCCAGAGAGTTGGAACAACGTCTATTCGCGAAGGGTCGCCAGGTATTTGTTCTAGACGGTGACAACATCAGAAGCGGGTTGAACGCCGACCTAGGATTCGGGCCCGAGGACCGGTCTGAAAACATCCGCCGTGTCAGCGAGGTGGCGTCGCTGTTTTCCGATGCCGGATTCATCGTTATTTCAGCTTTTATCTCACCCTACGAAGATGATTGGGCCAGGGCACGCGCAGCCGCCGCCGACCGATTTCACCTGGTTTATCTTGAGGCGGACGTAGCTACGTGTGAATCGCGGGATCCAAACGGACTGTGGAGCAAGGCTCGGCGCGGTGAGATCTCTGATTTCACCGGGGTCGATTCACCGTACGAGGTTCCGCTAAGTCCCGACCTTGTGATGAACACCCGCTAATTTTCAGCCGAAGAATGCGCCGACCGACTCCTAGCCTACGTGGAAAAATGGCTAATAATTCCGGCTGATTAGCTTAACTCACGATTGAGCGAAGCGCTCGACTGGTTTGAAAGCGCCGGATTGATAGATAATCGAAGATTAGGCTGAAGCCCGCAGAGATCTAATAACTCTTTATATAATTCCAGTGGCGGCCCGGTGACCCGCTCGTAAATACGGAAAATCGCCTGGAAACCTGAGTTTCTAGGCGGCAGCCCTGGCGTATACAGAGATATCCTATGGGCTGACCATCCTCGTGGCCTCCCAACCACAGGACCACCCCAGACAGAACAGGGTTCGCCTAGATTTTGCATTCGGCTTTCTTATCCGGGATTCCCCAGATCAAACCGACTTTCCTAGATATAGCCCCCTCTGGGATGGCGCCAACTATAGTCACGCATTCCAAGGATGTCAAATGCGG
>JAQBXL010000038.1 GCA_027624135.1 Chloroflexota bacterium
GAATTTTTCCGTGACCATATCGAGGAAACGGGGGCTGGTGAAATACGTCTGGAAGGCTTCGTCCCGGAACCTCAGGACCTGAGAAGCGGTCAGGTGTTTGGTGGGCAACGGAAGGGTATCAACCGCGTGCTGGGAGTACCCACTCCAGGTTGCCGGTAACGGCATGGCTTCTTTGACGGCGGTGTTGTAGAGCGGCGAGCCGGGATAGGCCATGGTGCAGTAGAAATTGGCCCATTCCGTGTTCAGTTCGATCGCCAGGTCCAAGGTCTTCCGCATACTCGCCAGGTCGTCTTCGGGAAGTCCGAATATGTAGTTGGCGCCGATGTTGATGTCGGCGGCTTTGACTTCATTAATGGTCTTGAAAATCAGGTCCTGGTCGAAACCCTTGTCCACATCGTTGCGCACGACTTGGTCGGCAGCTTCGATGCCGAAGGCCAGCCAGTTGAATCCGGCGCGCTTCAATTTGTCGGCCATGCCGGCTCTTACCGTGTCCACCCGCGCGTAGGCCCAGATGTTCAGGTCGTATCCCCGCTCGATGATCTGGTCGCAGATGGAGTTGACGTGCCGCGGATTCAGCACAAACATCTCATCGGCAATCTTGATGTTTTTCACCCCGTAGTCCTCGACAAGCGTCGCGATCTGGGCCATCACCGCGTCGGGACTCCATAGGCGGTACGCGTTCACGCTCTCGCCAAGCCCTAATACCTTGGAGCCTTCCTTGAACGGGGCCTGGATGCAGCAGAAACTACAATGGTACGGACAGCCCAGGGTGGTATAGACCGCGGCATATGGCTGGCGCTGCAGGTCGCCGAAGCAATGCCAGTTGTGGGCCCGGTATTTGTCCATGGGCAGGAGGTCCCAGGCCAGGCCCGGCATCTCGTTGTCCAGGTCCTGGACCAACGGCGCCGGTGGGGTGTTCCTGATCTGTTGTCCGTCCCGGTACCAGATGCCCCTGACCTTGGAGACATCCTCTGGCCGGCCAGCCTTCAAGGCTTCGGTTAGTTCGACCAGGGTATAGGGGCCTTCACCCCCGCAAACAAAGTCCACGTCCTCTTCTTCCAAGGTCCGTTTGGGCAGGGAGGTGACGTGTCCGCCAACCAGCAGGGTCTTCAGTTGGGGGGCGGTCTGCTTTAGGGAAGTGCAGATGGCGCTGGATGCAGGCATCGACTGGGTCGACGCCGATGGTTGGTGTCCGTAGGCAACGACCGCAGTCAGGACCGGATTCAGATCGGCAGCCCTGGCGGCCACTTCATCCGGGCCAAGATTGTCGGCGTCTGCGTCGATTATCTGAACGGAAAGCCCGCGCTTTCTGGTGAAGGTTGCCATCAGGCCGGCCCACACGGGCGGCTCGATCGCGCTCAGGGTGTCGGCCAGTGACTGATATATCCGGACGCGTCCCCCGGGGTTGATCAGGAGCAGGTCCAGGCGCCCGTTTTCAGACATAAGATCCTCTAACTATTCGATACTTGCCAAGGTTGGCCGGAGGTGATTCCTCTGCCACCGATATCCTACGGATGCTGGGTTTATAGGAGGTCAGAGCGCGTTCAACGCCGAACACAGGTCCAGAATCTTGGCTTTATCCAAGCTTGGGTAATTGCCGATGTAGAATCCGTAGAAATGAACGTGGTCCACCTGCGGATATTCCATGTATTCAAGTTCGCCGGCGATCTTCTTCAAGTAAGGCTGGCGAAGCTGGTTCCCCCCGCCCGACATCCCTCTCCGGAATTCGACACCCAGGTCCCGCATGGTCGACATAACCTTTTCGCACAAGACCGGGTCGGGGTGTTTCAGCACCAGGGTGAAGGCGTAGTTACAACTGCCGTCGGTGGCAAAGTCGGTCCGGTACTTTTCCGGGTCCAGATTGTTCAGGAACGATTCCAGGTTTTCAACCCGAGTCCGATTGCTCTCGTCCAGGCGCTTCAGCTGGGTTCGTCCCATGACGGCGTTGATCTCGGTGCTCCGGACGTTATAAGCGGGGAAGGCGAATATAAAATCCGGGTTTAGGTCTGGGTGCGTTGCCAGATACCCATCCTTCACATCAGGATCGGTGGCTTCCCGCACCATACCGTGAGACCTGAGCATCCGGAGAGTTTGGTACATGCCTGAATCGTCGGTGCAGACCATGCCGCCTTCGATCGTGCTCATGTGGTGGGCATAGTAGAAAGAGAAATTTGACATCAGCCCAAAGACGCCCAATTTTTGCCCCTGGAATGTCGCGCCGTGCGATTCACAGACGTCCTCTATGAGGGGCACCCCCCGGGATGCCAAGCCGGCGATAAGTTCTTGGTCAAGAGCGTTGTAACCCAGTACGTGCGTAAGAAATACAGCCTTGGTGCGGGGGGTTACCTTCGCCAGGACTTGCGCGGTGTCCATGCCCAACGTTCTGGGGTTGATATCGACGAACACCGGTTCAAACCCGCACTGAATCACCGAAGCGATGTCGGAGACCCAGGTTAGAGTCGGCACGATGACTTCGCCTGGGCCGAAAGCGTGGGCCAACGCGGCCATGGTGATCAGGTTCGCCGACGACCCGGAATTGACGAACACACTGTGTTTGACGCCGAGCCATTCGGACCATTCCTTCTCGAAGGCCACCACATTGCTCGACTGGGTCAAGATGGGGTCGTCCTGTTGCAGAAACGCGATCAATGCGTCCTGGTCGCCCCGGGTGATGTTGTTCGACATCAAGGGCCATTCGAGGTTGCGGCCGGGGGCGGCTGGTTGCCGGTTAATCAAGATAGGGGCAACCTATGGGTCGGCGTTCCCAGACGCATCGTGGACCGTCTGAGGCATGGCCGGGTTCTCCCAGCCTTCGACCGGGTCGATATACATATTGCCGCGGAACTCCTCACGGGACAGGTATGGGTACTTGTCCTCGATGGGAGTGTTCCACCCAAAGATACGGGGTTCCAGCCGGTATTGCTCGTGCATGTTCACGTCGCAGACTATGGGACCCTTGTGGTCCAATACCGTCTTGATCTTGGCCTTGATCTCAGAATTGTTGGAGATCGTCTCAGTGGAGAGTTCGTATGCGTCGGCGATCTTGACAAAGTCCGGCGGCTTGTAGCCCTTGGGTCCGGCCGCCTCGAACCGTCCGCCGAAGTTGGTCTCCTGGTAGGCCTTGGTGATCCCGTAAACGTGATTGTTCATGATGAACGTTTTTACGGGCAGGTTGTAATTCTTTAAGGTCTGGAATTCTTGGATATTCATGTTTGCGCCACCGTCGCCGATGATGCAGATCACTCGGCCCTTCACGCCGGCGTAACAGGCGCCGATGGCCCCTGCGAATGAATAGCCCATGGGGGAGTTGCCATTGCTAGAGATTAAACGCTGCCCGGCCTTGGTCTTGAATGCGTGATAGGTGACAACCACGTTGCCGCCGCAGTCGGAGATAATCACATCGTCAGGCCCCAACTGGTTCGAAAGCTCCCGCATGAAAACATAGGGGTGGACGACTCCTTTCAGGTCGTAGTATTCGGGGAGCACCGTGTCATATTTGTCGAGCCATTCCTGGCTCTTGTCCAGCCACCAGCCAAAGGGTTTGATCTCGCGGCGTTTCGCTTCGGTGAGCAAAGCCTTGGTGAATACCTTGGCGTCGCACAGTATGTTGACATCGCCCGGGACCTCCTGCAGTGCCGGGTCCAGGTTCGCTTTGTCGACGTCGACGTAAAATTTCATCGCCGCCCTGGCGAATGAAGTGGGGACACCGCCGGTTATCCGGCCGGGGATACGGCTCCCGATGGCGAGGAGAAGATCCGAATTCTGGATGGTGAAATTCCTGCCGGGGCCTCCGTAGGTGCCGGTCCGGCCACGGTAGTATTCATAGTCGTCGGTGAACACGTCCACGGCGTTCCAGGTTGGTATGCATGGAATCTTGAGGACACGCCCAAGCTCCAAAACATCGTCCACCGCGCCGGCCAGCCGTACCCCTCCGCCGACGAATAACACCGGTCTCTCAGACTCGTTGAGTTTGTCCAGATACAGGTTGACCGCTTCGTCCAGGCCTTCCTGATATTGAGGCATCAGGTCCTCGCCGGTGAACCCTTCCATGGTGTCGGGGTCTACATCCGCCTTCTGGACATCCAGCGGGAGGTCGATTAGCACGGGGCCTGGCCTCCCGTGGGTCGCTTCATAGACCGCCTTGTCCAAGACCCATTTGATCTTGTTGGGGTCGCGGACCAATTCGGCGT
This sequence comes from Chloroflexota bacterium, assembly GCA_027624135.1. Lineage (GTDB taxonomy): Bacteria > Chloroflexota > Dehalococcoidia > Lucifugimonadales > UBA3495 > UBA9611. The sequence goes on from JAQBXL010000038.1 coordinate 4,191, forward strand.
ATTTGGTGATCGGCTTAGCCATGGAAACTATGTCGTTCTCTTGGAAACCGACCTGTCTGATAGATGGGTCTTTCCTCAGGAACTGAGAATTGATCTGACCGGTGAGGAATATGTTTGGGATCGAGTCGTACCAGCAGTTGGCGATGCCGGTGAGAAGGTTGGTCCCTCCAGGGCCGCTGGTTACCAGAGTGGCGCCGATCTCGCCGGAGACTTTAGTCACGGTTTCGGCTGCGAACGTGCCGGCTTGTTCGTGCAGTGTGCACACGTATTCGATCCGGTCGGTCTTGGTGAAATAATCCACCAGGTCGCCGATGGCAGCCCCGTAGACGACGAAGACCTTCTTGATCCCCAGGTCAGCTAGATATTCGATAACGTAGTCAGAAAGCTTCATTCTCTAATTCTCACAGCAGTGGCTTGGTGTCTAATCTCGTTGGGCGGAGATAGAAAGATCCCCAGAAACGGCTTTATTGTCCAGGAACCATCGGTAAGTGGCGGCGATCCCTTCGCTTACAGTGGTCTTGGGACGCCAACCCAACTCCTGAATCGGAGTGGAATCGAGTATCTTCACCGGCGCGCCGTCGGGCTTGCCGTGGTTGAAATACAGGTCGCCGTCAAACCCAACCACCGTCTGCAACAGGTGGGCCAAGTCGCTGATGGCCAGGGCTGCGCCGCTGCCGATGTTGATCGGTTCGGCGCCGTCGAAGTGCTGCATCAGAAAGATACAGGCATCAGCCAGGTCATCGCCGTAGAGGAATTCACGTTGTGCCCGGCCCGTTCCCCAAATCTCGACGGTTCTAGTTCCGTTGGTCTTTGCGGAGTCCATCTTATTTATCAGAGCAGGGATGACGTGGGAGCGCTCCAAGCTGAAATCCTCGCCTGGTCCAAAGGGATTGGCGGGGATGGCCACCACGAAGTTGTCCCCGTATTGCTGCCGGTAGGCCTGGCACATCTTTATGCCGGCCAACTTGGCGGTGGCGTAGGCGTCGTTGGTCGGCTCAAGCGGCCCGGAAAACAGGTCTTCCACCCGCATGGGTTGAGGGCAGTCTCTTGGGTAACAGCAGGAACTGGCCAAGTAGACCAGTTTTTTCGCACCGTGGTCATGGGCCGATCTTATGACGTGGCATTCGGTCAGCAGATTATCGAGCATGAGGTCGGCGGGATTATCTTGGTTGGCCCCAATCCCGCCGGTCTCACCGGCTACCATGAACACAAACTCGGGGCGGTGCTGGCCGAAAAATGCGTTGACCTGAGCGGGGTCGGTCAGGTCAGGCTCAGGCGCATCCGCACCAGGTACGACATGGCAGCCCATCTGCTCCAGCCTTCCCAGCAGCGTCTTCCCCAGGGAAGTGCCGCTTCCGGCAACAAAGACCCGGTCTCCCCTATTCATCCCAAAGCCGCCACGAATACTTTGGCCCAATGCCCGTGTTTGAACACCCAGCAGCCAGCTTTACGGCATCCCCGGGTGGGTGCGGAAGGGTTTGGACCGCTTGAGGATCCTCTTGCGCCACAGGCGAATCACCCTTAGGCCCATGAGCAAAGCGCCAACAACGCCGTGCTTGCGCCAGGTGGGTATCCAACGCCAAGGCGCCGAATAGATGCTGACGAACCCTTCGTTCTGCAGGTCAATCAGGTCTTGAGAGGTCAATTCTCCGACCTTGGTAACCGCCGAACCGTACCTGAGATACTCGGAGAAGTTCGTCGACATCAACTCCACGCCGTGGGTGCCGCTCACCGCCATGTCATGGAATTCCGTGCCGGGGTAGGGAATGGCGATGGCGAAGTTAGCCTGTTTCACTTCACGGGCGTCGCGAAGCCACTTTAGGGTGGACTTGATGGTCTCCCGTGTTTCACCGGGCAGGCCGATCATCATCGAGTTCATCGCCTCGATCCCGTATTTATTGCAGAGCTTGTTGGCAGTGGCATAGGCTTCAATCGGCACCTTTTTCTGCATCGTGGTGCGCATGTCAGGGTCGGTGGTCTCCAGGCCGAACGACAGCCTGATCAGTCCAGTCTTGGCCAAGTAGGCGATCAATTCCTCATCGACCAAATTAGCCCGGGTGCTGCCTTCGAAGGTGATCTTCAGGTCGGACTCGTTGATGAGATCGCATATCTTGATGATGTGCTTCTTCCACAGCGTCATCACGTCATCAACGATGTAGAAATGGGTGATGTAAGGGTGGTCTCTTACCACCTGTTTCATCTCTTCAACCACTGATTCGGGAGAGCGGAGAATCACCCGCGTGGTCTGCAGCGCCTCCGAGGCGCAGAAGATGCACTTCCAAGGGCAGCCCCGCATGGTCTGGATGGAAGTGAATTGCTTCCTACCGTGGAGGGTTCCCAGCCGGTATTTCTTCATGTCCAGCAGGTGTCTGGCCGGGAATGGGAACTGGTCCAAGGGGTGCTGAGAATCCATGGTGCTTCCCTTGGTCGGACTGCCCATCTGGATGGGGTCGGGGTCTCCGGTGGCCACCTTCTGGCCGTCCCGCCGGAAGATGATTCCCTTGACCTGGGAAAGGTCGCCGCCTTTTTCGAATTCCTTTAGGAAATTGGGGAGAGACGATTCGGCTTCGCCCACAAAGGCATAATCGAACTGGGGAAGGAAAGCCTCCTCCTTCATGATGGTGATGTGCGGCCCTCCCACCATGATGGGAATGGTGTTTCCCGAGTCCTTGATCTCTTGGGCCAATTTCTCATTGAGATGGAAGAAAGGGCTGTAGCAGGTCAGGCCGAGAATGTCTGGCTTGATCGCGTTGACCCGTTGAATCACCTGAGCGTTGGAGAGACCGTCGGCCTCACCGTCGATGATGATTGCTTCATGGCCGTGCTGCTCCAAAACCGCCCCCAGCAGAGCTAGGTTAAGCGGCGGCCAGGTGGAATTCCGTTTGGCAAAATGACCGAATAGGCCGTACTCGCCGGTCCAGCGTGGGTAGAGAAGCGCAACTTTCATGTCAACCTTCCATATGGGTAATGATTGACCTTTCGATCAACCTCGGATTTTTGAGATACCGGGCTCAGGCAGAGCCAGGGCGTTCCAACCCTTTGCAAAGGGAACAACGCCGCATCAACGGGGCTTTTAATGGTGCTTTTTAGTGAGAAGTTCAAATTTCCCTGGAGATCAATTCTCGAAATTCATCGACCGGTTGATTGGCCCTGAACAGCTCCTCGGCGGAGTAATCTTCCTCGGCATCGAAAAAGATGATCTGACTTCCTGAATTCTCAAACTTGAACGGGACCTGGATCAGGCGCGACAGCGATTCTTTGATCTTCTGCTGCTTGGATGGATGGGCAAACAATAGCATGAACCCCCCACCTCCCGCTCCGAGCAATTTCCCGCCCGTGGCGCCGGCCTTTTGGGCGCGTTCGTAGATCTCATCCACGTGGGAATTCGAAACCATGGCGCTCATGTTCCGCTTTGAGTGCCAAGCCCGGTCCAATAGCTTGCCAAAGCTGGCGATGTCTCGCTGGCTGTTCAGAATCGCCAGGCCTTCGTCAACCATGCCGGTGATCTCCCTTATCTCGCTTTCCCGGCTGGCGATGTCCGGAACGTAACTCCCGGCGATCGCCGAAGCGGTCCGTGCTATGCCGGTATAAAACAACATCAGGTGATCGTCGAGTTCATCAACCCGTTGCGGAGACAGGGTCACAGGTTTGACCGATATATCCCCGTTGCTGGGAAAACTGATGTGGTTGAACCCACCGTAAGCGGCGGAAACCTGGTCTTGGGAGCCGACCGTCTCATTGAGACGGTCCTGTTCGATATGGATACTCTCTTTCGCCAACTGCGGTTTCCCGGGCATGTAACCCTTTAGAGCGTAAAGGGCGTTCAACAGGCCAACGGTGAAAGACGAACTGGACCCCATTCCGCTGCGGGCGGGCAGGTCACCGTCGTGGTGAATCTCGATCCCGCGCTCTATGTTCAAGAATTTCAGGGTTTCCCGGACGGCGGGGTGCTCGATCTGATCGACGGTTTGGCAACTCTCTATCTTAGAATACACCACATGTATCCGGTGTTCGAAGAAAGGGGGCAGATAACGGCAAGTGATATAGCAATACTTGTTTATCGCAGATGCCAGTACCTGGCCGCCGTGGTTGCGGTACCAATCTGGGTAATCCGAACCACCGCCGAAGAAAGATATGCGGTAGGGAGTTCTACTGATAATCATTTAGTTCGTCCGGCGCTGTAGAGGTCGCTTTCAACCAACTGGCATAGAACGTGCTCTATCGCCAGGTGAGCTTCTTGAATGTGCTGGGTGTCGCCGCTGGGAACCGATATCGCTACATCGCCCATAGCTGCCAACGTTCCTTCATTGCCGGTGAGGGCAATCACCGAGATGTTGAGCTGCTTGGCCGCCGCCACCGCTTTGATCACGTTGGCCGACCGGCCACTGGTGCTGATGCCCAATAGTACGTCATCAGGTTTCCCCAGGGCCTGTACCTGGCGGGCGAATATGCCTTCATAATCAAAATCGTTGGCGAAGGCGGTCAAGAAAGAAGTGTCCGTGGTGAGCGCCAGTGCCGGAAGCCCTGGGCGTTGGATATCTTTGGACAACCGGCTGACAAATTCGGTGGCCATGTGCTGGCAGTCGGCGGCGCTGCCCCCGTTGCCGCAAAGCATCAGCTTTCCGCCTGCTTTGAAGCAATCTCTGATCATGGCGGCGGCCCTGAGAATATCGGCCCCGCAACTCTGGGCTGTCTGCCGAGTAGTCTCCGCGCTGCTCTGCAGATACGTCTCGACGATATTGGCCGGGTCATTCCCGATAGTCACCCGACACGCTCCGTTAGGCCGAGGCTGACCCTGTTCAAGATCCACTGAGCGGCTTCCCCGAGGCCGCTGGCTATGTGGGTGGGGGCTGCCGTTCCGTCGTTGGCTACCTGGTCGCCGTAACCGGAACGCACCAGGATGGTGGTCGCGCCAACATTCTGACCCAATTCAATGTCGCTGGCCTTGTCTCCGATAACGAAACAGTTGCTGGCGTAAAAGCCATGGTCCGCAGCCGCGGATTCCAGCAACTGTGTGCCCGGCTTCCGGCAACCGCAACCATCGTCCGGATGGTGGGGGCAGTAGTAGATCCCGTCGAGGACCACTCCCTCTGACTCCAATAGCTGCTCCATCGTCCGGTGAATGTCCTGAAGCCGTGCATCATCGATGATGCCTCTGCCGATGGCTGACTGATTGGTTACAACCACGAGACCCAGTCCAGCCAGGCGCAACCTGCGCAGCCCTTCAGCCGCAGTGGGAAGCAATTCAACTTCGTCCGGGTCCGAGAGATGATTGCGCTCTACGATTATGGTCCCGTCCCGGTCGAGCACAACGAAAACACGGCGATTCAAGGCTGTGCCGCCGGAAGACTGATCAGACATTGGAGAAAGCTCCCCTCCCCATCATTCGATAAGCCTTCAACAATTCTTCGATCCCCTCGTCCAGGCCCCGCCTCGCTTCAAAACCAGCCTGCCGGAGTCGTTCGTTGGACACGATATAGTTGCGTTTGTCCGGGTCCTGGCCAATCTCGGAATTCTGAATGTCCAACTTGGGGACGTGCTCCTTGACCTTGAGGGCCAACTGCTCTTTCGATACGTTCGCTTCATCAAGGCCCAGGTTGTAAGGCCAACCGGTCATGCGGGCTGCATTTTGGATGCAATAGACGAAACAGTCTGCAACATCGCGGATGTGCACGAAATTGCGCTTGAAGTCTTTTTCGAAAAGGACTATCGAGCCCTCCGTGACCGCCATCCGGACGAAGTGATTGACCAGCAGATCGAGGCGCATCCTGGGTGAGACGCCGAAGACAGTGGCTAACCGCAGGGTTATGGCATTCGGGCTTTCAAGTAGAGATAGCTCCGCTTGAGTTTTAGTCCGCCCGTAGACCGAGATTGGCTCAAGAGGGGTGTCTTCGGTGCAATAAACATCACCAGTGGTGGCCCCATACCCGCTGTTCGTATTTGGGTAGATGACGAGTTGGTCGCTGCTCCTCAAACGGTTAATCATGTTGACGGCTTCAAGATTAACGGACTGGGCAAGCCAGGGGTCCCGGTCGCATGCCGGCGCTCCGACCACCGCGGCCAGTGGGATGATCACATCCGCTTTCGCCACCAGGCCGCCGACCGTTGTCTGGTCGCGCACGTCGCCGCGTACGAAGTCGAACCCCGGATCGTTGCAAAGGTGGTACAAGCCAGACTGGCCGTACATAAGATTGTCTAAAACGGTCACTTGGTAGCCCTCTTGCAGCAAGCGGCCGCAGAGGATGGAACCCAGATAACCTGCCCCGCCAGTGACCAATACTTTTTCGACCATTCGGTAACCTTAGTAAACCTGAAGATTGGCAATGATTCGAGATTGTGGACCTTGCGCCTGCCGGTCTAAGATGTCCGGCCCGGGAAGAATCGCTCACGTGATGTTTGCCCTGTGATTAGAAACGGCTCCGCCACCCCCGCCTTGCCTGGCGAGAGGAAATTGGCCCCTTTAAGGACACGCTCGGAGCGAAGGCTACAACGAGCAGCGCCCAATTGTGGTATGCCGCCTGGGCCTTACCGGGTGACGCCGGCCGCCGGTCTGAACTCGCGTGTCCACCGGCCTTTTCCTCTGGTCCGCCGGGGAAGTTGAGGCTTCCCCACGGGCCTGTCCGCCACCGCTTCAACGCTTTGCCATGGGACCTGGGCTTTAACCATTCTGCCCATAAACTGCATCAATACTTTTACGCGGGCACGAGGAGTTTTCGCGCCTTCGATGATCTCGGCCAGCCCCTGCAAGTTGCCGGCAGCCACATGGACCTTTTCGCCTGGTGAGAATTTGGGAGGCATTCCGGCCTTTTGGTTGATGGACTCCAGGCTCTTTCGCAGCTCGAGAATATCTCTATCCGGTAGGCTGGGTACTTCACCGCCGAATCTCACCCAACCGGCGATGCGGTGAGCGTTTCGGAACGACGGCCAACCGCCCGCCTCCCGGTCGCACCGCAGGAATAGATATCCCGGAAACAATGGCGCCTTAGTACGGCCGGACGGTTGTTTGGGGTCTGTAAGTCGAGGGAAGAAAACATCATAACCGTCTCGCGCCAGCTCTTCGGCTGCGATGAATTCAGACCTAGGTTCCGTCCGAGCGACGTACCACCTCAACCCCATTTCAACCCCTCTTACTTGTTTCCGTCCGGGAAAAATACGACCAGTTGGTCGGATGAGACACCGCGGTCTTCGACCTTTGACATGACCATCGTTGACGGTTCCAGATAGGTAACCATGACCCGGTCATAGAGACTGCTTTGGATGGACTCGATGTCTCGCACCGGCAATCCCAAGAACCGGCGTCCATCCGCGGACTTGAAATCGAAAACGTCAATCTCTTCGATAGACAGCTCTTTTAGCCCGAGGTAAACAAGCTCCGCCAGTTCACCGGTGCCGTAGATGGCCACCCTAGACTCCTCGTTCAACGCCAATGGCGCGAGTTGTTCCGTGAGGGTCTGGCGCACGCCCTGATACTCACCCAATATCCGGTGGACGTACCTGACCATCAGGTGGATTCTTCTGGAGAAGCCATCGGGTGTCAGGGTGTAGAGTCTGCGTTTCCAGCTGGCCTGGTTTACCTTGATGTAACCCTTTTTGACCAGGTTCCGCAGCAGAAGATTGGTCAGGCCCAGGGCGATACCCACACGGGTGGCGAGTTGCCGCTGGGTGGCGTCAGGGTTCTCGTTGACCTGGGTCAGCAACTGTAATTCTCGGTTCGTCGAGGCGTCAGCCGCTTCTTGTTGTTCATATTGCGAACGCATTAATTGCAAGTCTAGGGGAGCGATTTTTGCAAGTCAAGCCATTAAATAACGGGTAAATGGGGATTTAGTGGATTAGCTTAAAAAACGCGGTTTTTGGGCTCCGGACCAGGGAGTCATCCAATCATGCGCCGAACCTTTAGATACTTGGGAAGCGCTGTGATCCGCCCTGGTGTGGCGCAGGGGAAATGGGGTCATCGCAGGCCCCCGTAAACGCCACAGTTTGTGATTAACTCGAGGATAAAACGGGTTGCCGATGGTCTGGAGCGGGCCGAGGCCGGGATTCGGATGGGCGAAGAACTTAGTCCGAGCCGATCTGCTCGAAAGAAAGAGGGCAGATTCCCCGTTGGTAAATGACCATCGCACATCCCTCTTAGAGATAGCAGCCGCCTTGATGTTTTGTTCGGTAAAACACCCCGCCTTTTGAAGTTGATTGTCTCCATACCGGGACACCGGGGCACGGAACGGGTTTGGCGGCCGGGGTGTCAGCGGAGCGTTGACTGCCGGTAAAACGCTTCCCTAGGCTGGTTACAAAAGTGCGATAACAAGGTCCGGTGTGGCGGCGTATCACCGTCTGCCGTCAACGCGGACGTTGTTAGGAGAGTTACATGGTCCAGCCTCAAGTCAGCCGCCAAGAGCCGTTGCGGCGGTCCCGGCAAGCTTATACACCTGTCACAGTTGCCGCCTACACCGCCAAAGCAGGCGATAGCGTGCTGGGCGTCAACCGGGCGGGCGTGGTCACCGTCACCCTGCCCAGCGGTCAAGCTCTATGGGGACGGATCTTCACCGTCAAAGACGAGTCCGGCGCCGCCGCCACCAACAACATCACCGTGGCCACCGAAGGCGCGGAGACCATCGACGGCTCCGCCACCGACGTGATCAACGTCAACTACGGGGCCAGGAGCTACTACTCCGACGGGGCCAACTGGTTCATCCTGCCCGCCGACCCCACCGCCTCCACAACCTACGAAGCCCCGGCGCTCACCCTTGGGACCGCCAACGCCGAAGGCACCGGCGACAGCATCCGGTCCGGCGCGACCATCGCCATCTTCGACGCCACGGCTCCATCCACCCAGGCCCACGGAGACTCCGCCGCCGCGGGGTCCGCCGCCATCGCCGCCCGGCGCGACCACAAGCACGCCATGCCGGCCGCCGGAGTCGGCTCAGACATCAGCGCGAGAGCGTACCACTCCGCCAGCCAGAGCATCGCCAACAACACCACCACCGCCCTGGCCTTCAACTCAGAGGATTTCGATACCGACACCATCCACGACACGGCCACCAACAACTCCCGCTTGACCTGCAAAACGGCAGGCAAGTATTACATCCACGGCCAGGTAGCCTGGGCCGCCAGCACCGCCGGGATCCGCCTGATGGAGCTATACCTGAACGGCACAACCCTCATCGCCAGGGTCACCATGGGGACATCAACCGGCGAAGATTCCCCCAGACAGCAAATCTCCACGCTCTACGATCTCGCGGTCAACGACTATGTCGAACTCCGTGTGTACCAATCGAGCGGGGCCGCTTTGAACGTCGAGTTACTGACCGGGGTCAGCCCCCACTTCATGATGGCCAAGGTGCTCGGCTGATGAAGATCCTCCACTTCAAAAAGACCAGCGACCTCAGCCTGCTGCACGACCAGCTAACCTCGTCCATCCCCGGCCTGCGTCCGGTCGCCGACGCCAAGGGTGGGCAGACGCCGGTGATGCGCGCCCAGGGAACGGAAACGGAGCTTTGGCTCGAGGTACCGGACACGGTCGACGAGACCGCCATCGCCGAGATCGTCAACACCCACGACCCGGCATCAAAGCCGGTCGACCAGCGAAAAGCAGACCAGTCCCGAATCGCAGAGTTGCTTGCGGTAGCCAGGTCCGACTGGACCTCCGCCCAATTGCGGGAGCTACTGCAGCTAACCGCCCGAGACGTTACCAGGGGTTAGGCGATCTGGAGGTAAAGACCGGTTGTTTTTCTGGTGACCTGCCGAATGTGGGAGTCAACCGGAACACGGCCAACCGCCCGCCAAGATGATTGATTCGCCAACCGGCGTCGCTTCCATGAGAAGTTGTCATATTGCTGGCAGTTGAGGGAATCGTCAGGCAAAATCCTGGCCGGACCTTTTACTTCCCAAGGTTCGAGATGGCTATGTTGTCCCACAATCCGAATCTGTTGAGGGACAACCGGCATGTGGGGCCGCGGGTGGTTGAGACGATCATGCGCCGCTTCTACGAGGTATTTGTCGCCGGCCGCTGATTCGCGGGAGAGGCGCTGAACCCCCGATCAGACCCGGAGGCGCCTGGCGACCTGCCTAAGGGCTCTGGCCCAACCTGGTAGTTCGTTGCCCCGAGTCTCGGGGTGTGTCTCTATGTTGACGACAGTTTCTCCTGCTGCTCCGTCAGCCCGTTTCTCGATGAGCAAAGCAGACTCGGCAGTTCCCGTTTCCGGGTAGTAGAGTTCTTTGGGAACAAACCTCCCGTTCTCACCCCCAAGGACCAGCGGGAACCGCCACAGCGTAATCTTCGCTGGGCTCGGTTCGAATGACCTGATCAGGTCAATCAACTCCGCGGTGTTATAGACCATGTAGGGGACCCACTGTCCATACACATACTGGCATGACTGGGCAGTATCGAAGACGGTAGAGCCTGTTTCCCTAGTGCGCACCCGGAGGATGAGGTAGGATTTAGTGGCATCGTAAAGGTCGGACAGAAATTCACTGGGGTTCTCCTGGTGGATCACCACATCCCGGCAGAAGACGATGTCCGATCGGATGTCGGGAGTTGATTTCACATCTCCATCGAATCGCGTGAAGTTGCCTGCCGGATAAAGTCCCTTGGCATATTGGATGGCCGCTTCAGAGATGTCGAACCCTTTGTATTCCAGACCAGGCGCAATCTTCTTGAAATACCTGAAGAACCGGCCAGTCGCGCATCCTACGTCAGATAGGCTGCCGCTAGGCTTGGAATCGGCCAAAGTCCTAAAAAGTTGGCATTCATTGAACTGATCGCAAATTTTGACGAGGGTAGCGGTGGATAGGTGGTCCCAGGTGCCAAAATACCTCGCGTGTTCGTCCTTCTTCCACGCATCCTGCGATGGGCTGGTCGTGCCGCCAAGATCGCTCAAGTCCGCGTCCTCCTGTTCCGGGTCATTACCGCTCACAGTGGGTAGGAAGATAGGATAGCAGACTCCAAGCGTACCAAAATACCCGGACAACTCGGATTAACCCGTACTTTGGCCGCGCTTTGAACGAAACTTCAACGAATCCCCAAGGATCTATCGATGGAATCAATCTGGGCGCCTGGGCGGTTGAGATCGCGTTGGATCTTCGTCGTGCTCATCGTCGCCCTGGCGGTCTACGCAGCAGCCAGTTTCGCCATCGCGACCGTGAACACAATGGAGCGGACGGGCGGAACCGATCTCTACACCTACTGGCGCATCAACCATTTCACCAGAGTGGGAGAAGACCCCTACAAGGCCTACCTAGACCGTGCGGAAGTGGAGCTTCCGGTCAGGTACGTGGACGGGCCTGTTGCCACAACCCGTCCCATAGCGGAGACGGATGAGGAACAGAAACTTCCCGGCAATAGTCCTCCCATGCTTTTCTTGCTATTGCCGTTGTCCTATCTTTCGTGGCCTGTGGCAAAGGTCGTTTGGATGATTATGAGCGTGGCCTTGGTGTTAGTTACCCCTTGGCTGGCGCTCAGATTATTACCAATCAAGCTCAGCCCGGTCATCTGGGTGATGATGTCGTTTGGGTATTACGGGCTACCGGGAACCCGGGCGGCAATCGTGACCGGGCAAACGGCGCTCATCGTGATTGCGCTGGTGTTTTTGACTTTTCACCTGGTCCTCGGCAAACGGAATCTCCTGGCAGGGTTGGCATTGGGGATCGCGCTGTCCAAGGTTTCCGTCGCGATGCCCCTTTTCATCTACCTGCTGTACAAGAGGAATTGGGTCGCGCTGGCCGTGGGCGTCGGAGTCCAAACGGCCGGGTTCATCGCCATGGCCTTTGTTCGTGGAGGATCGCCGGTCCAGGTCTTCGTGGATTTCGCTTCGATCGCTGGCGCTCACGCCCGGTTGACGGGCATACATCTGACCGGCTTATTCCATCCAGGTACTCCCGTCAGCATCGTGGTGGGGGTAATCTTCTCCCTGGCCGTTCTGCTGCCGCTTTGGAGATACGCCGCAAAGGTTGAAGACAAAGGTCCCAAGTCCGAATTGCGCGACTTCATGGTATTCGCCGTGTTGGGCTTGTGGGGGCTGCTAGGCGTATATCACCGCGCCTACGACATCGGAATGGCGTTGCCGGCAATCGTTTTGTTGCTCTACGGGGTCAGCAGCCGTTGCGCCTGGAATGCGTGGGGTCTAACTCAGCGTCAGTCAATCGTGTTGTTTCTAACCGGGGTCTTCTTCATCAGCCTTCCCGTGCGCTTCGTCGAAGATGCGATAGGCGTATGGTGGGAATCTTTCGCGGTAGGATCAATCACTGTGGTGTTGCTAGTTTTGTTGGCCGCCTCATTGAGCCAGGTGAGGCAGCTTGGACGGACCGGGCCGCGTGCTCCGCTTCGTCGTTGATCGCGATTCAACACACCGGAAACGCATTCCATCGCCGCGTTCACGTTCGGCTTAACCTGGACCTAATCTTGCGGAGCGTTGGCCTCATTGAGAGAAAGACCAAGCTGGCGGAGAAGATGATTCCCACGACGATGATTGCCAGGCTACGTGCGAACCATTCTGGCGTGGCCCGGAAACAGGCCAGTAATAATCTCACTACTAATCGCAAAGTACCTTATGGTCCTCCGACCTAGGGACGATCGCTGATGCTGGCGGAGTCGGTGATTGCCGGTCGGAACTGCTTGGAAAGAGCACGGTCCAGAAATATCTTGGCCCCCACGATGGGCGTGCGAACCAGCCGTATAGTATTTGGCTTTATCAAACACGGAAGAATCAGGCGTTCAACCGGACCGGTCCCATCAACCAGGCCACCGCCTCCCAACCTTCCCCTACTTTCCGACGGAGATGAGAATCTAAAAGGCGCACCGTTGATTGGGAGCCCGCTATAGGAGAGAGCGGGCTCTCGAAGGCTACTTGATGACTGCGCCTGGCAGATACGCTGCTGCGCCGATCCGAAAATCAACGCAGGTGGCAATTCTTTCCCTATACACCGGTTTGACCGTTGTCACTTTCGCCCAAGAGCACGTATCGAGGGGACGCAATCTACCCGCCGATTCTAACACGCGGACTCGAGACCAATCTCGGTTTGACGGGTTTGTTGTTGAAGATTTGAATGGGCGGGTCCCGGCCTTTTTGCTAGAAGCCGATGCCTTCTTCGTCATCAAGAGCGGCGCGGTTTCCTGACGGGCCGGCTGAGATCGAGGTTCAGCCGAACCCTTGGCATACGGCGGCGAGGGCCTCGGTATTTGCGGTACGCTTCGGCTATGGCATTCGACAGCTTCACCGGGTCGTGTCTGGCGCTGCTGGTTTCGTCGGTTTCGTCGATCACGTCCGCTTCCACCAAGAGGGTGTGGTCTTCCCAAGGATCGTTGGCCCGGATGAACTCCAGCCCCGCCGGAGTTCGAGTTTTGGGTATGTTGCTGTTGGCAACCACCGCGTCAACCACATCTTCGCCCCCGTAGTGGCGAACGACCTTGAGGTGGTCGAACACGGTGTAGCCTTCGGTCTGGGCCGGTTCCTCGGCCACGTTGCAGACGTAGACCTTTAACGCAGCCGAGTTCGACAATGCGTCCACGATGCCCGAGATTAAAAGGTTTGGCACGATGCTGGTGAATAGGCTGCCAGGCCCAATCACGATCAGGTCGGCGTCCTCGATGGCGCGAATGGCTTCAGGGTGGGCAACGGGATCGGCCGGGACCAGCGTTAAAGACCGGAGCCGGTCTGCCGAGTTGCCAACGCGGGTCTCGCCGATCAACGTCTCGCCGGATACGGTGCTGCCCACAAGCGTAACCGAGCTGGATGTAGAGGGTATTACCCGGCCCCGTATGGCCAGCAACTCGCCGGCAACTTCCACGCCCCGGTAGAAATCTCCACCGATACCCACCAGCGCGGCGATCAAGATGTTGCCGAAGCTGTGGCCGTCGAGCTGCCCTTCCGACTCGAAACGGTAGTCCATCAACTGCTGCATCACGTCTTCAGAGTCGGCCAACGCAACCAGGCAGTTTCGAATGTCACCGGGAGGCAGGATACCCAGCTCGGTCCGCAGCCTGCCAGAGCTGCCGCCGTCGTCGGCGACCGTCACCACGGCGCAGATGTTAGAGGTGTAGAGTTTCAGGCCTCGCAGTAGATTGGGCAGGCCGCTGCCCCCACCGATGACGGTTATCCTTGGCCCGGAGCCGAGGATTCGCTCCACGTATAGTGAGTCCAGTATCGACCGGTGCCTGTTCCGCTGCCGCGCGTTGCCCAGCGACCGGCTCAGGCCAAGTCCGGCGATCAGCGCCCCCGCGAGCCCGATCCCGATAAAAACGCCGCCACGCAGATATGGGGACTGGTTTCGGAGGCTGACAGACTCCAGGAAAGAGATGAACGCGGGACCGGTGGATATTTTCAGGGCGAATATGACGCCCAGGGTGATCAGGGCGAGTCCGAAAACTCCAATAGCCAACCAACGCTTAAGGGATATACCGGGAATCAACAAAAAAAGGAGGTACTGGTGGAACCTCCTGTTGGTTAGCGCTCTAAGCGCTCGAATCATGTTCCTCTCCGCCGCTGACAACACCGCCCGGAATCACCGCTTGGACCAGATGCGCGGGCCACGACGGACCGGTCATGGCGGAAACCACCGGCAAAGTTAAAAGGCCGTGCCGAACACGCTAAATAATCCAACAGGATTCTAGGTAGCAGCACACAAGGGTGTCAAGGCGCACCACGCCGCCTCGGACGCCGGTCAGGGTCCGGCGAACCGCTGCCGGTTTCCCTCTATCCGATGCCCGGCGCCATTCGGGTGTGCCACGGCGTCGCTTGTTCGTAGGCGTATGAGGCCCGCAGCAACGTCTCTTCGTCGAAGGGCGCCGCCCCAAGTTGGAGGCCGATGGGTAGTCCATCCGCCGTGAAGCCGCCCGGAATCGAGATTGCCGGCAGTCCCGTTAGCGAGTAGCAGCCGGTGTAGGCTCGGCGGAAGAAGAACCGCCGGCGCACATCCTCGGGGTTCTCGAACCTGGCGGTTAGGTCGGTGTGCTTTGGCGCGGGATAGGGAGAGGTCGGCGAAACAAGGATGTCCACATCTTTCAGGGCTGCCATGATCTGACGGCGCAGCAAGACCCGCGCCTTGGCGGCCCGGTTATAGACCTTGGCCGGCACCAACGCGGCGGACTGAAGTCTGGTGCGGCTGGCCTGGTCCAGGTCGCCCGGCTGGTTGCGTAGGATCTCGTCCCTGGCCCCGGCGCCCTCGGTGTCGGCGATGCCCACGAAGATGGCCCCGGCCAGTTCCGCCAGCGGGAGTGACACCTCTTTGACCTCAGCGCCCAACTCCCGGAAGGTCTCAAGGCTGGCTTCGATGGCGCTGCGCACGTCCGGGTGCATGTCTTCGGTTTCGTGAAGCTCCTTTATCAGACCCACGCGCAGGCCACGCACTCCATCCCGCAGGCCGGTGGTGTAATCGGGCACCGGTTTGTGGCTGGTGTAAGGGTCCTTGAGGTCGTAACCGGCCACCACGCCCAGCATGAGGGCACAGTCCGCCACGGTCTTGGTCATCGGCGAGGCGGCGTCCATGAACCAGCACATATGGGTCATGCCATAGCGGCTGACCCGGGTGAAAGTGGGACGCAGCCCGACGACACCGCAGTAGGACGCCGGCCCGCGACCGGAACCGCCGGTGTCCTCCCCCATCGATGCGGCGCACAGGTGGGCCGCCAGAGCCACTCCCGAGCCGCTGCTGGACTCGCCGGGCGTGCAATCGTAGTTCCAAGGGTTGGCGGGGATACCCCAGGGCGGGTTCTGGGTGCCACCCATGGCCAGTTCGCTGAGGTTGAGCTTGCCCAGCAACACGCCGCCGGCGTCTTTAAGGCGCTTGATGACCGTGGAGTCCTCGTTGGGGATGAAATCCTTGTAGACCTTGGAGCCGTTGGTGGTGAGGATGCCCTTGGTCCAGTATTGGTCTTTCACCGCGATGGGAACACCGGCCAAT
>JAQBXL010000039.1 GCA_027624135.1 Chloroflexota bacterium
GACTGAGGGCCGGTTGGGATGAAGACTACCTTCTCAAGGTGTTATCCCTATGAGATGCGATTGCCCTGCAACATAGGCCGATACATGTTGACCCCGTCAAACACAACTGCTCCGCCACGGAATGACCCACTCGACCGCAAGGTCTACGGGACAGGCTCCAATGTTCCCTGTTTATCGTAGCCCGTTGAGGTGCCACGGGGGTTTTGCATGCGAGTAGGCATCACCCAGTAGATGCACGCGAGAGAGAAAACAGCTTGAAGGCCAAGATTTCGGCCCAGATGAGCCATACGCCTATGTATATTCGCTGAAAGATTCCGTTTACCTCTTCAATATCGGCGATTTTTGCAGCGCCAATCCACACGAGAAAGCTGAGAAGAACTGCAAAGCGAAATATCTTGGCCAACGGGTAAAGGGATCTCCACTCAGAGTCTTCGTTGAGCCTTCTTGCGATTACGAAAACGCTCACGATTGCGGCAACGAATCCTGTCAGGCCAGTCAGGTTGTGCATAAACCCCATAGCGGTTCCGCCGTCGCAGCCCGAATCGCAAGGGAAGATGCCGTTGGCTACTCCGGCAGAGGCCCCAAAGACGAATATCAACGCTGGGCCTTTGATAGAACCTCTACCGCCGCCGATACCCTTATGAAGGCCGACGGCCAAGGCAATGAACGCCAGTCCAATAATGAAAAAATTGATGCTCTGCAGCCAAGGGTATTCGGCATTGGCTCCACCAAGTTCACTCACGGCTTGGGTTGCGTGGCTATAACCTTCGTAGATGAACCCGTTCACTGTGACGAATACAGCGAAAATTATTGGACCACCGATACCGCATATAGCTAGGTTTCGCAGCATTGTTCCGTTGTTCGCACGTATATCAAGCATCTTTCTGCCGCCCTCGTAGAGCGAACCCCGCGCAGGTGGTAATCTGCGTTATGGGATCGTTGCTTTTAAAAAATTTACATACTGTAAAGTAATGTATAATTAAGTTTACAGCATGTCAAGTAAGAGACAACGAACAAGGTTAAAGATCCTCGACTCCGCCCTCAGATTGCTGGTAGAACGCGGCTACCATGGCGTTGGAATGGAAGAGGTGGCCAGGGACGCCGGTGTCTCGCGCCAAGCCCTGTACCTCCACTTCCAATCCAAGGCGGAACTTCTAGTGGCGATGGCTCAATACAACGATGAGAAGATCAATGTCCCTGAGTTCGTGCGGTTGAAACAGGAGACTAACACCGCATTGGAGGCTCTCGATTCCGGCGTTCAAGCTTACGGAGTGATCGAGCCTCAGATCTATGAAGTAGCGAGCATTGTTTACTCTGCGCGGCGGTCAGACGAAGCTGCTGAAGCCGCCTGGCAAGACCGCCTGGCATTTCGCCGGGGAAATATCAGGCGAGTAATCGAGAGACTTGATCTTGAGGGAAGACTGGCAGAGGGGTGGACCGTTGACGAGGCGACGGATTTCGCCTGGGCGCTCCTTTCGATGCACACCTACGAGCATCTCGTTGTCGAGAGGGGATGGCCCATCGAACAGTTTGTGGGCCGGTTGAGTTTGATGCTGAAAAAAGTCATTGTCGCCCCACGAGAGGGCGTCAATGATTAAAAACTTCGCTTTGTCGAACGGCATTTGGGAGCTTCAGAAGGCCAATGTACCGCTATCCGACGGATATGTCGGGCGCATGATATGCTTTGTCGCCATTGACCCGCCGAATCAATTCCAGATTCCTAATTCTGGATACCCGAGGTCTCGCTCATGAAAACCGTTGCCGCTCTGATCTTTGAAGGAATGGCTCCGTTGGACCTGTTCGGGCCGATACAGGTGTTCAACGTGGCCTGCACCCCAAGGGAAGATGACCCCACCAAGCCAGACACATCCAAGCCTCTCTACAAAGTGGTCACTGTGGGCAAGGAGAAAGGACCGGTTGCGACGGGAGCCAACGGGGCCGGGCCGGTGGTCGTGGCTGAGCACGGGATCGACGACGACTTTGATTTCGACATCCTGCTGGTGCCCGGAGGCGGCGGCGCCCGTACGCTTGTTGCCGACCCAGGATTCATCAGGAGTCTGTCAGCCGCGTGCGGCAAGGCTGATGTTGTGGCCTCGGTCTGCACCGGAGCAGCCCTGCTGGCCCAGACCAGCATCCTTGATGGCAAAGCCGCCACCAGCAACAAGACGGCTTGGCCGTGGGTGCTGACCCAGGGAGAGAAAGTTGCATGGGACTCTGCGCCGCGCTGGGTGGACCTGGTGGACAAGAACACTGGAAAGGGAATCATCACGTCGGCCGATGTCTCAGCGGGCATCGACATGACACTGGCACTGGTGGCTGACTTGGACGGCGAGCAGGTCGCCGAGAACGCCGCCGTGTTCATAGAACATCACCGAGTCAAGAATCCCGCCAACGACACCTTCGCGTATCTGGCGAGTGGCTAGAGGGATATCCGTATGGGGAGGATATATGAGCGTAGAGTTCGAAATCTCTGAAGTTTTCTTGTCATCGCCGGAGGAAATCTATGATACTTGGCTGGACTCGGATGGCCATTCGGCTATGACTGGATCGCCTGCCTCGATCAGCTCATCGGTGGGGGATAAATTCATGGCCGCTGATGGATACATCACGGGAAAAAACCTGGAGTTGACGCGGGGCAAGCTCATCCGCCAAGCGTGGAGAACTCAAGAGTTCGACGATTCGGATGTAGACTCGGAATTGGTAGTAATGCTGGTGGCCGAGGGTTCCGGCACCCGGTTGACGCTAAAGCATACCGATCTACCCGACCATGGAATGCAGTATAAGCAAGGTTGGATCGACCATTACTTCGTGCCGATGAAGGCTTACATCCAAGCAAAATAGCCTTTTGCATCAAGCGAAGTGATTAGACTCTAACCCGCCCCGTACATTGGTTTGAAGAAACTGTGTAGGAAGTTGCGGCCGTGGGCCCAGGAGTGACAGCGGCGCAGTACCGCGTCAGGAATCTTCTCGCCCGCTTTGTGGGTGATGCGGAAGGCCTCGTAGTTCCGTAGTTCCGGCGGCACGTCAACCGTGAAGATCAACTCGCATCCAGATGCTTCTAGGAACAGCTTCAGCGATTCGAAACCCTTGGTTTTCTTGTTGGGCGTCTGGTAGACGAAAAGCTCTGTGGCGCCGATCAACTCATCAAGATGGTCGTTGCCGTTCCCTCGGCCTCCGCCTTGTCGCAATTGATCCCGTCCGAAACCTCGGTCGCCCAGACTGCCACGTCCGTTCAAAGTCATGGTCGCTGCTCTCGGTTACCGGGCATAACCCGGCTGCTGAAATTCATACTTCCTTGCCGACAAAAAGTAATGGCTATATCTATTGCCGTTATCAGAAAACCCGGCTGTGCTGGCCGGCGGCTAGGGGAATAGGGCCCAGCCTTCCATGTCTGTCTCGGCCTTGAAGAAATGTCCCTCTGCGCTGGTCACGTACAGAGTGGAGCGGTCCGGGCCACCGAAGCAGCAGTTGGTCGGCCGGATACACGGCACCGGATGAGTCTCGATGACCCGGCCTTTCGGGTCGAACACGTAGATCAGCGGGCCGGGGCCGGACTGGGGCCAACCGGCGGTGGCAACGATATTGCCCTCCCGGTCCAGACACATGCCGTCGATGCCGCGCTGGGCGTCTCGTTTGTTGGTGCCGAAGGCGTGGAGGGTGTCGTAGGGGCCCAGGGACCCGTCGTCCCGGATCGGGTAGGCCCGCAGCTCCCGGTCGATGCTGGCGTCCTCGCTGTTGCTCTCGGCCACGTACAGGGTCTTGCCGTCAATCGAAACCAAGATGCCGTTGGGCATAGTGCTGTCGGTCTCCACCCTGGCCACCGAGTAGCTGCCGTCAGCCTTCGGAGTGGCGCAGAGCACGGCACGGTGGTCCAGTTCTTGGACCTCGGTGGCATCGATGTTGGTGGCGTTCCAGGGATTGGTGAACCAGATCCGGCCCTTACTGTCCACAGCCAAGTCGTTGGGGGTGTTCAGCTGCTTGCCCTCTACTTGGTCGGCGATGACCACGTTGTTGCCGTCGGGATCAAAGCGCAGGATGGCGCGTCCGCCGGAGCAACAGCCAAAGAGCCGCCCGGCAGTGTCGTGGGCCAACCCGTTGGTGCGGTTGGTGCCCTCTCGCCAGACTGTGATCTCGTCGGTCTTGACGTCGCAGCGCATGATGCGGCTGGCGGCGATGTGGGTGAATAGCAGGCTCTCGCCGTCCCAGACGGGACCCTCGGTGACACTACCATAGGGCTTGTTAAGTAACTGAAAACGCCAACTCATGGGTAGGTTCCTCCGTTAATTGGTGGGTGATTCAGGCGCGGCTGGTCTAGGCGCCGATTGTAGCAGAAGGCAGAGTTAGGCACAAACGGCACTATTTAAGACCGGGCCTGGTGCTATACTTCTTGAGGCAATCGCTTATCTGTAATTGGAATATACATCTTTGTCACGTGTTGCTAGGGACATAATCGAGGCGTTGGTTCTGGCGTTGGTGGTGTTCTTGCTGTTGCAGACCACTGTCCGGAATTTCAAGGTTGATGGCTCCAGCATGGACCCCACCCTGGAGCATGGCCAGTACCTTTTGGTCAACCGGCTGATATACCTACGCATCGATAAGGAGCGGCTTGCGAAGATAATCCCCTTCTGGCAATCCGACGATCGATCCTCCAACTACGCCATCCGCCCACCAAAGCGGGGTGAAGTAATTGTATTTCAGTTCCCGCGAGATATTAGCAAAGATTTTGTGAAGCGGGTTGTTGGGCTGCCCGGTGAGGTCATCGAGATGAGGGACGGCCGGGTGATAGTCGACGGAGCGGTTTTGGAGGAGCCATACCTGGATCCGGCCGCCAAAGACAACTCGAATAAAGGCGAATACAGGCTGAAAGATGGCGAGTATTACGTTTTGGGGGACAATCGGACCCACAGCAACGATTCTCGAAGCTGGGGCCCCGTTCCGGAAGCCAATCTGAAGGGCAAAGTATGGGCGGTCTATTGGCCGATTCCGGGCATCCAGATCCTGAACATCATGGACCGGATACCCGGCGTCGGCTAGCATTCATCGGCTTTGCCCTGTTCAGCTGTTTGGCGGCCCGACCAGGATGTCGTCACCTTCGATCTGGATCTGGTAGACGCGGATCGACTCGGTGGCCGGCGGACTTACCGGTACTCCGGTAGTCACGTTGAAAGCAGCGCCATGAAGGGGGCATTCCACTTCTACGCCGTTCAGGTCCCCCTCGGACAATGAAGCGTAAGCGTGGGAGCAGATATCGTCCATGGCATGGATGTTGCCATTGATGTTGGCCAAGAGCACCTGCTCGCTGTCCACCTCTACCACAATCATCTCGCCGGGTTTAATCTCACTTACCTGGGCAACTTTAACGAAGCCTGCATCGGCCATAGTCTCTCTTTACTCCTGTGACGTATTGGGCAGCCCGTATCGTGCCGACGGCCACTGCCGTAGTGGACCGACAACATTATAGTGTAGTCGCCGTGCCAATTTGAAGTGTGGCGAAAGACGATTCATGCCTGAGTTTGTGGACAGCCGAGCGGGCCTGTAACTATAATGGCTGATGTCTCAGGGTTCTCCTGCGTAGCTCTTATTCACGGCGACGGCTGCGTAACCGGGTTCTCTGGGCGGGGATTCCCCGCCAAGCTGGAGAGGTGCCGGAGTGGACGAACGGGCGCGACTGGAAATCGCGTAGGGGCGCAAGCTTCTCGCGGGTTCGAATCCCGCCCTCTCCGCCATCCTCTAAATCCCCTCTTTTTACCCCGTGCTCCCGTTGGCATCGCTCTGGTGGCTTATTCTGTCCCGCCGCATCGGTTGATAATTTGATTGCCTGTAGGGCAAGTATTCTTTTCTAGATCGATATTCTTCGAACCGGATTGCCACCACCGCTTCGATAGCGTGCCCTGGTCTGGCTCAGATGCCCAGCGTTTCGTACAACTCCGGGTTGGCGCATTCCTCGAGCCGTTCGCCTTTTAGGCCGGCCAACAGGTTCCGTGCCCCCATGAGGTGCATCTCCCGCCGGGACCGGTTTGACGCGCTGCCGATGTGGGGCAGCACCACCACGTTGTCCAGGTCAAGGATCGGATGGTTCTCGGGAACCGGCTCAGGGTCGAAAACGTCCAGCCCAGCCCCCGCGATCCAGCCCTTGGTCAACGCTTTGTACAAGGCATCGGAGTCGATGACCTGGCCCCGCGACAGATTCACCAGGATGGCCGTGGGCTTCATCTTCTTGAGTTGCTTCTCTCCGATGAACTTGTTAGTTTCCGGCGTTAGCGGCACGTGTATGGAAAGGAAATCACTGTCGGCAAGGGCTTTGTTCAGCGAGACGTATTTGAAGCCGTATTCCTTCTCCAGTTCTGGCTTTCTGGTGCGGGAATGGTAGATGACTTTCATGTCGAACCCCAAGCCCCGCTTGGCCGTTTCTAAGCCGATCCCTCCGAGGCCAAGTATGCCCAGGGTGCTTCCGTTGACCTCCGAGCCCAGCCAGAACATGGGGTGATGGGATATCTTCCAATTTCCTTCGCGGACCCATTTATCGCTCTCAACCACGCGCCGTGCAGTTGCCAGCAGCAGCGCGAAGGCCAGGTCGGCGGTTGCTTTGGCCAACACCCCTGGCGTATAGCCCAGCAGCACGCCCCGTTTTGTCGCTTCGGGAATGTCGATGTTGTCCAGTCCCACCGCCACCTGACTCAACACCTTAAGCTTTGGTGCGGCGTCGAATAGCGGCGCATCGATACGGTCCATCACGTTGATCACTGCCCCGTCGGCATCTGCCAGCAGCTCCCTTAGTTGCTCGGGCGAGGGAGGCTCGTCGTCAGGCCAAACTTCCATGTTGGCGACCGTTTCGATCAGGTCCAGCGCGTCGGGAAAGATCTGGCGGGTCACGTAAACGCGTGGTTTGTACATCGGAGGGATACTTCCCTTAAGTCATTCAAATAAGATTATGAATCAGCGTGTAAAAGTCCGCCCGCATCGACGCTGCGGCCGCCCCGTAATTGTAGCAAAGGGAACCGTGAATTTGACGCCTATTCGACCGGAATCCTCGATGCTATATTGGGCTCTCGCTCGTGTCTGGGCGCAGGCACCGGACCGATGGAAACCAGTGGAAACCAGTGGAAACCAGGAGAGAAATATGGCCCTGTTTTTGAATGACCAAGAAGTGGCCCGATTGCTCCATATGAACGAGTGCATCGACATGCTCGACGAAGCCTTTGCATACGCCGGAGAGGGCAAAGTGGACAACACTCCCCGGAACCGCATATGCATGCCGGGCGGGTCAAGGGACGCCCATCACGCGACTCAATAACCTTGTTCGAGTCTATGGGCCTAGCCCTCGAGGACATCGCGGCAGCCCATCTGGTGTACAACAAGGCCAAAGAGCAGGGTATCGGTCAAGAACTGCCCTTTTAGCGGCGAATCAAAGTACCTCGGGCAAAAAAAGATTGGCGGCAGTGAAAACAACTGCCGCCAAT
This sequence comes from Chloroflexota bacterium, assembly GCA_027624135.1. Lineage (GTDB taxonomy): Bacteria > Chloroflexota > Dehalococcoidia > Lucifugimonadales > UBA3495 > UBA9611. The sequence goes on from JAQBXL010000039.1 coordinate 7,461, forward strand.
CTTTTTCAGTAGCCCCTGCTACGTTCGCGTGGGAGGTTGTGTAGGGTGTCCGTAGCAACCGGGGCCGGTGCCAAAGTAATACCCCTGGGTTTGGGTGGAGTAGGACTCTGTTAGAATCCGAATGTGTCGGTGCGACGACTGATCTCGGTCTCCTGCAACTTGTGCTGGTCCCGCTCTTGTTCGCTCATGGCTGGGCCAGTTAGCCAGTCATAGGCGGCGGCGACGCCGTGTTCCATGTTGTGAATCACTTCGCCCAAGTGCAGAAATGATGAGTGTTCGTTCTTGTCGGGAGTTGTTTTTGCCATTTTCCAGTTTCCTAGCATTCGGACTTCGGTCCGCTTAAGTATTTGAAATCGCGATAACGTTATCGCTACTTAATCTTCATATATGGTACAACGATGTCTTTATTGTGTCAATGTATAATCTATGCCTAACTTCATTTCATTTTGTGATGGTGGATATTGCGCGACGATAAGATTGACATTAACGTAATTCTGGAAAGAAACCCCTGTAGAGTGCAAGCAATTACTGATGTAAATTACAAAGGTAATCAGAAAGAAGGAATAACTTCCCGAGCGAAGAGGCGCATGGATGCTTCTGCGTCTGGAGCCGAGACGAGGCGGAAGTTCACTCGGAGGGCGGCGGTGTCGAATCCGCCCACTTCTTGAGCGTAGCTGGAGATCTGTTGGCGGACGTCTTCCGGGGTGCCGACCCAGATGGCGCCTCCATCCAATAGCGTGTCAAAGTTGGAGGCGCGAAGCTTGTCCAGGTGGCTGTCGTAGCCTGGGTAGTCGCCGGATGAGGCGCCAGCGCCCCAGCCAGCGTCCTGCTCGGCGGCACCCACCAGGGATTTGAAGTAGGAGTTGATATTCGGTTTCGCGATACGGTGGGCTTCCTCGCGGTCTTGATGGCAGAACATGTGGAAGCCCAAGGCAATCTTGCCTTCGCCAGGGTGTCCGGCCTCCGGCCAGGCTTCTTTGTAGGTTCTGATAGCTTCCCGCATCTGTGGTCCGCCAAAGGGCACCAGCATCAGGTTGTACCCTTTCTCACCGGCGGATTGCAGAGACTCAGGCGTGCCCAGGGCGGCGACCCAGAATGGGGGTTTTGGCTGCTGGGTCGGCCTGGGCAGCGAGGTTACGTTGCTGAATCGGTGGAATCGGCCATCGAAAGTTACGTTTTCCTGCTCCAGTAGCAACCGAACCGCCTCCACACCCTCGTCGAACCGGGCCCGGCTTTCGTCCATGGTCCGGTCGAAGCGCTGGAACTCGTGGGGCAGGAAAGCACGGCCAAAGCCGCAGTCCAAGCGGCCGTTGGAGATGGCGTCGAGCATGCCAATCTCGCCAGCCATCTTAAGCGGGTGGTTGAAGACCGGCAGCAATGCCCCGGTCAGTAGGCGTGCCTTGCTCGTGCGCTGGGATGCCGCCGTGAGGAAAAGGATGGGCGAGGGCCTGTAGCCGCCGTAGGGCTCGAAGTAATGCTCCACGGTGCGGACCTGGGTGTAGCCAAGTTCGTCGCAGAGATCGACCAAGCCCAGGCATTCGTTCCAGTACTGTTGCGCCGATTTCTCCTCCGGGCCGACGTCCGGAAAGAACTGGAGTCCGAATTCCATGGCCGCTACCTCTTGGGAATCAGGTTTAGAGACCGAGCTTTCCGGGGTTCATGATGTTGTTGGGGTCTAGAGCGTGTTTCATAGCTTTGACCACTTCCTGGCCAACCCCCATCTCGCGGGCCAACAGGTGGTTCAGCTTGACGCCGACTCCGTGGCAATACTCCATCACGCCGCCCATGTCCTGGGCCAGCAACAGCACCTGCTCGACGGTCTTGCCCAGCTGATCTCGGGTACCTGCCGCCGTGCCCGACTCCGGCACGATAAGCATGGAGAAGAGTTCCGGACGGGACCAGATGGCGTACTCGGTGGCGCGCACTCCTCCCTGAGACATGATCTCGTCGCAGCGCTTCTTGTATTCCAGCACCTTGGAGATGGGCAAGCCAAGGTGCAGATAGTCGAAACCCCGGCGGCCGCGCCATCGGCCCCAGCGTACGCTGCGGGGCTTGCCTAGGGCTGACACCTTGTAGTTCTCTGCGGATTGACGCCGGTCTTCCCAGTAGGCCATGGTTGGTTCCGGCCCCATATATCTGCCACCGAACTGGGCGCAGACCGCCAACGACCGTTTCTCGTTGGCCTCGACCCCCTCTTTGAATCCCTCGAAGAGCAGGTGGAACATGATGCCATCGTCCTCTTCGGTCAGGTCCACCAGGGTGGGCCGCAGACCAAGGGCGAACAGTTCTGCGGCGGCGTTGAACCCCTGATCAAAGGTGTCGAAGGCGACGCTGCGAAACACTTGCGCCTCGGGCAGGCGGAACACGCGGATGGTGGCCTTGGTGATAATTCCAAACACCCCTTCGGAGCCGATGAACAGGTGTTTTAAGCTAGGGCCTGATGATTGATTGGGAACCGCCCGGGTGCTCATGACTCGCCCGTCGGGCAACACGGCTTCCAAGGCGACGACCTGGTCTCCCATGGGGCCATTGGCCCCGGCGCGGTAGCCGACGCCGTTGGTTGATATCGTCCCGGCCACGGTGGCGATGGGCACGCTGTAGGGGTCGTGACCGGGCATCAGCCCCAGGGGGAAGAGGGCGTTTTCCAGGTCTTCCAGCACCACTCCGGCCTCTACCTCGGCGGTCATGTCTGTGGGGTTGATGGCCAGGATTCGGTTCATGCGCTGCATGTCTAGGACGATACCGCCCATTGCAGGGACGGTGGCGCCCATGACGCCCGTGCCAGCGCCGAAAGGTATCACCGGCGTGCCAAACTCGTTTGCCAGCTTTAGAACGGCGCTCACGTCCTCGGTGGAGCCGGGACGCGCCACGACGTCGGCAAGACGGTCAAAGGAATCTTCAGCCCCGAAGGCGCGTGTGGGGGAGAGGGCGTCGCCCGAATACCGGTCTAAGTCGTAGGGGTCCGTGAGAACGTTGTCCCGGCCCAAGCACTTGGTCAGAGCATTGATCAGGGAATCGGGTAGGCCGGTATCTGGCATAAATATTGGTCCACTTCCAGTCGCCTAATTCCGGGTGGTTGGCCAGTCGCATCAGGCTCTTGGTCGGTACACCCAGATGCTGCCCGCCGCTGAGTCTTCCACGGATACGCCCTGGCTTTCCAGCCAGTTGCGTATCTCGTCGGCTAGGGCGTACTGCTTATGCTCTCTGCAACTGGTGCGAAGAGCGACCAAGCGGTCGATGTCCGGCCCGGACACTTCAGAATCTGGAGAAGCTTCCTTAGCGATCAGGTTGGTTAACTCGCTCTGTCCGGCATCTGAGAGCTGGCCTCTCAGGCTCTCGAGGATGGAGGTGTACGCTCCCCTGTCGATGTCTAACGCTACCTCTTGCTCCTGGAAGGTCAGGCCCAGTATGGAGCCCAGGTGACGCAGGCAGTCTTGCGCGGCGGCGATGGAGTGTCCGGCGTCCCGCTGGCGGTTCATCTCCCGAGCGAGGTCGAACATGGCTGCCAGGGCCTTGGGGGTGTTCAGATCGTCGTCCATGCCTTCGATGAACTGCTCGCGGAACTGGGCCGGGTCCATCGCCTCGCCACTCGCATCGGACCCAGATTTCAAGGCGTTGCGCAGCCGGTCGGTACTCCGCTCCATGGCGTCGCACCCCTCGTCGGTGTAACTGAGGGGGCTGCGGTAGTGAGAGCTCAGGAAATACAGGCGGATGGAGTCGGGGGTGTACTTGCCCAGAGCCTCTTCCACCGACACCAGGTTGCCCGTCGATTTGCTCATCTTGTCTTCGCCCAGTTGCAGTAGGCCGTTGTGCACCCAGTAACGGGAGAAGGGTGTTTCGCCGGTGGACGCCTCACTCTGGGCGATCTCGTTCTCGTGGTGGGGGAAGATCAGGTCCTGGCCGCCGCCGTGGATGTCCAGCGTCGCGCCCAGATAGGTCATGGACATGGAGGTGCATTCGATGTGCCAGCCGGGCCGGCCAGGGCCCCAGGGGCTTTCCCAGGATGGCTCTCCGGGGCGAGCGCCCTTCCAGAGTACAAAGTCCATGGGGTGTTCTTTGTTCTCGTCCACCTCGATCCTGGCCCCGGCCTGCATGCCGTCTAGGGTGCGGTGGCTCAACTTTCCGTAATCGGCCTTCTTGGTCACTCGGAAGAACACATCCCCGCCGCCGGGATAGGCGGAGCCATTGTCCACCAATTTTTGGATGGTCTCGATTATCGGACCGATCTCCTGGGTTGCCCTGGGGTAGACGTGGGCACGCTGGATGTTCAGGGCGTCCATGGTGCTATAGAAGTCTTCGATGTACCGCTCGGCCAGTTCGTTGGGCTCGACCCCCTGCTCTCTGGCTCGCTGAATAATCTTGTCGTCTACATCGGTGAAATTCTGGACGTGTTTCACATCGAAGCCGAGAAATTCCAGATACCGCCTGAGAGTATCAAACGCGACGTAACTGAGGGCGTGTCCTACGTGGGTGGAGGAATAGGGGGTTACCCCGCAGACGTACATCTTCACGGTCTTGCCGTCAGCAGGGGCGAACTCTTCGGCATCGCCGCTCAGGGTGTTATATAGCTTCATTAATTAAGTGAGTCCGGGATCAACTGAGTCCGGAACTGCGTGAAAGTAGAATCATCGGCCACCGGATATCTCAGATCTTATGGAGGCAACTGCGCAGGCGGCGATCCCTTCTTCCCGGCCCACGAACCCCAGGTGGTCGGTGGTGGTGACCTTTACGCTGACTCGGTCAGGGGAGACGGAAAGGCTTCTGGCCATGTTCTCCCGCATCTCCAGATTGAACGGGCTGAGCCTGGGATTTTGAGCCAGTATTGTAGCATCAACGTTTGAGAGCCGCCAACCAGCTTCCAAGACCAGGACGCCGACCCGCTTCAGCAGGATCAGGCTGGATATGTCTTTGTACTGAGGGTCGCTTGACGGAAAATGGAGGCCCTTGTCTCCCAGGTTCGCTGCCCCTAACAGCGCGTCCATCACAGCATGAACGAGAACGTCGCCGTCGCTATGGCCGGACAGGCCCCGGTCGTGGGCGATCTCCACGCCGCCCAACACCAGCCTTCTACCCTCGGTCAACGGGTGAGAGTCAAAGCCGATACCAGAGCGAAATTCGAAGGATTCGATACTTGGAGGAGTGGACATATCGCGGGAAGTTTACGCCACCGGAAGAGGGAGAGTAAATGCCCAGAGGAGGGGAGGGAGGCTAACTGGACGAGGATCTTAAGAGGGCTTCAGCGATGATCAGGTCCTCGGCGGTGGTCACCTTGATGTTCTCGTAAGAGCCATGGAACATCTTTACTGGGTAGCCGAGGGCTTCCACCATCGCTGCATCGTCGGTTACGTCCACGGTGCAGGCGCGGTGAGCTTCCATCAACAGTTCGTACCGGAAAACTTGGGGAGACTGGGCGGCCCAGAGTAGTGACCTGTCGAGAGTTTCATTCACCATCTGGTCAGACGACACCGATTTGATAGTGTCTTTGACCGGCACCCCCGCAACGGCCGAGCCGAATTCGGCGGCAGCGTCGAGTCCTCGTTGCAGCATAGCTTCATCCAGGCAGAGGCGGGCGCCGTCGTGGACCAAGACCAAGTCGCAGGCTGTTAGCAGATCCAGGCCGTTTCTAACCGAGTCCTGGCGTCGTTGGCCGCCGGCGCAGATGTGGGTTACCTTGCGGAAGTTTCGTTCTTTGACGAGTTGCCGGCCCCGGTCCAGAGATTCTTCGGCCAGAACCAGCACGATCTCGTCAACTTGGGGAGAGGACTCGAAGCGGCGAAGTGTGTGGGCCACCAGGGGCACACCCAGTATGGGGACGAAGGTCTTGTCCACGCCTCCCATACGGGTGCTGCGCCCGGCAGCCACAATCACCGCGCCGACTTTGCCCAATGCTTCTCCACATATGCCCCTTGTGTCCGTGTCCCCCTTGGTTCCGTGTCCAACGAAGAGCCTGGGGCAATGTTTGAATACTATTCGCCTTTGGGCTGGGCGAAGATGATTCGGCCAGCCGTGGTTTGCAAAACCCTGGTGACGGTCACGTCGTGGAAAGCGTTCAGATAGCGTCGACCACCTTCGACCACCACCATCGTTCCGTCGTCCAGGTAGGCCACGCCTTGACCAGCCTCTTTGCCCTCTTGGACGATGTTCACCCGCAGTTCTTCACCGGGGAGCACGATCGACTTTAGAGCATTGGCCAGTTCATTCACGTTTAAGACCTGAACACCTTGGAGTTCGGCGACCCGGTTCAGATTGTAGTCGGTGGTGAGGATGGCGGACTTCATCTCCCGGGCCAATTGGACCAGGACTGCGTCCACCTCATTGCCGTTCTCCACACCGACGTCCAAGACCTGCAATGGCACCGATTCGTCTTTGCGCAGCTTTCCCAGAACTTCCAGACCGCGGCGGCCACGGTTGCGCCGGAGCGGGTCGCTGGAGTCTGCGATGTGACGGAGTTCGTCCAGGACGAAGCGCGGCACCACCAACGAGCCTTCCAGGAAACCGGTCAGGCTTAGGTCGGCGATCCGGCCATCGATGATCGCGCTGGTGTCCACGAGGATGTTGCCATTCCGCGAGGATTTTTGCGATTTAATCCCGTTGGCTGTGCCGGTCCATCCGTTCCCATGGGAGGTTCCGTTGGAACTTTGGGACGTGGCGGAAGCGTCCAGACCTGGGAAGATTGCACGCATATCGTGCTCCCGCTGGATGCCCAGCCAGAGGCCGGAGACGCCTAGTACCACGTTCACGATGACCGGCACGACCCAACCGGGCCAACCGGACAGCGAGTACAGAGGTATGGAGATTAGTGAGGCGACGATCAAGCCCACAAGCAGGCCTGCCGTTGCCGCGATTAATGCCGAGCCGGGTAGGGATTTGATAATTTCTGTTGCTTTATGCCAAGGCTTGAGGATCAGGAAGGGGACTAATATTCCCCCAATGATTACGCCGGCCAGGGTCAGTGCCAGACCCCAAGGTAGGAATTCTTCTTTATCCGATGATAATTCTGAAAGATAAAGTCCAAGTTGCCAGCCGATTACCCCAAGACCCGCGGCACTCAATGCTCTGAGTATCCAAAGGGCCAACGGATTCACCTCCTTGCCAACTGCGACACCGGCTTTGGGCCAGCCGGACCAGCAGATGCTGGGCTTGTCGATTTTTAATGATTGCCGGGATCTAAGCTTTGGGGTCTTAAGAAGAAGGTGGATTAACCACTCCTTCTATTTTGGTCCGGTTTCCCGGACGATTTCCCCAATGCTCTTTGCCATTTTTGATTTGCCTTGCGTCCCGCAGATTGCCCTGCTCCACAGGGAGATATCTCTCAGTTGATTCCTAATGTTTTGCCCACATTCAAGTACGTTGCTTAAAGTGGATCTGGACCAAGTTTTAGCCTCGATTCCGAGAAATAATTCGCTTTACTAGACAATATTGAGAATAGCACATGCACCTAGGTTGGGGAAGGTAAAATGGCTTAGTTTACATAAGTAGGCCCATATGGTCCGGCCCGTTGACCCCATGTCGGCTCAAAGCTTGGCCATCTGTGTCCAATTTGTAACTCCGCCCGATTTTTGGGAACCATTAGAATATTCACACAAGATACAGACACAATTCTAACGAAACTGGGAGTTGGTCCATGACTAGCGAAAGCAAGCCGAGGGTCTATCTGGTGGGTACTGGCGGGAGTATCTCATTCGTGGGACGCACCCGAACCGACTACACCAACTACAGCTACGACGGAAAACACCTGACCATCGAGGAACTGCTAGAGCGAGTGCCCGAAATCAAAGGGTTCGCCGAGGTTCAGGCGGAGCAGTTCTTGAATCTGGGTAGTACTGATGTTACGCCTGAGCATTGGCTGGGGTTGGCCAAACGGATCAACCAGATATTTCAGGATGACCCCGACGCTGCGGGCGTGGCCGTCACCCACGGCACCGCAACCCTGGAAGAGACCGCCTACTTCCTCAATCTTACGGTGAAGAGCAGCAAACCGGTTGTCGTCACCGGAGCGATGCGTCCGCCAACTGGCTTGGGCACGGACTCTGATGTGAACCTGATCGACTGTATCAGGGTTGCGGCTGCCCCACAGTCTGCCGGGCGGGGCGTTTTGACGGTCCTGAACAATCAGATCCAAGCGGCCCGGGACGTGACCAAGACCAACAGCTATCGCCTTGAGGCGTTTCAGGCTCCCGACTTTGGGTTCCTGGGCTATGCCGATTCAGACGAGGAAGTGGTCTTCTACCGCCGCCCAGAGCGGACTCACACCGTTGATACCGAATTTGACGTTGATGGTATCGACCGGCTGCCGAGGGTGGATATCACGCCAGCCTACGCCGGAGCCGATGGACTGGTGATCAAGGCCCTGGCCCAAGCGGGTGTGGACGGGATCGTGGCCGCTGGTCTGGGCAGCGGCGGGTCGCCTCCCCCATTCATGGCGGCTCTGAAGGAAGTGTCCGATGCTGGGATGCCCGTGGTAATCGCCACCCACACCGGTAGTGGCCGCGTGATGATGACCCGCCGTTTCGGGGAAGATGGCTACATAGTGGCCGACAACCTCACGCCTAAAAAGGCACGCATCCTACTCATGCTGGCCCTAACTGTAACCAAGGATCCGGCGGAGATCCAACGGATGATGCTGACTTATTGATCAAGGTAGCCGGGATATCTAAACACTCCCGCCCTGCATTATCCTTTTCAACTGAAGCAAATATGGGCGGGTTTTTAACCCGCCCATACTAAGCAGTTCACTGGCTTGTTGGCGGTTGCTCCATGAAAACGCAGCGAGCCGCCCGCCTAGGTACGCTCGGGGGCGCCTTCAATCTCGTGGTAAAAGTCTTCCTCAGAAATCACGTTGGCCTGCCTGAGGGACTCGATCTCTTCCGGTGAGTAACCCAGGATCTCAGAGAGCACCTCATCGTTGTGTTCTCCCACCTTGGGAGTCACGCCGATATTGACCGGGGTGCGGGAGAAATGCCAGTAATCCCCCGACACGGCGATCGTCCCGGCCAAGAAATCGTCCACCTCTACCATCGCGCGCCGCTCCCAGGGATGGGGATCAGCCTCAGCCATGGGGATATCGTTCACCGGGGCAGCGACCACGTCATGCTTGGTGAAATGGGCGATGGCCTGCTCCATGGTCATCGTCGAAAGCAGGGCGTTCAACGCTTCGTTGACTATTGCGGCGTTCTTGGCCCGGTCGGGTCGAGTGTTGAAGCGGGAATCTTCCAACCACTCTGGCTTGCCCAACGCGTTACACACTCGGTACCAGTGGTGCTGGTCACCGGCTGATAGAAGCACATATCCCTCTTTACAAGCGTAGATGCCGGATGGAGGGGCAGTGGAGTTTGAATCTCCCCGCTTGGGCTTTATTCCGGAGCCATGGTAGGCGGTGATGGGAATCTCGGTCATGGAATATCCGGTGTCGGCCAAACACACATCCATGGACTGGCCCTCGCCAGAGGTCTCCCGTTCATGAATGGCGGCCAGGCAGCCGATGGCGGCGTGGAGAGACGTGATGCGGTCGATTATTGGCACTCCGGTTCTGATTGGGGGCATGCCTTCATCGCCGGTGAGCATCGTGATGCCGGACATGGTTTGTCCGATGGGGTCGTAGCCGATCTGGTCCTTGTACGGTCCGAATTGGCCGTAGGCGGAAACATTGACCATGATGATGCGAGGATTAAGCTTCTTGAGTTCGTCGTAGCCGAAGCCCATCTTCTCGATGGTGCCGGGCCGGAAATTCTGGACCAGAACATCAGAGACTTTGATCAGTTTTCTGAGGGCCTCTTTGCCCTCTTCTTTCCGGAGGTCCATGGCCAGGGACTTCTTGCCAGAGTTGTATTGGACCCAATAGGAAGACTGCTTCTTGACCCAGGGGCCATGGTAGCGGGTTTCCTCGCCGCCAAGACGCTCTACCTTGATGACCTCAGCGCCCATACGGGCTAGGACTTGGGCACAGCGCGGTCCGGCCTGATGGCGGCCGAGGTCGATGACGCGGATATTTTCCAGGGGATGATTGAGAGCTGGCATGGGCAAGAACCCCCTACGTAGTAAATATGGGCAAGAATTGGCAAAAAACAGGCGTCGAATCAGGACGCCGAGCCTGGGCAATTGTAAGACCGGCTCCTAGAAAGAGCAAGACATGAGATAGGGAAGCGGCAGCAAGAGGGGGTGACGGGGGTGATGTTAGAGGACAAGAGGGGACGGCATCCCGATCTCGTAGAGATGCCGTCCCCTTGGTGATCTGCCGGAATATCGGTGGATCTCTAGGCTGCTACCTCGGCGAGCAACTTGGTTGGCGCCTCCATTAGAAGAGCGGCAGGTAGAAGAGCGGCAGGTAGAAGAGCGGCAGGTAGAAGCTCGGCAGGTAGAGGCTCAGCGGGAACATTGGAAGGTTCCACGGTTACCAAGGAGTAGGCAATTCCGTGATGGTTTCCGGACCTCAAACTGGCGTCTTCATCGACCGTCAGGTAATGCCCGCACTGGAGGCAGTCGATGTAGCTGCCGTATATGTCGGAATTTTCGTGCAGGTCACCCTGACAACGAGGACAACTTTTTAGCCAGAACATGGTCTCAACTCCTTGGGTGGTCAGCTCGAGTTAACTAATGCCGAGACTGAACCCAGAGGTTCCCGACCCGGTAGCGTTCGGTAGCGTCGTAGTTAACTACTTTGCATGGGAACCACACTATATAACCAAGAATTACCTCTGAATTACCGGGTGGATTCAGGTGAGTATCTCTTAGGCTTTTTAATGACTATGGACTGGCTCTTCGTGCTCCTCTTCATGGGCAGTCCCAGTCAGTTCCTCCAATTCGTGGGCGGCATCACTGACGTTTCCAGATTCCAGCAACTCCCGAATCTCCGTTACCTGATTTGCTACTGCTTCGTCCCCGCTCATTCGCTCCATGAAGTGGTCCAGATGGTGGAGCGTCCCGGCGATGTCATCAATCATCACTGACGAACGGGCCAAGCTGGCGTGCATCTCTGAGGGTGTAAGGTCAGCCACTTGAACGCCAGCCAGCATGTTTTCGATGATGTGTATCGCATCATGCAGGTTTCCGTCTTCCGCATCGGTTTTTGCCTGTTCCATCTGGGATAGATGCTGGCCAGTCACTTGAGTGATGATGTGGTCGATGTGATGAATACCATCGGTGGCGGAGTCATCCTCCAATGCGAAGAGGGTCATCCAGTGGTGCTGGGATAAGGCAGCTCCCGGATCAGACACCCGCATGTGGCCATGGTCGCCCTCCAGCGATTCTACGTACTCGGCTATAAGGCTAAGATCCTCGTTCGAGACCGTCGAAGGCGAGAACACCGGCATGATGCCCAGCGGCGCCCGTGCCTGCCGCTTGACCTGGCCGACCGTGTGTCCAGACAGCGCCGGCGCTATGCCCGTGCCCTCGCCTTGTGCCCCGTGGCAAGCGCCGCAGCCGTTCGCCGTGAATAATCGCTGACCTTCTGTCACGGGGATTGAAGTCGCGCCCGTGGTGGGTTTAGCGGTCGGTGTTGCGGGCTCAGGAGTAGTGTCGCTATTCCCACCGCAGGCTGCGACCAACACAACAAGCCCGATTGCCAGGCCCAATAGTCCCAACGGCTTCATGTTTCCACGTAGTCCTTTCGAAATTACAGTTTTCCAACTACAGGTTTTAACTTGCTCCGCTGCGCTCGAGAACCGATTGAAGCCGCTGGCCTATTAGCTGGCTCAGCCGCTCAGCCTTTCCACCAGCGCTCGCGGTCTGAGACTGGAATCTCGAGCAAGATCAGGTCTTGGTAATTGCCCCAGAAGTCTTTCACCCGGTCTTCAAGAGTGGCTATCTCTTTGAAGCCGACCCGCTCCGCGGCGCAGACTGCTTCCTTCTCGCGTTGTGCCACCAGCTCAAATCCGACCTTGGTCAAGCCGAGCGCAGAAGCGATGTCGAGTAACTCCCGGATCAGGCGGCTGCCCAGTCCCACTTCCCGGTAGGCCGGGTCCACCACGACCCTGACCTCGCCCAGGTGGTGGCGGGCCGGGGTCCGGTTCAGATGAAGGGTTGCGTCGGCCACAATCGCGTCGCGGCACACGGCAACGATGGGAATCACCTTGGATAAGTCCATGTTGTTGGTCCAGCCTTGGATAACCTTGGCGGAGGCAACATTCTCTTTTAGGTAATAGCGCTCTTCCTCGGGGACGCGCTCAAAGAATTCCAGCAGCCGAATCTTGTCGCCTGGCTCCAGAGGGCGGATCGAGACTTTGTCTCCATCCCGCAACATGATGTCTTTTGGATATGCTTCAGCATTGGGTAAGCCCCTCATCACGATCACCTCCTGAGCGTTAGATTTTTTGTCTGCCGTAGAGCCTGTCCCGTAGACCTTGCGGTCGAGTGGGTCATTCCGTGGCGGAGCAGTTGTGTTTGACGGGGTCAAC